>DATKEY010000219.1:0-3253 GCA_035544475.1 Candidatus Dormiibacterota bacterium | reverse complement strand
CCCGTCCCCCGAGCGCCCGGCGGCGCTGCGCACCACCGCCGGGCCCTTCCCCCAGGGCTGGCCGTCACTGCCCTCGACCCGCCGCCCCGCGTCCGGCCCCGCGGCGGTGATCGACCCCGCGGAGCTCGACGGCTGCACCGTGCTCGCCGGCGGGCCGGAGTCGGAGATCACCGCCGCCCTGCTCCGCGGCGACCGGCGTGCCGCCACCCATGCCGCCGAGCGGCTGCGCGAGGCCTTCGGGCGTGACCGGGTGGTGCTGCTGCTCACCCATCACCTCCATCCCGCGGACAGCTGGCTGGTCGCGGAGACGGCGGCGCTGGCGCGGCGCTGCGGGCTGGCGGCGGTGGCGTCGAACACCCCCGTCCACGCGACCGCGGCGGACAAGCCGCTGCTCGACGTGCTCACCGCCATCCGCCATCGCACCACCCTCGACCGCGCCGCCGCCCACGGGCTGCTGCTCCCCAACGCCGAGCACCGCGTCAAGTCCGAGGCGGAGCTGCGCGTCCTTCTCGGCGACCACCCCGAGGCCTTCGACTGCGCGTCGCACCTGGCGTCGCAGTGCCGGGTCGCGCTCGACTTCAGCGATGTGCGCTTCCCCGGCTTCGCCGTCCCCGAGGGCGAGACGCCGCTCTCGGTGCTGCGCCGTCTCTGTGAGGAGGGGTTGTCCCAGCGCTACCGCCCGGTGACCGGCGCGGTGCGGGCGAGGCTGCGCCGCGAGCTCGGGGTCATCGAGACGACCGGGCTCGCCGAGTTCTTCCTCATCACCTGGGACATCATGCGATTCGCCCGCGAGCGCGGCATCCCCGGACAGGGGCGGGGGAGCGCCGCCGACAGCATCGTCGCCTACCTGCTCGGCATCACCCGTGTCGACCCGGTCGAGCACGACCTGCTCTTCGAGCGCTTTCTCCACGAGGACCACCAGGGCACGCCCGACATCGACATCGACTTCTCCACCGAGCACCGCGAGGAGGTGATCCAGTACGTCTACGACCGCTACGGCGCGGAGCGCACCGGGATGGTCGCGAACATCGTCACCTTCCGGCCGCGGATGGCGGTGCGCCAGGTGGGCGCGGCGCTCGACGTCCCCGAACCGGTGATCGACCGTCTCGCCAAGTCGGTGGGCGCCTGGTTCATGGGCAGCGCCACCGACGCGATGGAGGCCGCGGGCCTCGATCCCGCACAGGTCGCCACCTCGCTCCCGTGGACCCACTTCCTCGACCTGCTGCAGCGCATCGAGGGCTGTCCCCGCCATCTCGGCATCCACGTCGGCGGGATGCTCGTCACCGGGGCGCCGCTCGTCGACGTCGCCCCCGTCGAGCGCGCCACCATGCCCGGCCGGGTCGTCGTGCAGTTCAACAAGGACGACGTCGAGGACCTCGGCCTCATCAAGATGGACCTGCTCGGGCTGCGCACCCTGAGCGCGATCAAGGAGTGCCTCGACCACGTCGAGGCGACGACCGGCGAGCGCCCCGACCTCGACGCCCTTCCCCTCGACGACCCCCGCGTCTACGACGTGATCTGCGCCGCCGACACCATCGGCCTCTTCCAGATCGAGTCGCGCGCCCAGCAGCAGTCGCTCCACCAGTCGCAGCCGCGGGTGTTCAACGACCTCATCGTCCAGGTGGCGATCATCCGGCCCGGACCGATCCAGGGCAACGCCGTCAACCCCTACCTGCGCCGTCGCCAGGGGCTGGAGCCGGTCACCTACCTGCACCCGTCGTTGGAGCCGATGCTGGCCGAAACCCACGGGGTGGTGCTCTACCAGGAGCAGATCCTGCGGATCGTCATGGAGGTGGCCGGCTACACCGCGGGCGAGGCCGACCGCTTCCGCCGGGCGATGAACCGGCACCGCTCACGGATGGAGATGGCCGAGCTCCACGACGAGTTCATCAGCCGCTGCGTCGCCCGCGACCTCCCCGAGGAGGTGAGCGAGGAGATCTTCAAGGCGGTGGCGGGCTTCGCCGTCTACGGCTTCTGCAAGAGCCACGCCGCCGCCTTCGCGCGCACCGCCTACGAGACCGCCTGGCTGCGCCTCCACCACCCCGCCGCCTGGCTCTGCGCGCTCCTCAACGCCCAGCCGATGGGCTTCTACCACCCGTCGGTGCTCGTCGAGGACGGCAAGCGGCACGGTGTCTGCGCCCTTCCCGTCGACGCACGGCGCAGCCGGGCGCGCTGCACCATGGAGTGGATCGGCGACGGCGCACCGCCGCTCACGGCCGCTGAACGCGCCGCCGTCGCCACCCGCAGACGGCCGCGAGTCGGCGGCGGCGGGCTGTCGGACTGGGCGGTGCGCCTCGGCTTCAACTACGTCCGCGCCCTCGGCCCCGAGGCGCGGGCCCGCTGCGAGGAGGCGGCGGTCGCCGGCGTGGGTTCGGTCGAGGAGTTCTGGCGGCGCACCGGCGTCCCCCGGCCGGCGATGGAGAACCTCGTCATGGTCGGCGCCTTCGACAGGGTCGCCCCCGGACGGCCGCGGCGCGCCCTCCTCTGGGAGCTGCGCGCCGGCGAGGACGGCGTCTCGCGGCGTCCGCGCCCACGCGCCGCGGCGCCGGGCACCGGGCCGCTCACCACCACCGGACCGCCCCGCGGCCGCGGCGCGATCGCGGGACAGCGCCCCGGCGATCCTCCCCGCGAGGCTCCACCCGCCCCCCCTCCGCCGCCGCTGCTCGTCGCCCCCGCACCCGCCCCGCCGCTGCCGCCGATGGGCGAGCGGGACCGGACGGCGGCGGAGTACCGGATCAGCGAGCTGAGCACCGGCCCCCACCTCGTCGCCTTCCTCCGCGAGCAGCTGAACGTGCTCGGCTGCACCCCACTCTGCGAGGTGGCACAGCTCGCCGACGGCACCGCTCTGCGCGTCGGCGGCCTGGTGATCGCCCGCCAGGCGCCGATGACCGCGAAGGGCTTCCGCTTCTTCACCCTCGCCGACGAGGGCGGTCATCTCGACCTCATCCTGCGCCCCCCGGTGGTGCGGCGCACCCGCAGCATCGCCAACTTCCATCCGCTGCTGCTCGTCGACGGCCGGCTCCAGTCGGAGGCGGGACGGCTCAACCTCATCGTCGAGCGGATCCGCGCCCTCGACGCCGACGGCCGGGTGCTCGACGACCGCGTCGCCGCGCTCGGCGGCGGTGCCGACCCCGCCGCGCCGCGCTCACAGCACGGCCACACTCCTCCGGTCGCCGCCGCCGCGGACCTGCACCCGCCGTCCTCCCACGACTTCCACTAGCGGACACTGTCTTCGCGGATCTTCACACGACTT
>DATKEY010000218.1:0-3207 GCA_035544475.1 Candidatus Dormiibacterota bacterium | reverse complement strand
GCCACACCCCGGCGAGGTCCTCGAAGAAGCGCGGATAGGACACCGCGACACAGTCGGCGCCGTCGATCGTGGTGGGGCCGTCCCCGCCGGCGAGGCAGGCGGCGACCGCCCAGGCCATGGCGAGGCGGTGGTCGCCGTGGGCGTCGAGGGAGGCGCTGCGCAGCCGCACCGGACCGTGGACGGCGAGCCCGTCGGGGGTCTCGTCGCACTCCGCGCCGAGGGCGCGCAGCCCGGCGGCGACGAGCGCGATCCGGTCACTCTCCTTGGCGCGGAGCTCGGCCGCGTCGCGGATCTCCGTCGTCCCCTCCGCCTGGGTGGCGAGGACGGCGAGCACCGGCAGCTCGTCGATGAGGCGGGGGATGAGATCGCCGGCCACGGTCACCGCGCGGAGCGGAGCGCCGCGCACCTCGACATCGCCGGCGGGCTCGACCCCGCCCACGTCGGGGCCCGGCTCGACGCGTACCTCCGCCCCCATCTCCGCGAGCACCTCGAGCACCCCGGTGCGACCCGGATTGAGCGTGACCCGGGGGCAGCGCGCCCGCCAGCCGGGGCGGGCGGCGGCGAGGGCGAGCAGGAAGGCCGCCGAGCTGAGGTCGCCGGGGACGCGCAGGCCGAAAGGCTGAGGGGTGGCCGGGGTGACCCGCACCCGCCTGCCGTCGACCTCGACCGACACCTCGCAGAGCCGCAGCAGTCGCTCGGTGTGGTCGCGGCTCGGCGCCGGCTCGACGACGGTCGTGGGCCCGTCCGCGGCGAGCCCGGCGAGGAGGACCGCGGACTTCAGCTGCGCGCTCGCCACCGGCAGCTCGTACTCGACGGCGCGCAGCGGGTGGCGGCCGCGGATGCGCAGCGGCGCGGTGCCCGCGGGCGAGGGCTCGACCTCGGCGCCCATCAGCTCGAGAGGCACGGCCACGCGGCGCATCGGCCGGCGCCGCAGCGACTCGTCGCCGTCGAGGGTGGCCTCGATCGCGTGGCCCGCGAGGACGCCGCTCAGCAGGCGCATCGTGGTGCCCGAGTTGCCGCAGTCGAGGACCTCGGCGGGCTCGGTGAGCGAGGCGCCGACGCCGCCGCCGTCGATCACCACCTTTCCCTCCCCGAAGGGACGCAGCCACACGCCGCAGGCGGACAGACAGCGCGCGGTGCTCGCCACGTCGGCCGCGGGCGAGAGGTTGCCGAGGAAGGTGCGGCCCCGGGCCAGGGCCCCCAGCAGGAGCGCGCGGTGGCTGATCGACTTGTCGCCGGGGACGGTGACCTCGCCGTCGACCCTCGACGCGCCGTCGACGCGCACGATCGTCATACCGGCCTCCCGGAAGCCGCGCGCTCGCTCAGCCACTCCGTGCGGAGCTCGCGGGCCGCCGCGTACCAGGCCTCGCCGCCGTCGCCTCCGCCGAGGCGGGCGCGCAGGGCCACGAGCTCCGCCTCGAGCCGGTCGAGAGCGGCGAGCATCGGCACCGCGTTGGTGCGCGAGATCGCCGCGTACATCACCGGGTCGCCGCCGGCCAGCCGGGCCATGTCGCGGAAGCCGCTCGCCGCCAGACGGCGCGCCTGCGGCCACGCGGGATCGCCGGCCACCGCCTGGACCAGCGCCGCGCTCAGCGCGAACGGCAGATGGGAGATTGCGGCGACCGCGGCGTCGTGGGTGGCCGCGTCCATCACCTCGAGGTGGGCGCCGAGCATCTCGATCACCGTCAGCCAGGGGGTGAACGCGGCGAGGTCGGCGTCGCTCCGCGGGGTCACCACCCAGGTGCAGCCCTCGAAGAGCCCGGGTTCGGCGGCGTCGTAGCCGCTGCTCTCGCGGCCCGCCATCGGGTGGCCGCCGAGGAAGCGTCCCTCGCCGAGCAGCGCCGCGGCCCGGTCGACGAGCCAGGCCTTCGTGCTCCCGCAGTCGGTGACCAGGGCCTGCGGCGCCACCTCGGCGCACTCCGCGAGCCAGCCCTCCATCGCATCGACCGGGGTGCAGAGCACCACGAGCTCGGCACGGGCGAGCAGCTCGGCGCCCGTGCCGGCCTCGTCGCAGAGGCCGTCCGCGAGGGCGCGGGCGGCGATCTCCGGCCGGCGGGCGACGCCGATCCGGCGGGTGCGGGGCAGCCGGGCGCGCAGGGCGCCGAGCAGCGAGGCGCCGATCAGCCCCAGCCCCACCACCGCGACGCTGCGCGGCGGGCCCTCGTCCACCGCTATCCGGCGACGGCGGCGTCGGCGGTGTCGGCGCGCACCGGGTCGGCGAGCCGCCTCCCCACCGCCGCCGCGACCCGCTGCAGCTGGGGAACCAGCGCCGCGAAGTTCTGCGGGGTGAGCGACTGGGGGCCGTCCGAGAGCGCCTCGTCCGGACGCGGATGAACCTCCATCATCACCCCGTCGGCGCCCGCGGCGATGGCGGCGCGCGCGCACGCGCCGACCAGCGACCAGCGGCCGGTCCCGTGCGAGGGATCGATGACCACCGGCAGGTGGCTGAGCTCCTCGAGGAGGGGCACGCAGGCGATGTCGAGGGTGTTGCGGGTCATCGTCTCGAAGGTGCGGATGCCACGCTCGCAGAGGATCACGTTGTAGTTCCCCTGGGAGAGCACGTACTCGGCGCTCAGCAGCCACTCCTCGATCGTGTTGCTGAGGCCGCGCTTGAGCATCACCGGCCGTGGGTGACGACCCACCTCGCGGAGCAGGTCGAAGTTCTGCATGTTGCGGGCGCCGATCTGGACGATGTCGGCGACCTCGGCGACGGTCTCGACCTCGCTCGGCGTCATCACCTCGGTGATCACCGGCAGCCCGGTCTGGCGCCGCGCCTCGGCGAGGAAGCGCAACCCCTCGCGCCCGAGCCCCTGGAACGCGTAGGGCGACGTTCGCGGCTTGAAGGCCCCGCCCCGCAGGATGTGGCCACCTCCGTCACGAACCGCACGGGCGGTCTCCAGCAGCATCTCCTCGCCCTCGACGCTGCAGGGACCGGCCATCAGGACGACCTCGTCCCCACCGATGGTCTGCCCGTTGCCGAGCCGGATCACGGTGTCGGCCTTCCGGAACTCGCGGCCGCTGAGCTTGTACGGCCGGGTGATCCGCACCACCTCCTCGACCGACTGGTCGTGGGTGAAGGCGTCCTTGACCGAGAAGGGGTCGTGGCCGATCACCCCGATCACGGTGCGGTCCTCGCCCTCGCTGAGGTGGGTCTTGAGGCCGCGCGCCTCGACCTTCCCGCAGACGCGGTCGATGTCGGCTCGGCTG
>DATKEY010000217.1:0-9355 GCA_035544475.1 Candidatus Dormiibacterota bacterium | reverse complement strand
GATGTGCGCGCGCGCGTCCGAGGCGTCCCCCTCCCGATACTCGCTCAGGGCGACGTAGGTGAGCGCCGACGACTCGACGTTCGGCTCCGCCGTCTGCTGGAGGACGTGATCCATCTCCTGGACGGCGGTCGCGAAGTCGCCGTGCAGGTACAGGTACCTCCCCATGGCGTAGTGGTTCGCCGGACGGTCGCCGTAGGGCTGCTGCAGGAGCTGGATCATCGCCCGGGGATCGGCGTGAGACCAGATGAGATCGCGTGCCACCTGGGCCAGCTCGTCGACGATCACCGTGTCGGTCGGAGCGGCGTCGTGGGCCTGCCGGAGGACCGTGGCGGCGGTGGCCTCCGCATGGTCACTGACGAGCACCTGGGACTGCGCGAGCAGCGCGAGGGAGGAGCTCTGGTCGCCCTGGGCCAGGGCCGCGCCCCCCAGGGCGAGCTGCACGTCGGGGCGCACCGAGATGCGGGGGTTGAGCCGCGCCGCGAGCCGCAGGCGACTCGCCGCGGTCGCGTAGTCGCCGCTCCCGGTTGCCGCGATCCCCGAGTCGACGAGGAGGTTCGCGGCGATGCAGGGACCGACTGTTGCGAGGAGCGCCGTGGCCGCGACGGAGAACGCGGCGGCGGACCGCCACCGGTGGGCCCGGGCCCACCGAAGCGGCGCCCGGCCGCCCGCGAGTGCGAGCAGGACACCGCCACAGAGCGTGGCCAGCCAGCCGGGTCGCAACGCGTCGGAGACGATCAGCCAGCCGCGGCTGAGCGGGATGAAGAGCAGGCTGGTCGGCCCGCCGCGGCCGATCGGGTAGCCGAAGTGGCTGCTCATCGCGTCCATCTCGGCCTGCTGCCGGGTGAGGCGCGCGGTGAGCTCAGCGTCGCCGAGGCTCGAGTAGACGACGAAGAGGATCGCCATCGCGACGATCCCCAGTCCGGCGACGCAGGTCAGGGTGCCGGCCCTGCCGCGGCACAGCGCGAGCCCGACCAGGGCGGCGACGACCAGGCAGGCGACCACGGCGCCATAGCTGATCGCGGCGACGACCGGGACCGGCCCGGCCACCACCGGGAGCGCGGTGGCGTGGAGCTGCGACTCGAGGGGCACCCCCAGCCACGGCAGCGCCAATCCCACGAGCACCAGCGGGACCCCCGCCAGCGCGGGCAGCGATACCCTGCGCCTGACGTCGGCCACCAACGAGGGCAGGCGGCGGCACGCGGTCACCGCACGCCGCACGGCCATCCTCAGCTGGGTCATGCGCCCTGCGACACCACGCGGACCGCCGACCCGTCGTCGAGCCTCTGGGTGCCGACGATCACCACCTTGTCGCCTGCGGAGACGCCCTTGACGATCTCCGCGGACACGTCGTCGCTCCGGCCCAGGACCACGGACCGCCGCTGCACGCTGGAACCGCTGACCACGAACACCGTCGGCGCCTGGTCGGGGGTCACCACCGCGAGGCGCGGCACCGTGACCGCCGCCTGGCGGGGAACCCTGATGTGGACGAAGGCCTGGGTGCCGACCGGTACCTGCCGGTCGGCGGTGTTGGGCGCGCTGACCACCACGGTGACGGTGAGACCGAGCGAGTCGGTGCCCGGGCTGATCGCGGTCACCGAACCGTGGAGGACGACCTGGGGCAACTGGGCATACGTGACGTCGACGTTGTCACCCGGCTGGATGCCCACCCGGTCGGCGACTGCGACCTGGGCGTTCACCTCGAGCTGCGAGGTGTCGATGACATCGACCAGCAGCTGGCTCGTCGGTGCCGGGCTGCCCACCGTCACGTTGAGCTGGTTCACGTATCCGTCGATCGGCGAGGTGATGCTCGCCGACCGGTTGGTGACCAGCTGGGTGAGGTTGGTCTCCACGGTCAGCTGACCGGAGAGGTCGAGCACCTTGGCCTGCAGCGCCGCGATGCTCGGGCCCTGCCGGGCCTGGTCCGCCTGCTGCTGCGCCTGTGCCCTGGCGAGCGCGACCTGACCCACCTGCACACGATTGGCGGCGATCGCCGCAGCGATCTGGTCGCCCTTGGCGAGCGCGCCGGAGAGCTGCTGCTGGGCCTGCTGCAGCTGCCCGTTGGCCTGGTCGACGGCTGCCTGCAGGGCGGCGCCGTTGCCGGCTGCGGCCTGCGCCGCGGCCAGCGCCGCCTGGGCCTGTCGGAGCGAGGCCTGCAGCGAGGCGAGGTGCGACTGTGCCGAGAGTACCGGCAGGGTGAGCTGGGTCGGATCGAGGGAGAGCAGCTGCTGGCCCCTGCTCACGTGCTGGCCGATCTGGACGTCCACCGACTGCACGACGGTGGTGCCCTTGAGGCCGACGGTGCTCAGCAGCACGGGGATGTCCACGCTCGCGGTGGTGCGGCCGAGGCCACCCACCTCGGCGCTGATCTGACCTGTGCCGGCGACGGAGACGACGACGTCTTGCGCCTTCGCCGCGCCGCCGCAGGCGACGAGCGGACTCGCGGCCGCCACCGCAAGCGCCACGACAAGGGGAAACCGTCGCAGGTGCGGACGATGGTGACTGTCAGCCGGCATGTCGAAGCTCCTGTCGTGCAGAGATGTCGCGTGGTGGAGACCATGTCGCCCGCGGTGGAGCGGTGCGACGCGCGCTGTCGCCCGAGACGCTGAGGTACTCTCGCTTGAAACGAGCCCGTGCACGACAGATCAGCGCCTCCGACGCGGTCCGCGAGATACCGAGCCGCCGGCTGACGTCCACGTGGGAGAGCCCGTGGATCTCCCGGAGCACGAGTGCGGTGCGCAGACGGTCGGGCATTCGCGCCGTCGCCGCCAGCACCGCGTCACGCCGCTGCGATCGCTCCAGCGCGTCCTCGGGGTTCCGCCGCGGATCGGAGTCCACCGCCATGGTGCGTGCCGTGAGGGTGCCGTCGAGCGACGGGCTGAACATGCGAGCAGCGCGCGCGTTGCGGCGAAGCTCGTCGATGGCGAGGTTGATGGTGGTGCGACGCAGCCAGGCCGCGAGATTGCCCGTGGCCGCGATGTCCCGGAGGTGGGGTAGGGAGGAGCAGAAGGCCTGCTGCACCACGTCGAGGTCGAGGTCCAGGTCGTGGATATACCGCCTGCTCAGAGCGACGAGCGCGGCGTGGTGGCGTGCGTAGATGCGCTCGAACGCCTGGCTGTCACCTCCGAGGAAGGCGCGCAGGTCCTCGCGGTCCGTCTCCGCCTCGCGGCGCAGCAGGACGCTCATGCGGCCTCGGCGCACTCGTGGCAGCCGACCAGGTGACGGGTGACCGAGCGGCGACGGTCGGCGCGCAGCCCGGCGCGTCCGAAGTTCTCGCGCAGGAAGGTGACCTGTGCGCACGTGGTCAGCGGCGCCTCGAGGCCGTCGAGCTCCATGTAGTGGAGCGTGAACCCCTCGCGTGCCCGATGCAGCAGGCCGTGCACGACACCGGTGCCGACGCCGAGGTGATCGGCGATCTGCTGGTAGCCCATGCCATCGAGCTCGCGGAGGACGAGCACACGCCGCTGGCGCTCCGGGAGCCGGGCGATCGCCTGGCGCACCATCGCCCTCGTGCGCGCCCTGTCGAAGGCGAGCTCGGGCTGTGTCCAGTGCGCCGAATCGGCGATCCTCTCGACGGTCGGGAGCCCATCGACGGCGTCGAGGGCGACGTCCAGCTTGCGGACGGAGCGCCGGCGCACCTCGTCGAGGCAGAGGTTGAGCGCGACGCGGTGGATCCACGCCGAGACGTTCCCCGTCCGTGGCATCACGCCTGCGTTCCTGGCCAGGCGCGCAAAGGTCTCCTGGACGATGTCGTCGACGAGGGCGCGGTCGTGCACGCACCTCCAGCACATGCCGGCGAGACGCCGAGCGTAGCGGTCGAAGAGCTGTTCGAAGGCGCGATCGTCACCGTTCCGGAAGGCGATGATCAGCGCCGCGTCGGTGGAGGGCGCTGAGATCGCATGGGCACGGGCCGTGGCACAGCGCCGCATCCAGCGATCGCTGCGCGTTCCCTCGGGGACGACGTCCTGCGAAGCGGCGTGGCGGGCGTGGTCACGCGTTGTGGTCATGCCGAAGGGGCGGGTGCGACGGCGGTGTCCATGCGGATCATCGTAGTCACGTCACCGCGACGTCCCACGCCCCGCCGTCGTAGTCGGTCTGCGATGAATGACGGACATAGTCCCGCAGTCGTAGTCGGTCTGCGATGAATGAAGGACGTGCGCAGGAAGTTGTGCGAATCCGAACCGGTCTTTACAAACTTTCCTATGCGCGCCGTGGTCCCACTTCTAGGGTGACCGGTACGTGATGCCCACTGGAAGGTATGACGGTACGACATCACGAGATTCGCTGCGATTTCCATTGTGAGAGGTATCCATCACCATGAGACTCCGAACCCGAGGCGGCACCGCCCTTCGCACCGTCGGCGTTGCCATCACCGTCGCGGGCCTGGGCCTGCTCTCCTTCGGCACCCTGACCGCCAGAGCGAGCGAGCAGAACAACGGCCCCAGCCTCAGCAGCACGCCGGACTCCGACGTTGTTTCGGACGGCTGGTCGCTGACCGACAAGATCGTGCTCACCGGTGGCCCGCCGGAGAACCCCGGCACGCCTGACGTCACGCTGCTCAAGGGGAACTGCCTCAAGGTCGACGGCGTGGATGTGGCCAACCCCGACAACACGGTGGTCGCGGACGACATCGCCAGCACCGTGAAGGCGGGCGACGACAGCACGTGGATCGCGTCCACCGATGGGGTGCACGTCGAGAAGTCCGGGGACTACTCCTTCCAGACCTCCTGGCAGCTGGGTGACATCACCCTGAGGCTGTGCGAGAACCTGGACGTCGCGGCGCTCCCGATTCCGACCCCGACGCCGACCGCCACCCCGACCCCGACCGCGGCGCCCACCGCGGCGCCGACCCCGACCCCGACTGCGGCGCCGACGGCGACCCCGCTCCCCGCGACCACCAGCTCGGTGAAGGCGGTCGCGGTGGTCAAGACCCCGTCGACCGGCGTCGACATCCCCTTCGGCCTGGGTGGCGTGCTGCTCGCCTCCGGCCTCGGCTTCCTTGCCGCCGGCGTCCGTCGACGCCGCGCCGGGATGTAGGTACCGACCAACTCTGGAGGGCGGCCGGGCCCCGGCCCGGCCGCCCTCCTCATCCCCCCACCCCGGGTGACCGGAAGCGGAGTGATCGCACGGTGAGGACGATGCACCGGCTGGCGCCGACCACGGGGCGGACCCGGACGGCCCGGCTCCGCCCGAGCCGGCGCGTGCTGTCGCTGCTCATCGGCGCCGTCCTGGCGATCGCCGGCCTTTCCGTGATCCTGGTTCCGCTCGTCGGCATGCTCCAGCGCGGACGCGCCGACGACAGCGCGCTGTCACAGTGGCATCAGGGAGGAGCGCAGGCCTCCGCGGGCGCGGTCCCGGGCGCCGCGCCGCTCACCTCGGGATGCGGCTCCTCCATCGCCACCGATTCCTACGCGCTGGTGACCTTCCCCAGCCTTCCCCAGCACGGCTACGCCGCGGTCGCCGGCGACGGCACCTGGGACCTCCTCCTCCAGCGCTCGATGGTCCACTACCAGGGCACCGCGGCCCCGGGCCAGCCCGGCAACAGCATCATCGGCTTCCATCGGGAGCCCCATTTCGAGTACATCGACCAGCTGGGTGTCGGGGCCCTGGTCGACGTGCAGGATCGCTCATGCCACACCTGGCACTATCAGATCACCCAGCGGTGGGTGCTGCCTCCGGAGCACGTCACCCAGCTGGGACCGACCTCGGACGCCGAGCTCACCCTGGTGACCTGCACGCCGTGGTTCCAGGACACCGAGCGCCTGGTCTGGCGCGGCGTCCTCCTCGACGACGCCGGCCGGCCGGTCGGCCCGGTCGTCCTCGCCCCGGGGTGGACTCCGCCGCTCCAGCCCGTCGTCAGCGTGCCCTTCTCGCCCACGGCGTCGGCCAGCCCGCGACCGTCGCCGAGGCCATCGCCGACGCCGCGGTCCACGCCCACGGTGGCGCCGACGCCCTCGTCGTCGCCGACTCCCACGCCAACCGCGACGCCGACTCCGCCGGCTCCCACTCCGACGGCCAGTCCCGCACCCACCGCCACCGCATCGCCCACCCCGTCCGCCGCGCCGACGCCCAGCCCGCTGCCGCCCACGCCGACCCCCTGAGCATCCGGCGCCGCGCCGGACCTCGGGGGTTCAGGACCGCGCGATGGTGAGCACGTTGCCGATGACGACGGCGAGACCGATGACCATGAAGACCCTGAGGAAGAGCACACGGCGACGCCCATGCAGTTCCGCGAGAGCGACGAGGACCACCAGCGTCACGACGCCGGCCTTGAGCGCGAGCGCCGCAGCGAGGTGACCGGCGACCAGCGGCGCGAGGAGGGGATTGCCCTCGCGAAGGCCCGGGCGCCCCATCGCATAGGCGGTCGTCAAGCCGTCGAGCGCCTGGGTGACCGCGAATATCATCGCGAGCGTCCGGCAGCGGCCGTCGGCGAGCCCTTGGCGCAGATTGGCGGCGCGGTCGTGCTGCATCGTCCAGCTGCCCCGCGCTTCAGCGACCGGCCAGCACGGAAAGGTTCTTCCTGCGAGACGCTCCCGTCCTGTCCTCGGTGCGATACCCGTAGGCGCGCAGGGTGACGCCGATGGCCCGCTCCAGCGTCGCCATCCCGTCCGGTCCGAGGTCGGCGCGGAACGGCTCCCTCCGCCCGGTCTCCCAGCGGACGCGGGCGAACTGGGCCTCGAAGTCCCGGTCCCACCTCAGCCCCGCGAAGTCGAGCATGCGCTCCACGTGGTGGCGCGGCCGCTCGAGCAGCTCCTCGTAGCGCACCTCGAGCCAGTGCTCGGCCGGAACGGTGGTGCGCGCGGCCTCGCAGGCCTCGATGAGGATCCTCCACGCCAGCCCGCTCAGCGTCACGAAGGAACGCCCCGACTCCTCCCACAGGTGCTCGTACGCCTCGGGGAGAGGTCCCAGCGTCCAGCCCTCGGGGCCCCGGTGGGCGGGGAACCAGCCGGCCTGGATCCACGAGTTCACCACCGCGCGGCCGTCGCGGACGACGTGGACGAACCGCGCCTCGGGGAAGGCGGCCCGGAGGAAACCGACGCGCGGCCAGCCGGTGACGCGGTGCACGAAGGCGGGGCGGCCCTGTGCGGCCATGCGCCGCTCGAAGAAGCTCTGCAGGCGGTCACGCACCCAGGGCGTGCAGTCCTCGGCCACCAGGTCGCGGCACGGTGCGGAGACGAGTTGGGCCACCTGGCGCTCGAGCACGTTCCACCCCTGGGAGGGCGCCACCCGGATCCGGCCGCGCTCGAGAAGACTCCGGCAGTTACCGGGAGGGAGGAGGCGTAGGTCGCGAGGCGCGGAGCGGCGGTACAGGGTGTTGTTCCAACGCCCGAGGAGGTCCAGCCGTCCGAGCCTGTCGTCGACGTTGGAGACGAAGCCGACCTCGCGGTGGCGTGCCAGGGTCTCGGCGACGACGGTGGATCCGCTGTGCCCGGTGCCGACGGCGAAGACCAGCATCACGTGCGCCTCACGCCGAATCGTCGTGTGGTCGGATACCTCACCGTCGTGTCCCCCGCTCTCGCTTCCGGCTGTCGGTGGGGCGTGGGGCGGTCCCCCGCGCCGTGCTTACACCTTGTGCCGTCGCGCCTGGGAGGTCAATCGACGCATGTCGTAGTCGGTCTACGCCTTGTCAGGCCACCTGGGGTCGCGCCGAGGCCTGGATGGTCTCGTGGAGGTCGGCGGGGCAGAGCGGCACCAGGCCGTTGCCCACCGCGAAGGCGACGGCTGCGGCCTTGGTGTGCACTCCCAGCTTGCTCATCAGGTTCTGGATGTGGGTACGTGCGGTGCTGCGCCGGATCCCCAGCTCGGCGGCGATGGCCTCGGCGCTGCGGCCCAGCACCAGCCGGTCGAGGACCTGCTGCTCGCGACCGGTCAAGGGGTCGAGGAGCTCGACGGCCGGCGCCGTGTCGCGGTCCCAGCCGGGCTGGGGCCGCCGTCCCCCGTCGCGAACCACCTGCTCGCCTGCGTGCACTCGCAGCAGCACCTCGAGGATCTCATCGATGGACGCGCGCTTCGCCACGAACCCGGTCGCGCCCGCCGCCAGCGCCGCGGAGACCACGTCCCGACCGCTGTCCGCGCTCAGGATCACCACCCGTGCGGTCGGTACGGCCTCGAGGATCCGGCTCACCGACGGGTAGCTGACACCCTCGGGGAAGTGCACGTCGACGAGGCAGAGGTCGACGGCGTGCTCCGCGGCGAGCCGCACCGCGTCGTCCATGGTGGTTGCGCAGGCGACCACGTCCACGCCGCGACTCTGCAGGCTGACGGCGAGCGCGTCGGTGAAGAGCAGGTGATCGTCACAGAGCAGTAGTCTCATCGCGTGCGGTCTCCTCAGCGAGAGCGAGCTGCGGGGGTGCGGTCGGCAGGACGAGCCGGACCAGGGCGCCACCGAGCTCGCTGCGCGCGATCTCGAGGCGCCCGCCGTGCGCCTTCACCACGCGCTCGGCGATGAAGAGCCCGAGGGAGGCCGCCCCGGGGGGTGCCGCACCGAACCCGGGGCCGGAGTCACCGATCTCGAAGGCGGTCCAGCCGTCCCCCCCGGTGATGACGACGAGCACCACCCCCAGAGGGCCCGCGGCCCGGGCGGCGTTGACCAGCGCGTTGCTCAGCGCCCGCCGCAGCGCGACGGGATCGGCGACCAGCGGCGGCCTCGCCTCGACGCGGACGCGTATCACGCCCGCATAGGTGACCGCCATCTCGTCGACCGCCTCCGCGAGCAGGGTGCCCGGGTTCACGGGGACCTTGAGCGGGTCGGGATCGGTCATCCGCTGGATCAGATCGGCGAGCATCCGCACCTCGGCGAGGACGTGACGCAGGCGCTGCGCCACGCTGTCGTCGAGGCTCGGCGCGATGAGCGCCGCCTCGGCCAGCGCCCCGATGGTGGCGGCAGGCTGACGCATGTCGTGGCAGAGCTCGCGTACTGCGCCGAGGAGGACGGTGCTGCGATCGCCGCGGCGGCGGTCGATGCGATGGCCGATGACGACGGCCTGATGCCGCCGGTTCGTCGCCGGCCTGACCCTGTCGGTGCCGGCGGGCTGGACCCCGGGATCGAGCCACTCCGGCATCGGGGCCCCGGACGCGGACATGCCCGCGGTCATCCTCCCCCTCCCGGCGGCGTGCGCAGACGGTAGCCCACGCGGGGCAGCGTCTCGATGAACGCCGAGGGTCGGAAGTCGTCGGTCTCCGGCTGGAGCTTGTGACGCAGGGACCTCACCTGGCGGTCGAGGACGTTGGACGCGGGGGTTGTGCCCGATCCCCACAGCTCCTCGATGATCGTGGAGCGTGGCAGCGCCTCGCCCGCGTGGGACATGAGCAGTTGCAGCAACGCGAACTCGCGCGGGGCGAGCCGGACCGGGCTCTC
>DATKEY010000216.1:0-3318 GCA_035544475.1 Candidatus Dormiibacterota bacterium | reverse complement strand
GACCGGGTCGACCTCCTCCGCCCCTGCATCGAGAGCATCGACAGCCGGTCCACCTATCGTGAGTGGACGCTGCTCGTCGTCGACAACGATAGCCGTGACCCCGAGACACTGCGCTACCTCGAATCGCTTCCCCACCGCGTGATCCGCGATCCCCGGCCCTTCAACTACTCGGCGATCATGAACGCCGCCATCGCGCAGGTCGACGCCGAGCACGTGGTGCTGCTCAACAACGACGTCAGCGTCATCACCCCGGACTGGCTCGAGGCGATGCTCGAGCACAGCCAGCGACCCGAGGTGGGCGCGGTCGGCTGCCGCCTGCTGTACCCCGACGGCCGGCCGCAGCACGAGGGGGTCGGCGTCGGGATCGGGTCGCCGGCGATCAACCTCGACCTGACGGCCCTTGCGCCGATGGGCCTCGCGGTCCGCGAGGTATCGGCGGTCACCGCGGCCTGCATGATGATCCGGCGTGCGGTGTACCGGGAGATGGACGGTCTCGACGAGAGCCTTCGCGTCGCCTTCAACGACGTCGATCTCTGCCTGCGGCTGCGTCGGGCCGGCTACCGCGTCGTCTACACCCCGCTCGCGGAGCTGCACCACCGGGAGAGCGCGAGCCGGGGGGACCGCCGGCACGATGACGACGACATCCGGTTCGCCGAGCTCTGGGGCCACCACCGCGAGGTTCGCGATGGGTACGTGAATCCACACCTCGAGTGGCTGTCGCCGGTGCGGCTGCGGATTCCCTGATGCGCGTGGCTCTGTGCGGGGCCTTCGACACCGCGGACGGCGAGCGCCAGGCCGAGCGCAGGGTGGTCACGGACGGCCTGCTCGGGCGGCTGCCGGGCTGCGCCGTGAGCGCGTACTCCGCGCAGGGACGGCTCCTCGCCATCGACGGCGGCCGCCCGGCGCGGCCGCTCCCTCGCACGGAGGAGGAGCTGACGGAGTTCGCCGCAGCTCACGACTGCCTGGTGACGATCGGCGATCCCCCGGGCGGCCTCGGCGCCCGCCTGCCTGCGGTGCGCGCCGACCTGGCGGACGGAGGGGGAGCACTCCCGCCGCTCGCCCTCCTCCTCCCCCACCGCATCGACCCAGCGCTGCTGCGGGGGCGGACGGAGCTCCTCCGGCTGCTGGGCTGGGCGTGGCCACAGGGCCCGGTGCTCACCCTCGAGGGCGACGCCGCCCTGGCGGAGTCCGTCGACGCCCTCTGCGCGGCGCTGCGCCCCCTGGTCGAGCGCGGAGCCGTGACGGTGCAGCTCGCCGTCTCGGCGGAGGGACGTGGCGAGGAGGAGTTCGCCGGCGCGGTCGAGTCCGCCCTGGGCGGGAGCTGCCGCCGGCTCCCCGAGGTTGCGGCGGTCGAGGACCTGGTGGCGCTCGTCGCCGCCTCGGCGGCGTACCTGGGACCTGCCGGGCTGGGCCTCTGGACCGCGGTGGCGCTCGGGGTGCCCGCCGCCGCTCCGGCCGTGGCTCCCGCGGCCGACCACGACGCCCTGCTCGCCGGCCTCGACATCGCCCGGATCTCCACGGAGGAGCTCGCCACCGCCCTGCCCGCACTCCTCGCCGGCGAGCGAGGTGGATCGCGGGCGCTGCCGGCGCTCGAGCGGCTCGAGGGCCACCTCGACACGGTCGCGGTCAGGGTCGTGGAGGCGGCGAGAGGACACGGGTGGACGGGCGCTCGACCCGAGGAGACCGGAGACGAGCTCACCGCCGCGACGCGGCTCGAGGCGCTGCGCGTGGCGCACGAGGCCCGGGGGCTGCGGCTCGTCGCCGAGCGCCGCGTCGCTGAGGCGGCCCGCGAGGCCACCGCCAGGGCGCTCGGCGCCGCCGTGGAGGAGGCCGGGGCCGAGGTCGATCGCCTCCGTTCCGAGCTCGCCGCGGCGAGAGCGGCCAACGACCGGATGGTCGCGTCTCGGACCTGGCGCTACACCCAGCCGGTACGCGACACCCTCGCCCGGGTCCGCGAGCGACGGCGGTGAGCCGGCTCGCCGTCCCCCCGACCGACCGGCCCGAGCTCTCCGTGGTCATGGTCACCTACAACGCCTGGGAGTGGACCCAGCGGGCACTCGAGGCGCTGCTCGCCCATACCGACGTCCCCCTCGAGGTGATCGTCGCCGACAACGCCTCGGCCGACGGCACCCTCGAGGGGCTCGCCGGAATCCGCGGGCTCGCCGTCCTCCGCAACCCGGTCAACCTCGGCTTCGGACCCGCCGCCAACCAGGCGGCGCTGCGTGCGCGGGCCCCGCTGCTGCTCGTGCTCAACACCGACGCCCTCGTCCATCCCGGCTGGCTCCCACCGCTGCGCGCTGTGCTCGACGCACAGCCGGACGTCGCCGCCGTATCCCCACGGCTGCTCCACCTCGACGGCTCGGTGCAGGAGGCGGGGAGCATCCTCTGGGGCGACGCCGAGGTCTGGCCGTACGGCGCCACCGGCTCGGCCGCGGCCCCCGAGTACCGCTTCCGCCGCGACGTCGACTACGCCTCGGCCGCGTGCCTCCTCCTCCGCCGGTCGGCCTTCGGCGACGCCGGCGGCTTCGACCCGGCCTACGCCCCCGCCTACTACGAGGACGTCGACCTCTGCCTGCGGCTCTGGGATCGCGGGTTGCGGACGGTCTGCCAGCCGCTGTCCGAGGTGACCCACGCGGGTGGCGCCTCCACCGATCGGCGCCGCAGGGCCGCACTCCTGGAACGCAACCGCGCGATCTTCGTGGAGCGCTGGCGCGGGCTGCTCGCCCGGCGGCCCCCGAGCCCGGTCCACTGGGAGCCCGAGGACGTGATCCCCGGCCGCGACCTGCGCTGCGACGACCGCGTCCTCGTCGTCGGCGACTTCGTCCCCGATGCCCGTGAGCCGCGCCTCGAGCGCCTGCTCCGCGCCCTGGTGCGTCTGTATCCGCGTGCCCGGATCACCTGCCTCGCCCTCGACGCGGACGGCGCCGAGGAGAGCGCTCTCCCGCTGCTCGGCGCAGGGGTCGAGCTCGCCTGGCCCGGGGACGGCCTGGAGCGCTGGCTCCACCAGCGGAGGCATCACTACGGGGTGGTGCTGGCGGCGTCGTGGGCCGCCTCCTCGCCGCCGGTGCGCGGGCTGCTCGACACCAGCCAGCCGCTCGCGCACCGGGTCGTTCTGCTCGACGGCGGTGCCGAGCGCGACCTCGAGGGCGCGGACTACGCGGCGACGGTCCGCTCCGCCCGGCTCGTCCTCTGCGCCGACGACGGCATCCGCGTTGCGGCGGAGAGGGTCGGCCCGCGGGGTGAGGTGGTGGTTCTCGACGGAGACCGGAGCCTCACCGGCGCGCTGGCGGGACTGGGAATGGCGCCGGCACTGTCCTG
>DATKEY010000215.1:0-10766 GCA_035544475.1 Candidatus Dormiibacterota bacterium | reverse complement strand
GCGGGCCATCGCGGTCGCCGGCGGCGGATCGATGACGGTCAGGTTGGGCACTGGATCCCGTCTACTCCAAACAAGTGAGTTTATAGAAGAATCCCAGACTAACCTTCTGCATTGGAGAACCTGCTTCCGGAAATTGGAGCATGATTACAAGGCCCGTGCAAGCCCCCTCACAGAGGAAGCAGGTGCTGTCACTCAACTCGAAATGAGGAGTTGGAGCGGGAGACGGGACTCGAACCCGCGACAACCTGCTTGGGAAGCAGGGACTCTACCAACTGAGCTACTCCCGCTCGGCGGCCGCCATTCTACGCCGACCGGGGCCCGGCCACGACCCCGCGCCCCGAGCCCTGCTCGCCCAGCGTCACCCTCAGGCCGATCGCCGGTGCTACCGTGCCGGGCGATGGTCACCGCCTTCCTCCTGATCGTCTGCGAGCCCCAGAGGATCCACGAGCTGGGGCAGGCCCTGGCCGACCTGGAGGGGGTGGACGAGGTCTACACGACCACCGGCTCGACCGACTTCATCGCGGTCGTGCGGGTGCCCGACCTCGACGCCCTGGCGACGCTGATCACCCAGAAGGTGGCCACGCGGCCGGGGATCGTGCGCACCGACACCCACCTCGCCATGCGCTCCTACGGGCGGAACGAGATCCAGGCGGCCTTCGACATCGGGCTCGACTGAAGCCGGCGGCGGTGCGAATGCGCCGTTCAGGACCTTGGTCCCGAGCCCGTGGCCGGACGAGCTCTTCCGGCGCCGCCGGGGCGGCGCGTGCCTCGCGTCGGGCTCAGGAGTTGCGCAACGCGGCCGCGGGATGCATCCAGGCGCGGCCGCGCGCCGCGATCCAGGCGGTCGCGGCGGTGACCACCACCGACGCGGTCACGAGGACGGCGCTGATGCCGGCGCTGAAGGCGATCGGGGTCTGCAGCGCCTGCCGCGACAGGATCGCGAGCGCGGTGGCGATCGACACCACCGCCGCGGCGCTCGCCAGGAAGCCGCCGAGCCCGTACTCGAGGACGACGAGGCCGACCACGTGGGTCGGCCCGAAGCCGACCGAGCGCAGGAGCGCGACCTCGCGGGCGCGCTCGAGCAGCGCCAGCGTCACCGAGTTCGCCACCACCGCGACCCCTGCGAGCACGACCATGGCGGTGACCACGGTGAGCACCAGGAGCAGGTTGTCGAGGACGGTCCTCACCACCACGGTGAGGTCGTTGACGTTGGCGACGAGGGCCCCGGGGTCCTTGCGCTGGAGGACGACGCTGTCGGCGTCGAGCCGGTCGGCGGCGACGGTCATGCTCAGCACGGTCTCGACGGTGCCGCCCCCCAGCCGGCGCGCGGCGGCGATGTCACCGAAGACCCGCGGCGAGTACCTCGAGGTGAGCAGGCCGCGGCGTCCCGCGCGCTCGTAGAGCCCGACGACGCGCAGGGTGACCTGGTTCCCGGTCGAGGCGTCGGCGAGGGTCAGGGTCGAGCCGGGGTGAAGGTTCGCCGGGGCGCCCCCGAGCGCGCCGTCGACGAGCACGTCGTCGGTGCCCGCATCCGCCGGGGCGAGGTCGCGGCCGTCGACGACCTGGATCCCCGTGGGAGCGGCGCCGGCGCCGAGGTCGTAGCCGGTCACCCCGTTGAGCGACCGCAACGGGCGGGCCGCGTCCTGGGGGTCCGCCGACGGCGCCGGCGCCGGCGAGGCGGCGAGGGGAGCGCCGTCGATGGCGACCACGCGCCCGGAGGCGATCTCCGTCGCCTGCGAGCTCTGCACGCCGGGGAGCGTCGCCGCGTTGCGCAGCAGCGCGTCGCGCGTGGGGTCGGACGCGACCGCGACGAGGTTGGTCGAGGTGCTGGCGGCGATCGCGTTGGTGATCTGGCCGTGCAGCGCCGAGGCCACGGTGAGGGTCAGGCCTGCGGAGAGCGCCCCCGCGAAAAGGGCGACGAGGGTCACCGAGGTCCTCGCGCGACGCCGATCGAGGTTGCGGCCCGCCATCAGCAGCCACAGCCGCCAGCGCTGAGGGCCCAGGGCGAGCACCACCCAGACGCTCATCACGAGCAGGACCAGGGGTGTCGCCGCGGGCGCGCGCCGGGAGGCGAGCGCGGCGGCCGCTCCGAGGACGACGGTTCCCGCGGCCGCCCCGGCGAGGTGGGCGGGAGCGCGCAGCCGCGCCAGGGCTCCGACCGCGGTCGCGAACCCGAGGCCGAGCAGCCCGCAGACCACGACCCCTCCGGCGACCAGCCAGGCGGACACCGTGGCGTCGCCGGTCACGTACGCGGCGAGCGCGGTGAAGAGCAGGACGACGAGCAGGAGCAGCGCGGCATACCGGGGCGCCGAGCGGCGCACGGGCGGGAGCTCGCCGCGCAGCAACCCCACCGGCCTCACTCCGACCGCCGCGCTGATGGGGAGCAGGGAGAAGAGCACCGTCGCCCCGAGGCCGAGCCCCACGCCCTCGAGGACCACGCCCAGGTCGATGTGCGTGGTCGCCGCGAGCCCGGTGGCGCGCGCGACCGCGCGCGTCACCGCGCTGCTCACGCCGATCCCGGCCGCGGTGCCCAGGGCGCCGCCGACGGCGCCGAGGATCGCCGCCTCGGCCGTGAACAGCCCTCCGACGAGCCAGGGCGGGTTCCCGATCGCCTTGAGCACCGCCACCTCCGATACCCGCGCGGTGAGCGCCGACTGCATCGCGTTCTGGATCCCCACACCGGCGACGAGCAGCGCCACCAGCCCGGCCAGCAGCGCGAAGGTGTGGAAGTCGTGCACCTGCTGCTCGGCGTTGGCCACCGCCTCGGCGACGGTGGTCACCGATGCCTGCGGGAATGCCTGCCGCAGCTGTGCGGCCGCGGCTGCGGGGTCGCCCGCGAGGTTCGCGTACACGTCGACGTACTGCGGCGGGGCCGAGGTCAGCGCCGCCTGGTCGGCACGGCGAACGTCCATCACCGCCGCGTGCTCGAGCGACGACTGCGCGAGCACGCCGCGCACGGTCGCGCGCAGCCCGGGTCCGCCGACCCCGGCGACGTCGACGGTCGCGCCGGTCGTCACCCCGAGCTCCTGTGCGAGCACCGAGGAGACGAGCACGTCGCCGGGCCGTGCCATCAGCCGCTGCACGTCGCCGTCGGCGGGACTGACGAAGGTCGGCTGCCCGCCGATGGGGTACGCGCTGGTGTCGACCACCGCGGCGTCGAAGGGGATGATGTGGCCGTCGGGCGTGCTCGCGGTCGCGTGCACGCGGCTCACCGCGGTCCAGCGCGTGATCGCCCCGTCGGCGGCGAGTCGCCGGAAGACGGCGAGGTCCGCGGCGGAGAGCGGCGCGGAGTTGCTCGCCAGCGCGATGTCCCCGCCGTTGGCGGCACGGACGTTGGTGGTCAGCGCGTCGCCCACGGAGAGCGCGGCGACCTGGAGTGCGACCACCGCGGCGACGCCGACGGCGACGCAGAGGAGGGTGACCACGGCACGCCGCCCGCCGCGGCGCAGCGAGCGGGGCACGGAGACCATCGCCAGGCGCAGGGCGCCCCTCACGGCTCGAGCATCCCGTCCCGCACGCGCAGCAGCCGGTCGGCCCGCCGCGCGAGCGCGTCGTTGTGGGTGGCGACGAGCACGGTGGTGCCGTGGTCACGGCGCACCTCGAGCAGCACCTCGACGAGCGCCTCGCCGGTGGCGGTGTCGAGGTTCCCGGTGGGCTCGTCGGCGACCAGCAGGGCGGGATCGGTGATCAGCGCTCGCGCCACCGCGACGCGCTGCTGCTCGCCTCCCGAGAGCTGCGCCGGACGGTGGTGGAGGCGATGGCCCAGACCGAGCCCGCCGAGCAGCTCCCGGGCGCGCCCGGGGTCGCGGTGGGGCTGGCCGGGGACGAGCAGGGGCAACTCGGTGTTCTCCAGCGCGGTGAGGGTCGGCAGCAGGTTGTACGCCTGGAAGACCATGCCGACGCGCTGCGAGCGCAGCCGCGACAGAGGGCGCTCCGACATGGCGCTGACGTCGGTTCCGTCGATGACGACGCGCCCCGAGGTGGGCGCGTCGAGCCCGGCCGCGATCCCGAGGATGGTGCTCTTCCCGCTCCCGCTCGGGCCGACCAGCGCGACCATCTCGCCTCGCTCGAGGCGGAAGCTGATCCCGCGGAGGATGCGCACGTCCTGCCCACCGGCGCGGAGCGTCTTCCACACGTCCTCGAGGAGCAGGCTGGGCTCGGCCGCGTCCGCGGCCTGCACCCCGACCGATGCGGTCATGCCCGAGCTCATGGTGTCGTGTACCCCCTGGACTGAAGCGCGGCGATGACCAGCGCGGCCAGCCGCGCGTGCCCCGCGGCGCTGGGATGGAGCCCGTCGGGCGCGATGTCCTCCGGATGGGCGACGAGCTCCGCGGAGAGCGCACCGAGATCGAGGTAGGCGGCCCCCGCGGCGGCGGCGACCGCCTGCATCGCCGCGTTCCAGCTCCGGCTCACGCCGGCGAGGTCGCCGAGGCCGCTCGCCCGCACCACGGGCAGCGCGCTCACGTCGGGGACGCCGATGACGAGCACCCGGCAGCGGGCGCGGACGAGGGTGGTGACGAGGTCGTCGAGATCGGAGCGGAACCGGGCCAGCGGGACGCCGGCGCGGATGTCGTTGACCCCGAAGAACACGGTGCAGAGGTTGGGCCGGATGGCGAGGGCATTGGTCAGCTCGGTCTGGTACGCGTCGCCGAGCGTGGCCGCGGGGATGGCGACGTCGGCGAAGTCGGGCGCGGCGACGTGGAGCTGGTCCCGCACGAGGTAGGCGTAGCCGCCGCTGATCGAAGGGGCGCCGACGCCGTACGTCTCGGACGCGCCGAGGGCCGCGTACACGAGGCGGGGAGGCGCCGGGGCGGTCGTGGCCGCCGGAGTGGGCACCGCGCGGAGGGCGGAGCCCGCCGCCGGCGCTCCGTCGCAGGAGACCAGGACCGCGAGGCAGGCGACCACCGCCGCCAGGGCCACGAACGGACGGAGGAGGCGCGTCAGGTCGGCTCCAGGCGTGAGGGCCGCCCCGGGAGGCGCGGCTCGGTGGGCGGGCATCCGCGTCCACGATACCGCGCGACCGCTCGGGCGGCGGCCGGCAGGTGCTCCGCTACGAGTGAGCGTCGCCTCCGTGCGCCGCGGCGAGGTGGGCGCGCAACGGGTCGACGTCGAGGTCGCCGCGCGGATCGCGGACGACGGTGTGGATGTGGTTGGCGCCGTCCTCGCGGCAGTCGTACTCGACGAGGACGCGTTCGCCGGCGAGGCGGTAGTAGTGCGGGACGCCGGGCTCGTCCCCACCGGCCCAGGCGAAGCGCAGCGCGGGGTCCTCCTCGACGCCGGCGAACACGTCCGCGAGCTCGGGAGCGAGGCGCCCGGTGTAGAGGCGCACCAGGCGCCGGAGCAACGACCGCGGGGCGGCCTCCAGCTCGGACGCGGCCACGCCCTCGGAGGGGAGATCGGCGGCGCGGACGCTCATCCGGCTGAGGATGTCCGCGGGCGCCTCCGCGGCGACGACCGCGCGCGCCCGCCGCTCGCCGTCGAGCGCACCCAGCAGCTCGCGCGCGAGGTCCTCCTCGACGCCGAGGGGCCGCAGCGCGCCCCCCGCCTCGAAGCGCACCCGCGCGGGGTTGGCGCCGAGGAAGAGCGGAGTCGCCGCGACCGGGGTGTCGCCTCGCAGCGTCACCGAGACGCTGAGGTGGTGGCCCTCGAACCGCCAGGCCCACGCCTCGCCGGCGCCCGGCCGGCCGAAGATCGAGACGTGGTAGCGGCCGGGGTCGCGGCGCCCGTCGTCGCGGCGCTCGACCGACTCGAGCACCGTCTCCCAGGCGCCGACGGTCACCGCCTGGGCGAGGGCCGGCAGGCTGAGGGCGCTGCGGAGAAGACGGTGGGCGAGCAGCCGCAGGTCGCCGTCCATCTCGCGCAACGGCAGCCCGACGCGGTCGCCGGGCAGGTAGCTCCAGCGCAGCCGCCGGGGATCGTCGAAGGTGAACAGCGCCCGTTCACGGGCGGCGCCGTCGAGCGACTCGAGCAGCGCAGCCGCCGCCGCGACCATGGCCGCGCCCCTGCCCGCCGCCATCAGACGATCGGGCCGCCGAGCACCTCGGTCTGGTAGCGGGCGAAGAGCGCCATCACCTTGTCGACGTCCGGGGGCCCGTCGGCGGGGAGGAGCTCCCCGAGCTCCTCGATGAGGCCGAGCCCGTTCGCCGGCGAGAAGATCCCGAGCCATCGCGCCGGCGCGTCGCCGGCGACGCGGAACGTGTGCGGCGCATCGCGGGGGACGAGCACGAATCCGCCCGGCCCGACGCGGCGCACCTCCTCGCCGAGGCTGAAGTCGACCTCGCCCTCGAGGATGTACCAGCACTCCTCGAAGGCACGGTGGAGGTGGAGCGGAGGCCCGGGCGCCCCCGCGGCCGCCTCGTACTCGACCACCGAGAAGCCGTCGCCCTCGTGCGCGGTCGCGCCCTTGACGACGACGCGGTCGACCCCGACGGCGAAGTCCCGCCCCTCACCGGGGTCGCGGATCACGACCCCGTAGGCGCTCACCGCGGCACCTCGCTCTCCGATGCGGCCAGCTGTGACCGCATCTCCTCCCAGGCGTGACGGGCCTCGTCGACCGAGCCCTCGTCCTCGATCGTGGAGACGTCGCCCGGGTCCTTGTCGAGCGTCACCGCCTTCAGCACCCGGCGCATGATCTTCCCGCTGCGGGTCTTGGGGAGCATGCCGACGAAGTTCAGCTCGCCGATGACGGCGACCGGACCGAGCTCGCGACGGCAGGTCTCGAGCAGCTCGTCACGCAGCTCCGGGGACGGGGTGAGGCCCGGCTTCAGCACGACGAAGGCGGAGATGACCTCCATGCGCAGCGGGTCGGGGCGACCGATCACCCCGGCCTCGGCGACCGCCTTGTGGCGGAGGAAGGCGGTCTCGACCTCGATGGTCCCGATGCGATGGCCGGCGATCTTGATGATCTCGTCGGCGCGGCCGCTGAACCAGACGTACCCGTCCTCGTCGAGCTCGGCACCGTCGCCGGTGAAGTAGACCCGGTGGCCCGGGATCTTGTCCCAGTAATCGCGGCCGTAGCGCTCGGGCTCGCCCCAGAGGCTCGCGGTGAGACCGGGGAAGGGGCGGCGGATGACGAAGATCCCCTTCTCCCGCGGACCGCAGACCTGGCCCTCGGGGGTCATCACCGCGGCGTCGATCCCGGGCAGCGCGATGCCCGGCGAGCCCGGCCGGATCGGCAGCAGGCCGATCCCGTACGGGTTGCCGACGATCGGCCCGCTCGTCTCCGTCTGCCACATGTGGTCGATGACGGGGACCTCGTCGCGGAGGACCTCCTTCTGCAGCCACTCCCAGGCCGGAGGGTTGAGCACCTCGCCGGCGCAGAAGATCCGCTCCAGCGAGCTCAGGTCGTGGGCGCGCGCCGGCTCGGTGCCGTACTTGAGGAGCAGGCGCACCGCCGTCGGCGACGTGAACACGCCGGTGACGTGGTTGGCGGCGACGATCCGGTAGAAGGTGTCGGGTCCGGGATGGTCGAGGGCGCCCTCGTACGCGATCGTCGTGCAACCGGCGAGCAGGGGCGCGTAGACGATGTAGCTGTGGCCGACCACCCAGCCGATGTCCGAGGTCGACCACCAGACGTCGGTCGGCTTCAGCCCGAACATCCACCGGCCCATGCTGTGGACCATCACCTGGTAGGCGCCGTGGGTGTGGACGGCGAGCTTCGGCTTCGCCGTCGTCCCCGAGGTGGCGAGGATGAAGGCGGGATCGCTCGACCCCATCACCTCGTGGCCGGTGTCCTGGCCGCCGGCAAGGGCGAGGAAGTCCTCCCAGAGGATGTCGCGGCCCTCGGTCATCGGCACCGGGTCGGCGCTGCGCCGGAACACCACCACCTTCTCGACGACCCCGCCGCTCTCGGCGACCGCCGCGTCGACGATGCCCTTGAGGGGGACGTCCTTGCCCTTGCGATAGGTGATGTCGGCGGCGACGACGACCTTCGCTCCCGCGAGGCGGATCCGCTCGCCGAGCGCCCCGCTCCCGAATCCGGCGAAGACGACGAGGTGGATGGCGCCGATGCGGCTGCAGGCGAGCATCACCGTGATCGCCTCGGGCGTCGTCGGCATGTAGACCGCGACCCGGTCGCCGCGGCGCACCCCGAGGCCTCGGAGCGCGGCCGCGGTCCGCTTCACCTCCTCGAGGAGCTGGGCGTAGGTGAGGGTGCGCTGCTCTCCCCGCTCGGTCTCGTAGACGAGGGCGGCGTGGCCGCCCCAGCCGCGGGCGACGTGGCGGTCGAGGCAGTTGTGGGAGAGGTTGGTGCGGGCGCCGAGGAACCACTCGAAGGTCGGCGGCCTCCAGTCGAAGACCGTGTCCCAGCCGCGGAACCAGGGGAGCTCGGAGGCGGCGCGCGCCCAGAAGCCCTCGGGATCCTCGGCCGCCTCGCGGCACATCCGCCGCACCGTCGGGTTGATCACCTCCACGACAGGCCCTCCGCCACCTGGGACTCACTCGGCGCCCATTCTCGGCGTCGGCGAGGGGAGTCCGCGACCCGCATCGGTACGTGGTCGCGATGGGGGCCCTCGCGGGCTCCCCCGGGCGGCGGGCGCAACCGCGTCGCCGTCGCCCAGGGGGCCCTGTCGGAGATGCACAGCAAGCGGAAGGCCGCCGTCTCCCTTCCTGGATCGAGGGCGCTGGAAGCCGCTCGATGACTGTTCAACGTGTCAGGCATTGAAAACCAGCGCCGCCCGGTCTCCGCCCGCGTGCGAGGGCTGCGCCAGTTCGGCGTGCGCCCCGGTCGGCCCGGGCGTGCCAGAATGACACTCTCCTCGATCCGGTCGACCGGTTCAGCCGGCCGTCGAGGGTGGCGGTGCGATGCAGCGCGCCGCCCGCGGCCCGGCAGGCGCCGGACACCCTAGGGAGGCGGTTCCGATGGCGGTGCGATTCGTCGACCGGCGGATTGGGGTCGGGCTCGCGCTCGCGGCCGCGCTGGTGACCGCGGGGGCGGTCAGCGCCGCCGGGGTCACCCCGCCCGCGCCACCCGGAGCGCCCACCGACTTCACCAACACGAGTCTCTCCAACCCGCAGTTCAAGGGCGCCGACACCGAGCCCTCGCTGAAGATCGCCCGGGACGGCACCGTCTACGTCGGCGCCATCCGCGGCCTTCCGTCGGGGATCGACCTCTGGCGGATCGAGCACGGCAACGGGGCGGTCACCCACCTCGGGTCGCCCGACAGCCTGCTCCCGACCACCAACGCCTGCTGCGTCGCCCTCGGCGGCGGCGACATGGACCTCGCCGTCCTCGGCGACGGCACCGTCGCCTTCAGCAGCCTCTACCTCGGCTCGGTGAACGTGGGACGGTCGACCGACCGGGGGCAGACGATGACCACCCAGCCGCTCGGCGGGATCATCCCCCTCGACGACCGGCAGTGGCAGACGTCGGACGGACACACCGTCTACATGGCGTTCCACGACGTGCCCACCGGGAACATCGACATCGAGCGCTCGAGCGACGGGCTCGTCTACACGCCGGGCACGCCGGTGCTCCCGCCCACGGACACTGCCACCCAGGACAACCAGCTCGGCAACCTCGTCGCCGATCCGCACACCCCCGGGCTCCTGTACCAGGTCTACGTCACCAGCATCTCCCCGAACCCCACCGACGGCACCCCGATCGGCGGACAGGGCAAGCTCAACGTGGTGCGGATGGCGGTGAGCACCGACGGCGGCAACAGCTGGGCTGCGCACACCGTGTTCACCGGCAACCCCAAGGTGAACTACGGTTCGATCTTCCCCTCCGCGGCCGTCGACCGCGCCGGGAACGTGTACGTCGCGGTCACCGACAACACCAACCTGCTGGTCTTCTCGAGCACCGACCGGGGCGCTCACTGGAGCGCACCCGTGCGGGTGAACAGCCCCGCGGGCGCCGCGGCCTTCCCGTGGATCAGTGCCGGCGGGCCCGGCGGCGTCGCGGTCGCGTGGTTCGGCGCCACCACCGGCGACCCGAGCGCGAAGGGCAATCTCTGGCATGTCTACACCGCCGAGAGCCGCAACGCGACCGCCGCAGCGCCCACCTACAACCTCTTCCAGGTGAGCAACCACGTCGTCCACAAGGGGGTTCTCTGCGAGAGCGGCCTGAACTGTGCCGACGGCCGCCAGCTCGGCGACTTCTTCCAGGTCGCGATCGGTCCCGACGGGATCGCCAACCTGGTGTGGGCGGACGACGGCGCCGGCGGCGCCGCGACCGTCAGCTATGCGCGTGGCGGCTTCAACCTGGGGTCGCCGGACTGAGCGGCTAACCCTTCTCGAGCACCGAGGCCGCCGAGCGCGGACCGCCGGTCGCCGCCTGGGCGGCGCGCACCCGTCCGGCGAAGTCCTCGAGCAACGTGCGTGCCAGGGCCTCGTCCTCGACGCTCGCGACGACGTGATAGCAGGGACGGTCGGGGTCGGGGAGCATGAGCACGTACCCACCCTCGACGAAGATCTTGATCCCGTCGGTGAGGTCGATCCGCTCCTCGTGGTGCTGCTCGAGGAGCAGGCGCATCACCCGGCCCTTGGCCTCCCACGGGCAGAACTCCTGGACCTCGAGGTGGGCCCACTGCGGCACCTCGGCGCGCGCCGAGGAGAGCGGCCGCCCGCTGCGGGCGCGCAGCTCGAGCAGCCGGGCGAGCGTGTACATCGCGTCGAAGGCCCCCTGGTGGGGCCAGGCGAATCCCCCGCGGCCGTCGGAGGCGAGGGTGGTGCCCTCGTTGGCGGCGGCGCGGAGCAGCGTCGACGCGTCGCTCTTCGTCGCCCGGAAGCTCCCGCCGTGGCGCTGGGCGAGCCCCGCCAGCCAGTAC
>DATKEY010000214.1:0-2448 GCA_035544475.1 Candidatus Dormiibacterota bacterium | reverse complement strand
CCGCCCGCCGATGTGGTTGCCGTGCCGCTCCATATCTCCCCCTACGCGCAGGCGGCGAGGCTGGCCTCGATGATGTCCAGCCCGGCGTCGAGCTCGTCCTCGGGGATGGTGAGCGGGGGGATCAGCCGGACGACGTTGTCGTCGGTGCCGCAGTTGAGGAGTAGCACCCCTCCCTCGAGCGCCGCCGCGCGCACCCGCTCGACGGTCTGCGGGTCGGGCCCTCCGCCGGCGGTCGTGAACTCGACCCCGATCATCAGGCCGAGCCCGCGCACGTCGGCCACCCGGGGGTTGATCGCCGGCCAGCCGCGGGCACGCTCGAGCACCGCGTCCCCCAGCCGCGCCGAGCGCTCGACGAGGCCCTCGGAGCGGATGGTGCGGATCACCGCGACGGCGGCGGCGCAGGCCACCGGGTTGCCGCCGTAGGTGGTGCCGTGGTCGCCGGGGTGCCAGGCGCCCATCACCTCGGGGGTGGCGGCCATCGCGGCCACCGGCATCCCGTTGCCCAGCCCCTTGGCGAGGCAGATGATGTCCGGCCGGGTGTCGGTGTGCTCGACCGCGAACAGGCGACCGGTACGGGCGAAGCCGGTCTGCACCTCGTCGGCGACGAGGAGGATCCCGTGGCGGTCGCAGAGCCGCCGCAGCCCGGGAAGGAAGTCCGCCGGCGGGACCACGTAGCCGCCCTCGCCGAGGACGGGCTCGATCACCACGGCGGCGACGTCGCCGGGGTGGACCGTGCTCGCCAGCAGCCGCTCCAGCGCCGCCACCGCCGCCTCGCCCTCGCCCGGCCGCGGGTAGGGGACGTGGTGGACGCCGGGGAGGAGGGGCCCCATGGCGGCGTGGTACTTCGCCTTCGAGGCGGTCAGGCTGAGCGCCCCGTACGTGCGGCCGTGGAAGCCGCCGAGGAAGGCGATCACGTCGCTGCGGCGGGTCGCCTTGCGCGCCACCTTGATCGCCGCCTCGACCGCCTCGGCGCCGCTGTTGCAGAGGAAGACGGACTCGATGCCCTCAGGGGTCACCGCGGCGATCGCCTCGGCCGCCTCGATCATCGGGACGTTGTGGGTGGTCACCGAGGTGTGGAGGAGGCGGTCGACCTGGGCGTGGACCGCCTCGACGACGGCGGGGTGGCCGTGACCGAGGTTGGTGACCCCGATGCCGCACCCGAAGTCGAGGACGTCGCGACCGTCGACCGTGTACAGGTGGGCGCCCCGGGCGCGCTCCACGACGAGGTCGCTGTAGCGGCTGTAGCAGCCGGCGACGTGGGCGGCGTCGCGCTCGCGCCACCGCGCCGCCTCGTCGAGATCGGGGTCCGGGAGGTTGGTCATCCCCCGAGGGTACCCCGACCGGCCCGGGGTCCTGCGGCGGCGCGGTGAAAATCATCCTTCAGTTGATTGACATTGCCCGTCCCCCGCGGGTATCTCAGGGTCCGCGCGTCACCGGCGGGGGAAGCGGCGCGCGATCAACAGGGCCGCGGGGGGACCCACCGCCCGCTCGCCGGCCGGTCAGAGGAGACCCGATGGAACGCCACCAGGCTCGCGTACTCCCCGTCCTCGGAATTTTCTCCCTCATGGCTCTCGCCGCCTGCGGGACATCGACCAGCAGTGGTGGAGGCGGCACCAACTCCAGCAGCGGCCCGCTCGACAACTGCGTCGGGCAGGTCACCGTCGCGAGCGACCTGCCCACCAGCGGCGGCGACGCCGCCATCGGTGGCGGCACCGAGAAGGGCGTCAAGCTCGCGGTCGACCAGGCCAATGCGGCCAAGCTCCTCGGCGGCTGCACCATCAACTACATCGCCAAGGACGATTCCAGCGTCGCCAAGGGCAAGCACGACCCGCAGCAGGGCGCGCAGAACGTCACCGCGCTGGTCGCCAACCAGGCGGTCGTCGGCATCGTCGGCCCCTTCAACTCGAGCGTGGCCGTCGCCGAGCTGCCCATCACCAACAAGGCCGGGGTCGTCCAGATCAGCCCCTCGAACACCGACCCGGGCCTCACCATCGCGGGGTCCGATCCGGACATCGACACCGCCTCGCTGAAGCCGACGGGGAAGACCACCTACTTCCGGGTGATCTCCAACGACGTGGTCCAGGCCGAGGTGATGGCCGAGGTCGCGGCCAAGGAGCTGAATCTCAAGAAGGTCTACGACATCGACGACCAGGAGACCTACGGGAAGGACCTCTCCAACTACTTCGACAAGGACTTCGCCAAGCTCGGCGGCACCGTGGTGAAGCGGGTCTCGCTGCCGGGTGACACCAAGGACTTCCGGCCCCAGATCACCGAGGCCCAGGGGCTCGGCGCCGACTCCGTCTTCTTCGGTGGGGTCGCCTCCAACGGGTCGGGGATCATCAAGAAGCAGATGGCCGACGCCGGCTTCAACGCCCAGTTCCTGAGCGGTGACGGCACCGTCGACCCGCAGTTCTTCATCGACGCCGGCGCCCAGGGCGACGGCGCCCA
>DATKEY010000213.1:0-7595 GCA_035544475.1 Candidatus Dormiibacterota bacterium | reverse complement strand
GGGAAGACGATGGCGTCGTGCCGGCCGGGGTCGGCGGCGGCGACGTCGACCGGGGCCCCGAGCCGCGTCGCCGCGGCGAGGTCGGGATGGAGCGCCGAGGCGGCCTGGAGCGCCGCCTCCTCGAGGGCGCCGGGAGCGGTGGTGTCGTAGGGCTGGTCGAAGCCGCCGATGCTGCGGAGCTGGGCCGGGAGGTCGGGGAGCGGCGGCCCCCCGGTGCATCCCTCGGTCCTCGAGCGCACCGCGAGCACGGCGACGATCACCAGGCAGGCGACCAGCGCCGCGCCGAGGGCGGCGATCCGGGGGTGGGAGCGGACGTGATGCACTTTCGTGACTCGTGTCGGCGGTCCGTCTGCGGTAGCGTGGGGGCCGACCGCCGGGTGGAGGCCGGTGGGCGACAGGGAGGTCGGTGGGTGAGCGGAATGGCGGGACGCATGATCGCCGTGCTCGCCTGCTGCGTGCTCGCCGCGGGGTGCGGCCAGCCCCACCGCGACTCCGGGCCCGCCGGCCCGGTCTCCCGCTCCGCCCAGGTCACGCCCCTGGTGGCGGTGCTCGAGGCGCCCTTCGGCTCGGTCCCGAACGCGATCCGGCTGGTCGGGCTCGACGGCGTCGAGGCGGCTCGCGTCCCGCTCCCCGACGACGCCGAGGCGGTCGCGCTCGGCGGCCACAGGCTGCTCGTCGCCGGCGGCGGCCGGCTCCTCGGCGCCGAGCTCGGCACCTCCGTCCCCAGCTCCCTCGGCACGATCGAGACGATCGCCTCGGACGGCCCCGACGCTCTGGTCCGCGGGCTCGTGGTGAGCCCCGACGGCGGCCGATGGCTCTTCTCCACGGTCGCCCAGCACGGCGACGGGACCCTCACCTCACGGATCCATCTCGGCGGCCCCGGCCTCGGCGACCGCGTCGTCGTCGAGCGCACCGCGGCCGGCCGGGCGCTCGCGCCGGTGGCCTGGACCGCCGGGGGCGCGGTGATCGGCGACGAGCCGGTCGGCATCGGCGGGTACGTGCTCTTCCGGCGCACCTTCGGCTCGACGAGCGTGCTCAACCTCGACACCGGGGCGCTGCGGCCGCTCACCGGCGAGGACTGCGCCTTCAGCGACCTCGCCGCCGACGGCGCGGTCGCCTGCATCGCCGGCGGGCGCGAGGGCCCGAACACCGGCGGCCCGGTGCTCCTGCGCATCCAGCCCGCGTCGGGCCCGGCGGTCGAGGTGCGCCTCCCCTCGGGCATCCAGCAGGCGGGAGCGGCCTACTTCTCTCCGGACGGACCCTGGGTGACCCTGGCCAGCTCGCCGGCGACCGCCGACGCGAGCGAGCCGGTGACCGACGCGCTCGTCGACCGCCGCGACGGCAACGTCCATCCCCTGCCGGCGTCAGGGCTGATCCCTGTCGGCTGGCTGCCGGGTGGCCGCGTCCTCGCCGACCGGCCCTCCGGCATCGAGGGCGGTGACCCGGGCACGTGGATGATCACCCCGGAGGCGGGATCGACCCGGCTGAGCACCGCACCCCTGGCGCTCGGCCTGCTCTGAGCGGACCTTCCGCTGACGAGGGCGGGGGGTGGGGGGTGAAGTGGGAGGCTAGCCGGTGCTCTCCCGCAGCGGCTCCTCGGTGAGGAGCAGGGGCTCGAGGCCGTCGGTGATCGACTGCTCGGTGATGATGCAGCGCTTGATCTCCGGACGGCTGGGGACGTCGAACATGCTGTGGAGGAGCACGTCCTCGATGATCGACTTGAGCCCGCGGGCGCCGGTGCCGCGCTCGAGGGCGCGCTTGGCGATCGCCTTCAGCGCACCCTCGTGGAAGACGAGCTCGACGTCGTCGAGCGCGAAGAACTTCTCGTACTGCTTGACGAACGCGTTCTTCGGCTCGGTGAGGATGCGGATGATGTCCTCCTCGTCGAGGTAGTCGAGCGCCACGGTGATGGGCAGGCGGCCGACGAACTCGGGGATGAGGCCGTACTTCAGCAGGTCCTGGGCCTGGAGCTCGCGGAGCAGCTTCGTCGAGTCCTTGGTGCGGTTCGACCGCGGCTGGCTGCCGAAGCCGATGGCCCGGCGGCCGATGCGGTGCTCGATGATCTTCTCCAGGCCGTCGAAGGCGCCACCGCAGATGAACAGGATGTTGGTGGTGTTGATCTGGATGAAGTCCTGGTGGGGATGCTTGCGGCCCCCCTGCGGAGGCACGTTCGCCACCGTCCCCTCGAGGATCTTCAGCAGCGCCTGCTGCACGCCCTCACCCGAGACGTCACGGGTGATGCTCGGGTTGTCGGACTTGCGCGCGATCTTGTCGATCTCGTCGATGTAGATGATCCCGCGTTCGGCACGGCTGATGTCGAAGTCGGCCGCCTGGATGAGCCGGAGCAGGATGTTCTCGACGTCCTCACCGACATAGCCCGCCTCGGTGAGGCTGGTCGCATCGGCGATGCTGAAGGGGACGTCGATGATCTTCGCGAGCGTCTGGGCGAGGAGCGTCTTCCCACAGCCGGTCGGGCCGACGAGGAGCACATTCGACTTCTGGAGCTCGACGTCGCCCGCGGTCTTGGAGTGGGCGATGCGCTTGTAGTGGTTGTAGACGGCGACACTCAGGACCTTCTTGGCGTGGTCCTGGCCGACGACGTACTGATCGAGCGCGGCGCAGATGACCTGCGGATTGGGGATCAGCCCGCTCTTGGTCCGCTTCTGCGCAGTGCTGCGATTGTCCTCCTCCAGCACCTCCTGGCAGAGGTCGATGCACTGGTCGCAGATGTAGACACCGGGGCCGGCGACAAGCTTGCGGACCTGCTCCTGTCCCTTTCCGCAGAAGGAGCAGCGGGTGTGTCGCCGGCGATCGTCGCGCTCGTTCACCGGCGCTCGCCCTCCCTAGTTCCGGGTGGCGGCGCTGCCGCCATCAGTGGTGGGCCCCGCCGGTCCGCCGTCGACTGACCGGGCCGCGGGCTCGGGGACACCGGATCCGTTGGTGCCGACCCGTCCGTGGCCCTCGATGATGGAGTCGATGAGACCGTAGTCCTTCGCCTCCTGGGCGCTCATGAAGAAGTCGCGCTCGGAGTCGTGGCTGATCTCCTCGATCGTCTTGCCGGTGTGACTGGAGAGGATCTCGTCGAGCCGGCGGCGCACCCGCAGGATCTCCTGCGCGTGGATCTGGATGTCCGTCGCCTGTCCCTGGAAGCCCCCCGACGGCTGGTGGATCAGCACCCGGGTGTTGGGGAGGCTGTAGCGCATCCCCTTGCTGCCGCCACCGAGGAGGACGGCCGCCATCGACGCCGCCAGTCCGAGGCAGATGGTGCTGACCCGGGGCCGCACGTACTGCATGGTGTCGTAGATCGCCAGACCGGCGTAGACGGAGCCGCCCGGCGAATTGATGTAGATGGAGATGTCCTTTTCGGGATCCTCACCCTCGAGGTAGAGCAGCTGCGCCATCACGACGTTGGCGATCTGATCGTCGATGGGGGTCCCGATGAAGATGATCCGGTCCTTCAACAGCCGTGAGTAGATGTCGAAGGAGCGCTCACCACGGTTGGTGGTCTCCACCACCATGGGGATGAGGTTCTGGAAGGTCGTCATCACCCGCATTATACGGTCGGTTTTTGGAGTTCCCCGGACGGGCCCCGATCAGCCCTCGCCGCGGGCGATCTCGACCGCTCGTTCGGCCGCCCCGCGATAGCGGAGGTCACGCTCGGCGGCGTGCTCGAGCCGGTGGCGGTCGTCGTGGCTCAGCTTGCGCCCTCCGGAGAGCCGCTCGACCTCGCGCTCGACCTGGCTGTGGTCGACCTCGATCCCCTCGGCGGTGGCGAGGGCGTCGAGGACGAGCTCGAGCTTGACGCGCGCGACCGCCGGCTCGCGGGCCTCGCCGCGGAGCTTCTCGATCGTCTGGCCCGTGTACTCGAGGTAGCGGTCGAAGCGCATCCCCGCCTGGGCGAGGCGCAGCTCGGTGTCGCGCAGCTGGCGATCGATCTCGCGCTCGACCATCACATCGGGGACGTCGAAGGAGACGGAGTCGCGAAACGCGGTGAGGACCTGCGCCTCGTAGCGTTCACGATCGATGCGCTCGGCGGTCTCGGTGAGAAGCGTGCGGTAGTGCTCGCGGAGCTCGTCGAGGGTCTCGCCGTGCTTGTCGAGGACCGCGAGGCTGTCGTCGAGCGGGGGCAGGACGCGCTCGCGGATCTTCTTGACCTCGATGTGGAAGACGACGGTCGCGCCGCGGAGCTCCTCCCGCGAGTAGTCCTCCGGGAGCACGACCTCGGCCGTCCCCGAGGCGCCGGTCTCGAGCCCGAGGATGCCCTCGACCAGGCCGGGGAGGACGCGCTCGCGGTCGAGCTCGACGTCGCGGTCCTCGGGCTCGGCGACCACCTCGCCGTCGCGGGTCATGCTCAGCGTGGCGGTGACGACGTCGGCGGCCTGGGCGGGACGGTCGGTGACCTCGACGAGCTCGGCGTGTCCCTTGCGCACCTCCTCGAGGGCGGTCTCGAGCTTCTCGTCGGTGATCTCGGTCTTCTCGTCCTCGACCCGGATCGACGTGTAGTCGCCGAGGTCGATCTCCGGCTGCACCGTGACCGTGGCCTTGAAGGTCACCGGCTTGCCGCGCTCGAAGTCGCCGACCTCGAGCTGCTCGGGGTCACCGACCGCCTTCACCCCCGCCTGGGCGAGAGCGCGCAGGTAGAGGGTGGGGATGAGCTTGTCGGCGGCCTCGCGACGCACCGCGTCCCATCCGACCGCGCGCTCGACGAGGTGGGCGGGGGCCTTGCCGGGGCGGAAGCCGGGCAGGCGCACCTGGCCCGCGAGACGGCGGAGCGCCTGCTGGACCGAGGTATCCACCTCGGAGGCGGGGGCCTCGACGGAGAGCTCCACCTGGGAGCCGGGTTGACGCTCGACCGAGACGGTGAGCTCGGGCGCACTGCTGGGAACGGAGGCCACTGGTGATCCTCTGCGGGTTGCCGACCAGCCCGCCTCCGGGGTGCCGCGTGCGCGGACCGAGACTCGAACTCGGACGGGTCTCCCCACGGGATCCTAAGTCCCGCGCGTCTACCGATTCCGCCATCCGCGCGTGGTCCGGATCCCGCTGTCCGGGACGGGCGGACCGGAAGTCTAGCACCGGTGCTCGCGGCCGCCTCCATCGCCTCGTTTCAGCTTCGTGACGACGGTCTTCGGACCCTTGCCAGAAATGGCGATCCCCCGTAGGATGGCCCGAACAGGGGGTGCCTCTCCGGCGGGGGCCGGAGCACCCGGCAACATCCGCGGCGACGTGGTCCGCGCACGGCCACGCCACCGCCGGCCAGGAGGTGTGTGGATGGAGCCGATTCACTTGGCCGCAACGGCCGAGGACCCGCAGCAGGTCGTTGCGAAGATCGAGCAGAGGGCGCTTCGGTTGTCAGCGCTGCTGCGGGAGATCGACAACCACCCGATCGAGCTGGCCGGACACTTCCGTAGCCAGCTCGATGACGTTCTGGAGCTCCTCGCCTGCCGCATCACGGCCACTCGAGCGCTCCTCGGACATCGCTCTCCGTTGCTGAGCGCGTCGGAGACCTTGGCCTAGAGACGCAGCCCGATTCGGTCGGGCGGACTGGCGCGGTGGAGACGGCCGAAGCAGCCGGCCGTCTCCACTGCCGGCTCGCTCCCGCGTCCCGCGGGTGACGGGCCCTTCGCCGGTGCGGGGGCACTCGCGCCGGGCGGACAGCCGACGGCACTGTGCACGTGCCCGACGATCACGTCGACGCCGCCGCCGGAGATGTGCACGGCGTTGACCGTGAGCCCCCGTCCGGTGGCGTCGGGGATCTGCTCGTCGAGGGTGACGAGCATCGCCGTGGGCAGCCCGGCGACGGCCACCGTGCGCCAGGTGTTCGGCGTCAGCGCCGCGCCGCCGGCAAGTCGCTGACCGCCGAGCTCGACGTCGCTCACGCTCGCGTGGCCGGCGGGCGCGAGCGCACAGCCCTGGGTGATGGACTCCGCGGCGCCGCCGTCGACGAGCAGCCCCAGCGGTCCGCCCGCCGACACCCGCAGCCCGGTGGTGCACGCCGCCGCGGCGGGCGGGGTGAGCGGGCCGGTCTCGAACCCCGCCGGGGGCGCCCCCGGGCCGCAGTCGGGACTGTGTCCCGCCTCGACCGTGGCGATGGTGCCGCTCCCGCCGAGGCTCACCTCGTCGACGCCGGCCGGGCAGGGCGACGCGCCGGGACCGCACCCGGCCGCCGACGAATGGCTCGTCGGGCGGCTCGAGGACGCCGACGCGGTCGACGGCGCGACCGGCCCGAGGGTCGCCATCCCGGGGAGGAGGGCGATGTCGCCCTCGAGTGCGTACGCGTCGCCCGCCGCCTGGCCGGGGAGCGGAGGCGACGGCGGGGTGGTCGGCGCGGGCGGGACGGGGAGCGCACCGGTGCCGGGGAGCGGGCCGACGCTCGACACAGGACCGCCGGTGGGCGGCGCCGCACCGTTGGTGATCGGGGCGCTCGGCGCCGGCGGCGTCGTGGATCCCGGCGCCGGGACCGGCGCGGGGGCGGGGGCGGGGGTCGGTGCCGGAAGCCGGCTGACGGCCGGTGCGCCGCCGCCGCCGATGCCGAGGTTGGGGATGGCGAACAGGCCGCCCGCGGCGAGCCCTGCGCCGGTGGCGACGGCGGCGGTCATCGAGGCGGCCTGCCCCCCCCAGCGCGTCAGCGTCCCCGTGAACGGGGCGAGCAGGGGGAGCTGGCCGAGGAAGGCGGCGAGGCCGAGCCCGCGCCAGAGCCTGCCGAGGGAGATGTTGAGGAAGGCGCGGCAGACGGCCGGGTCGAACTGGGTGCCGGCGTTGCGCACCAGCTCCTCCCGGGCCGCGACCGCACTCATCGTCTTCTTGTAGGGACGAGCGGCGGTCATCGTCTCGAAGCAGTCGGCGACGCAGACGATCCGCCCGCCGAGGGAGATCTCCTCGCCCCTGAGCCCTTTCGGATAGCCGGTGCCGTCGTAGTGCTCGTGGTGCTGCTCGGCGGCGAGCTTCCACTCCCCCAGCCATTCGTGGAGGGGGCCGAGCAGCCGGGCCGCGGTCTCGGGATGGCGGCGCAGCTGCACCCACTCCTCGTCGTCGGGACGCCCCGGCTTGTTGAGGATCGAGGCCGGCACCTCGAGCTTGCCGATGTCGTGGAGGAGTGCCGCCCAGCGCAGCCGGTAGCGGTCGTCCTCGGAGACGCCCATCTCCTCGGCGGTCATGTCGGAGAAGATCCGCACCCGCTCGGAGTGTCCTCGGGTGCGCCCGTCGTGGACCGTGAGCGACGCGATCAGGGTGAGGACGGTGACCGCCCCGCGGGTCGCCGGGTCGTCGGGGTCGCGGTCGACGGCGCGCTCGAGCTCGGCGGTGAGCTCCTTGACGCGGCCCCGTCCCCGGGCCACCTTGAAGCGGCGCGGGGCGCGGTCGGGGAAGAGCATCGACAGCTGGAGGAGCGCCACCAGCGGCAGCGCCCGCCGGCAGAGCAGGTCGGCGACGACGAACACGACGAGGCTGACCGCGATGATCGCGACCCACCAGAGCACCTCGTGACCGCGGTCGGTCGGTGCCGGCAGCGTCCGGGAGAGGCCGATCGACACCGCCAGGGTGGCGGCGATCGGGAGGAGGAAGATGAGGAGGCGGACGCAGAAGGCGAGGAGCGGCCG
>DATKEY010000212.1:0-10393 GCA_035544475.1 Candidatus Dormiibacterota bacterium | reverse complement strand
CCAGGCGCTGACGCCGCAGCGCCACTCCGGGTCCTCCCAGCGCGCCCACTGGTGGTGGCTGTCGTAGCGCAGGTCTGTGGGGAGGATCAGGGTGTCGGTGCTCATGAGGCCTCCTCCGCATCGGCGCACCGGAAGCAGTTGACCTCCAGCTCGGCGATGCGCGCCGCGTACGCGGTCTGCGCCGCCTCGCCGGTGAGGAGATGGGGCCACTCCCGCTCGATGCGGGTGGGGCGCAGCCGCACCAGCCAGCCCTCGCCGTACGGGTCGGTGTTCACCATCAGCGGATGGGCGGCGAAGCCCTCCGCGTTGACGGCGACGATCTCCCCGGTGAGCGGCGCCGGGAAAGGCCCCACCCACTTCGCGCTCTCGATGGTGCAGAGGCTGTGCCCGCGCTCGACGACACGCCCGATCCGCCGGAACTGGAGGGTGACGATCTTCCCGCAGCGGGTCTGGGCGACGTCGGTCATCCCGCAGACCACCTCGCCGCCGTCACGCCGCACCCAGACGTCGCGCTCGACGTCGTAGGCGAGGTCCTCGGGCAGCTCGCAGCCGCGGACGACGGCCACCGTGACGGGCTCACTCGCACTTGATCCCTTCCTGCGTCAGGTAGGCCTGGTACTTCTCGAGACCGTCCGCGCCGGTGACCAGGTCCACGCTCTCCTCCGCCCAGTTGCCCACCTTGAGCCGCACCACCCACCCGGCGCCGTAGCAGTCGCGGTTGATGAGCTCGGGGTCGGCGACGAGGTCGGCGTTGGCGGCGACGATCTCTCCGGACACCGGCGTCGGCACCGGGCCCACCCACTTCGAGCTCTCGACGGTGGCGGCGCTCTGCCCCTTGCTCAGCGAGCGGCCGACCTTCTTGATGGTCACGGCGATCACCTTGCCGGCGAGGTGCTGGGCGACGTCGGTGAGGCCCATCACGACCTCCTCGCCCTCGTGTCTCAGCCAGATGTGCTTCTCGACGAAATAGTAGAGATCGTCGGGCAGGTCACAGCCGTTCGCCGTCGTCATCGGATCCTCCCGTGGTCGCCTCCTGGAGCGTCCCCGCCGCCTCCCCGACCAGTACCCGATCGCCGGCGGCCAGCGCCTCGGCGAGCAGCTCGGTGATCTCGACCACCTTGAGGCGGTCGCCGAAGCCGGTGGCGCGCACCGCCGCCTCGTACATGTTGACGTCCTTGGGGCAGGCCACGACGAAGTGGGTGACCCCGGGGATCTCCATCGCCTCACGGATGCGCTGGTCGCTGGGGCGCTCGCCGGTGCCGAGCTCGTCCATCCAGATCCGGCCGCCGCCGGCGCCGCAGCAGAAGCTGTTGTCGCGGCAGCGCCCCATCTCCGCGAGCCGGGCGCCGGTCGCCTCGATCAGGGTGCGGGGCGGGTCGAAGACCCCGTTGTAGCGCCCGAGGTAGCAGGGATCGTGGTAGGTCGCGACCACCTCGCCGAGCGCCCCCGGCGGCAGCCGCAGCCGCCCCTGGACGACGAGCTCGGCGAGAAGCTCGGTGTGATGGCGGACCCGCCAGGAGCCTCCGAGCGCCGGGTACTCGTTGCGCAGCGTGTTGAGCGCGTGGGGATCGGTGGTCACGATCTCCCGGAACTCGCACTCCCCGAGGGTCTCGATGTTGTGCTGGGCGAGCGCCTCCCAGAGGCCCTCCTCCCCCACCCGCCGGACGTCGTTGCCGGCGCTGTGCTCGCCCTCGTAGAGGATCCCGAAGTCGACGCCCGCCGCGGTGAGCACCCGGGCGAAGGTGCGGCTCGCCTCCTGGCAGCGCGGGTCGAACGACGCGTAGTCGCCGACGAACCAGAGCACGTCGACCGGCTCCTTGCGCGCGTCCCTGGGCTTCTCCTCGAGGTCCTTGGTCCAGCGACCGCGGTTGCGCTCCGGCTGGCCGAAGGAGTTGCCGTAGCGGTCGAGGTTCTGGAAGACCTTCTGCACCTTGGGGTCGACGTCGCCGGAGTCGACGAGCGCCCGGCGCATGTCGACGATCATCGGCACGTGCTCGATGCCGACCGGGCAGATCTCGACGCAGGCACGGCAGGTCGTGCACGACCACAGCGTCGCCGCGTCGATGAGGTTGCCGGGCAGGGTGTGGTCGCCACCGTCGGCGCCGGTGCCGGTGACGCCGGCGAAGGGGGTGCGGCCGGTGAGGGCGGCGGCGAGGCCGTCGACGCCGAGGTCGCGGTCGGCGTACTCGCGCAGGTCGAGGACGAGGTCACGGGGCGAGAGCGGAGCGCCGCTCGCCCGCGCCGGGCAGACCTCGTGACAGCGCCCGCACTTGGTGCAGGCGTCGAGGGAGAGCAGCTCCTTCCAGCTGAGATCGGTGACCCGCTGCACCCCCACGGTGGCGAGCACCGGCGGGGCGCCCGCGGAGGCCGCCCCGTTGGTGGCGGGTTCGGGGAGCGGCTGCAGCCGCCGCGCCGCCAGCGGGTCGCGGAGGAAGACGTTCACCGGGTCGGCGAGGATGTGCACCGCCTTGCTGAAGGGGATGTAGGCGATGAAGGCGAGCGCGAGCGTCGCGTGGGTGAACCACATCCCGGTGTGCCAGTCGATCCACGTCGAGTGCGACGTCGTGATTGCGTCCAGTCCTCGCGCGATCGTCGAGCCGAGCGGCGAGAAGGACGCGGAGTCCGGGCGGTCGGCGGCGAGCCGGAAGGCCTCGAGGAGGAAGCCGGTGACGCCGATGCCGAAGAGCAGGCTCACGAAGAGGACGTCACCGCGGCGGTACGCGGTGCGGTCATACCCCCCTGCCGGTCGGTCGACGCGGTCGTAGCGCAGCCGCCACGGGTGGATCACCCAGCGGCGCACCATCATCGCCCCGAGGCCGAGCAGGAAGGCGGCGCCCAGGGTGTCGAGGGTGACCTTGAAGGCGAGGTAGAAGCCGCCGTTCCAGAAGCGCAGCCGGGGATCGATGTTGCGGGCGAAGTCGTAGTCGATGGTGACGATGACCGTGCCGATGAAGAGGGCGATGAAGCCCCACATGATCCCGAGGTGGGCGAGACGGGTCAGGACGTCACGGCGGCCCACCTTCGAGTTGCTCGCCACCTCGACGAACGTGCGCCGCAGCCGCAGCCAGGGGTGATCGAGGCTCACCCGGCCGTTCCCGCGCAGGAACTTGCGGACCCGCAGCGCGATGCCGAGCAGGAAGAGCGCCACCGCGACCGCGGCCATCGTGTAGAAGAGCGTCACCATCCACGAGGCGAAGTTCTCGAAGACCTCGCGGTGGGTGTCGCCGACGCCCAGAATCATCGGCCGTTGTACCTATGCGTTCGTTTTGGCGCACTCGGTGAGCGCGGGGACCACGTCGAAGAGGTCGCCGCAGATCCCGTAGTCGGCGACGTCGAAGATCGGTGCGTTGGCGTCGGTGTTGACCGCGACGATGAGCTCGGCGTCCTTCATCCCCTGGATGTGCTCGGGGGCGCCGCTGATGCCGATCGCGAGGTAGAGCTTCGGCTTCACCGTGAGCCCGGACTTGCCGACCTGGCGCACCTTGGGCAGCCACCCGCTGTCGATGATCGGACGCGACGCCGAGATCGTGCCGCCGATGGCGGCGGCCAGCTCCTCAACGAGCTCGATGTTCTCCTGGGACTCGATGCCGCGGCCGACGGAGACGAGGATCTCCTCCTTGGTGATGTCGACGCCGCCCGCCTCGGGACGGATCATCGCGCGGAAGGTCATCCGGCCCGCCGCCGCGGCGGTGGAGACGTTCTCGACCGCGCCGGCGCTTCCCTTGCCGGCGTCGCCGGCCACCGAGCCGGGGATCACGGTGAGCACCGCGCGGCCGCCGCCCACCTCGCTCTCGGCGAGCAGCTTGCCGCCGTAGAGCTGGCTGGTGGTGACGAGTGCGCCGCCCTCGTTCCTCGCCCCGACGACGTAGGAGACCAGCGGGAGCGAGAGCGCCGCGGCGACGCCCGCAGCGGTGTCGAGGCCGACCGCGCTGGTCGCGGCGAGGACGACGTCCGCCGCGCAGTCGCGCGCCACCGCCCCGATCGCCGCGATGTACGCCTCGGGGGTGTAGTCGTTCATGTGGGCTCCGCCGAGCACGCACACCCGGTCGGCCGCGATGCCCGAGGCGGCGCTCTCGAAGCCCGGGCCGCCGCCCGCGGCGACGACGGTGCCGCCGCCGGAGATCTCCCGGGCGAGGGCGGTGAGCTCGTAGGTGACGTCGGCGAGGACGCCGTCGATCTGCTCGCCGACGACGAGGACGGTCACACCCATCTCTGGTCTCCCTCTAGCGCCGCACGAGCTTGCGCTCGGCGAGGATCTCGAAGAGCTTGCGCGCCTGCTCCTCGGCGTCTCCCTCGATCATCTCGGCGTGGCCCGCGGCCTCGGGGCGGTAGAGCCGCCGCACCTTCAGACCGGTGTCCGCGGCGCCGCTCGCCGCCGCCTGCTCCTCGAGGGTCGCCGTCTTCATCAGCTGGCGCACCTTGCTCACCGCGGCGTAGCGCGGCGCCTGACGCGCGGCCTGGATGCCGATCACCGCCGGCAGGGTCACGTCGATCTCGGCCATGAGGCCGCCCGAGTACTCCTGGCGCACCGTCGCGGTGCCGCCGTCCAGGGTGACGCCGCTGACGACGCTGATGCACGGCAGCCCCAGGCGCGCTGCCAGGAGCACGGGGAGCTGGCCGTCGAGGTCGTCGGGCGCCTGCACCCCGCCGAGGACGAGGTCGGCGCCGAGCCCCTCGATGACCCCGGCGAGCGCCGCGGCGGAGGTGTGGTTGTCCCCGCCCTTGGTGAACGAGCCGGTCACCTTGATCGCCCGGTCCGCGCCCTTGGCGAGCGCGGTGAAGAGGTAGGTGTCGACGTCGCCGGTGTCGACCGCGACCGCGGTCACCGTGGCGCCGCCGGCGTCCTTGGGGCAGAGCGCCTCCTCGAGCGCCGGCTCGTCCCACTCGTTGATCTTGTACTTGAGGTACTCACGATCGAGATCGCTGCCGTCGGCGTTGACCTCGAGCTCCTCGACGAGGTCGGGGACCTCCTTGATCGGGACCACGATGTGCACGAACTACTCTCCTTCCGAAGCCATGGCCATGTCGATGAGCTCGGCGATGTCGAGGACGCGCAGCCGTCCGGTGTTGTCGGTCGACTTCACCGCGTCCTCGAAGCGGGACACCTCGAAGGGGCAGCACACGGCGAGCACATCGGCCCCCGTCTCCACCGCCTCGCGCACCCGCCGCTCCGAGAGCCGCTCGCTCATGTGCTCGCTGTTGGTTCCGTCGAGCCACATCCCGCCACCGCCGCCTCCGCAGCAGTAGCCGTTGGCGCGGCAGCGCATCATCTCGGTGAGCTCGACGCCGGGGATCGCCTCGAGGCAGTGCCGGGGGGCGTCGTACTCGCCGTTGTGGCGCCCGAGGTAGCAGGGGTCGTGGAAGGTGACCCGCATCCCCAGGGAGCGCCGCAGCGGGAGGCGGTCCATGAGCGGGGCGAGCAGCTGGGTGTAGTGGATGGTCTCGAACTCCCCGCCGAGCTTCGGATACTCCTTCAGGAACGCGTTGTACGCGTGCGGGTCGGTGACCATCACCCGGTCGAACTCGTAGCGCTGCATGACCCCGATGTTGTGCTCCGCCATCGCCTCGAAGACGCCGCGCTCGCCGGCGATCCGCTGGGAGTCGGCGACGCACCGCTCCTCGACACCGAGGGTCGCGAAGTCGAGCTCGAGCGCGGTCAGGATCCGCGCCAGGGCCCGCGACGCGTCACGGCCGCGGGGATGGTAGGCGGGATAGCACTCGACGAACCAGAGCAGGTCGACGCGCCGGCCGAGGTCCTTGATGACCGGGACCGGCACCCCCGCCTCCTTCGCCCACTCGGCGCGCTTGCGCTGGGGCTCGCCGAGCGGGTTGCCGTGGCGCATCGTGTTCTCGAACGCGGTGAGCAGCTCGGCCGGGACGTTGCCGTCGAGCACCGCCTGCTCGCGCACCGCGGGCATGATCTCGATCATGTTCACGCCCTTGGGGCAGACCCGCAGGCAGTTCATGCAGGTGGTGCAGAGCCAGAGGTCGGGGTCGTCGAAGAGGTTCACCCCGGTCTGCACCTTGCGGAAGATCTTCCGCGGGCTGTAGTCGCCGACGTGGTCGACGGGACAGACCGAGGTGCACTTGCCGCACTGGTAGCACCATCCCAGCGACTCGCCGCCGGGGAGCCCGGTGATCCGCTCCAGGATGTCGAGCGGGTACTCCTCGATGACCCGGGGGTCGAACATCCGGTTCCAGTGGCCGGAGATGTCGACGCCGTCCTGGATCCACTCCTTGTGCTCGTGGACGCGCCCCGGATCGACCGCCATGCTCAGGCCTCCAATTTCTCGAGCCGGTGGACGCCGAGGAAGCGGCGGACGAGCTCCGGCAGCGGGGGGATGACCTTGTTGAACTCCTGGGTCATGCGCAGGCGGGTGATCGTGTACAGGTAGACGCCGTAGACGCAGGCGAGCAGGACGTCGAGGTCCCAGGGCTGCTCGCCGAGGTCGAGGAGGCCGCCGGCGTCGGCGCTGGCGCGCAGCATGACGAGGGCACGCCCGATCTTCAGGTAGGTCTCGCCCGGGGTCTCGCCGGCGAGGTCGGCCTCGGTGGTGACCAGCCCCAGCGCGCCGGTGCGCAGCCGCGGGCTCCACAGCCAGCGGCTGAACAGCCAGAAGCGGCCGGGACGGACGTGGTGGAGCACCTCGCCGGCGAGGTCGCAGGCGAGCTCGATGTCGCCGAGCGAGCTCAGCCGCTCCACGAAGGCGTCGACCCGCTGCTCGATCGGGGCCGCACCCCGGGCGAGCTCGCCCAGCGCCGCGCCGAGTTCGGCGGAGCCGCCCGCGGCGCCGATCACCGCGTCGACGCGGCGGCGTGTGCTGAAGACGGCGCGCAGCAGGGTGCGCAGCCGCTCGTCGCCGGGCCCACCCGCCTGCTCCGGGGCGAGCAGCGCCTGCACCAGCCGGGCCTTGCCGGCGCACTCGGCGCTGATCGCGCGGCACTGCTCGCGGCTGATCCGCTCCAGGGCCCGGTCGAGGAACTCCCTCGCAGCCGGGGTGTCGACGACCTGGCCGCCGGCGGCCATGCTCACCCGACCGGCTGGGCCGCGGCGACGTGCCGCCGCACCAGCGCCACCGCCTTCGCCGCCGCGAGGCCTCCCATGGAGACGGTGTCCTCGAGGTCCTTCGGACCCGCGGCCGCGCCGGCGACGAAGATCCCCGGCACCGGCGTGCTGACGGTGTCGAGCGGCGCCCCGACGGTGGCGATGAAGCCGTGCGACTCCCGGGGGATGTCGAGCGCCTTGGCGAGCTCGATCGTGCCCTTGCTCGGCTCCATGCCGACGCTGAGCACCACCATGTCCATCGGCGCCTCGACCGGCCGTCCCATGGTGGTGTCCTCGCCCTTGACGACCAGCTTGTCGCCACGGCGGATGACCTCGGTGACGATGCCGCGGATGAAGTTGACCTTGTACTCCTCCTGGGCCTTCCAGTAGATCTGGTCCTCCCAGAAGCCGTACATGCGCATGTCGATGTAGAAGATGAAGACCTTGCACGACGGCACCAGGCGCTTGACCTCGATCGCCTCCTTGGAGGCGATGCCGCAGCAGACCTTCGAGCACCAGGTGTTGCCGATGCGGCGGTCGCGCGAGCCGACGCACTGGATGAAGCAGAGGTGCTCGGGGGCCTTCCCCGTCGAGGGCACGACGACCTTGTGCTCCTTGAGCTGGGCCTCGAGGTCCTGCAGGGTGAGCACGTCCTCGTACTCGTAGTAGCCGTACATCTGGGTCTCGCGGCCGGGATCGAAGTGGTCGAAGCCGGTGGCGACGATGATGGCCCCCGCCTCGACGGTCTCGTCGCCCCCGGTTCCGGTCAGCGCCAGCCGGAAGTCGCCGGCCTCACCGGCCCGGGCGGCGACCTTCGTCGAGGTGCGCACCGTGCAGTTCGGCAGCGCCTCGACGGCGGCGATCATCTCCGCCATCGCCTCCTCGGCGGGGCGGAACTCGGGGGTCAGCGCGGCGTAGTTCGAGCTGATCGGCGTCCCGCCGAGCCGCTCGCGGGCCTCGACGATGATCACCGGCGTCCCCAGCTCGCCCACGGCGCGCGCGGCGGCGAGACCCCCGGGTCCGCCCCCGATGACGACGACGGTCTCAGCGGGCATTGGCGTCATCCCAGGTGAGGAACTGCGCCTCGCCGCTGCGCAGCCGGTCGAGGTCGCTCTCGAACTCCGCCCACGCCTTCTCCCAGTCGATGCCCATCTTCTCCAGCAGCGGCCGGTAGTCGGTGCTGTGCCAGTGGAGCTGGCAGACCCGGTAGGGGTGAGCGCCCATCGCCAGCGCGGCGAACTGCGCCTCGCTCATCACCGGGATGCCCACGTTGCGGCCGTGCGCCTTGGCGGCGAACTGGCTCTTGTCGAGGGTGGTGACGCAGCCGGTGTCGTGGGTGATGGTCACGTCGGGATTGGCCTCCTCCTTCATCCGCTCGATCTTGCGCAGGGTCGCGAAGGAGCGGGTGAAGTCGCGCTGCACGAGCACGTGGCGGAAGCCGAAGCCGCAGCAGTCGAACCAGGTCGAGTAGTCGGCGACCTTGGCGCCGAGCGTCTCCAGCAGCTGGGACATGATCGCGGTGCGCTGGCCGCCGTAGATCTCCTGGTCGTAGATGGCGTCCTCCGCCACCAGCTTGTAGTAGTGGCAGGCGGGATGGACGACGCAGGTGATGTTCGAGAGGTCGAGCACGGTGCGCTTCCTGATCTCGTGGCGCATCACGTGGATCCACTCGCTGTAGTGGATCATCTCCTCCGGCATCACCAGCGGCTTGTTCATCTTCGCAAGGATGTCGCGTACCTGGGCGCGGAGGTCGGGATGGCGCACCAGCTCCTCGCGCACCTCCTTGTAGTGCCCGTAGCTGGTGCCGCAGTGGATCACCGGGTAGAAGCCGGTCTCGTACGCCGCCGCGAAGTTGCGCATCGCCACCGCCGCCTGCGCGGGCGCGTTCGAGGTGGCCGAGGCGTAGTAGTTCCAGGCGGTGCAGGAGGTCTGGTCGCGGGGGTCGTTGTACTCGGTCTCCAGCTCGCGGTTGAGCCAGAAGATGGCCGTCGAGTAGCCGGGGATGTGGCCGCACTGCCCGCAGCTCTTGTGGTGCCAGGTGTGCCGGTTGGGGATCTTCTTGGTGCGGCCGTACTTGGTGGTCACCTCGGTGTGGTCGTCGGGGACGCGCTGGACGATCCACTCGCCCTCCGCCTCGAGCTTGAGGACCTCCTCGCGGATGTCCTCGATGGGGGCGAGGTCGGGATTGCGGGTGAAGCTGCGCGCGTGGACGACCTCGAGCGGGATGGTGCCGGCGGTGAGCACCGAGGGAGCGCTGGGACCGCCACGGTTCACGTCATCAGACGACAATGTCGTGGTCCTCCAGCAGCTCTTCCATGACGTCGTTGAGGATCATGTGGAGACCCTCGTCGACCGCCTTGATCATGTCGAGGACCCCGGTCATGTGCCAGATGAGGTAGAGCTCGACCAGGGTCTTGTCGTCGATCTCCCACGCGGTCGTGGTCGTGTGCAGCGTCTCCGGGGGCAGGGCGCGGCGCCACAGGTCCAGGTTCTTGGAGACGTCCTGGACCTCCGGCCCCCAGTCTGGGAAGGCCTCGGGCTGGAGCATGTCGGGGGACACCTGGGTTCCCGTCGACATGATCTTGTAGACCACCCGCTCGCCCCCCTCGAGCGCCTCCTTGGCGGAGCGCAGACCGGCGGTGACCGCGACCTCACGCATGATCGTGATCAGGCCACCGGGGGAGTTGCCGCGCGGGCAGCGGTCGCAGCTGAAGCACTGCGAGCAGTTCCAGACGTCGACGTTGACGTGCCCCCAAAAGAGGTCGAGATCCTCTCGGCAGACTGCTTGGGTGATCTTCCGGGGGCTGAAGTCGTAGAAGCGCGCCGAGGGGCAGGCGGCCACACAGATGCCGCACTCGTAGCAGCCGTGGACGTAGTCCTTGAATCGGACGTCGGCCACCACCTTGCCGAAGATCTCCGCCTTGAGCTCCGGCGTGGCCTCGCGCACGACCGGGACGGTCATCAGAAGCAGACCACCGCCGACGCCCTGGCGGCGAGGCTGTTGAAGGCCGCGCCACCGATCATCTTCACGCCGTCGATGAGCTCCTCGTAGTCGAGGTCGTTGAGGTCGAGGCTGGGCTGGCAGCAGAGCAGCTCGACGCCGAGGTCGCGCGCCTGGGCGATGAAGTGGCTGAGCGGGGCGCCGCCGCCGTTCTTCCCGCCCTTCTTGACGTAGAGGTTCTCGGCCACGCCTTTCTTCAGCAGGGTCGGGCCGTTGATGGTGAAGTAGATCTTGACGTCCCACTCCATCGCCGCCGCGGTGGCGGCGAGGAAGAAGGGGGTGGCCGCACGCTGCGGGGTGTCGACCCCGCTCGACTGGATGTAGACGACGCTCTTGACGTCGTCGTC
>DATKEY010000211.1:0-23970 GCA_035544475.1 Candidatus Dormiibacterota bacterium | reverse complement strand
CCGCGAGCAGCCAGTAGCTGCTCGCCGCGCCGGAGTTCGTCGACCCCGCCACCTTCTCGAAGTACGAGTCCATGAAGGGGACGATCGAGAAGATGCCGAAGTTCATGAACATCCGGGTGAGGAAGCACCAGCGGAAGTCGGCGTCCGCGAGCGCGGCGAGGTGGCGGCGCAGACCGTCGATCCGCCGGCCCGCGGCCAGCGAGACCACGCCGGAGGCGACGGCGACGCCGGTCACGGCGAGCAGCGTGCCGGTCGCCATCGAGGCGGTCAGCAGCGCCAGCACCGCGGCGACGGTGACCGCGCCGGCCGCCCCGAAGAGCAGCACGTCCGCCGACGGGCGGGTGCGCAGGGTTGTAGGCAGGGCCGGCAGGATCCGCTCCCGGGTGCCCAGCACGGTGATGATCAGGGTGCTGACCAGGATCGTGGCGACGACGCCGTAGGAGACGACCAGGCCCATCCGGCTACGACCGAACACCGAGAGCACGATCGCGACCAGGAGGACGCCGACGACGGTGCCGAGCTGGTTCATGGTCCCGAGCAGCCCCGAGGCGCGTCCTCGCTGGTCCTCGGGCACCACGTCGGGAATGACCCCGCTGTAGGCGGCGCCGGCGACGTTGTTCGCGGCCTGGAGCGCGACCGCGAAGATGATCAGCGCCGCGGGCGTCCAGGCGAAGGCGATCAGGGCGAGGGCGAGGACGTTGAAGGCGGTGCCGGCGATCATCCAGGGGCGACGACGCCCCCAGCGGGTGCGGGTGCGGTCGGAGAGCCATCCGGCGATGAGCGGCACCAGCAGCGCGAAGACGCCGCCGGCCGCGGTGGCGCGTCCCACCAGCGCGTCGCTGGCATTGGCGCCGACGAGCAGCTTGGCGCCCTCGGGGACCAGCGCGACGAGGATCGGCTGCCAGTGGGCCCCGTTGCCGAACCAGAAGGCGTTGATCGAGAGGAGCCGGCCGAGGCCGAGGCGCGTGGGCGGGGCAGCCTCCTTCGACGGGGCGGTCGCGAGGGCGGTGGCTGTCACGGCGGGCGGGTCCTCGAGCGGTGGATGGTCGGGTCCATCCTCACCTCAACCCGGGCGCCCACCCATCGGGTGTGGTACCTGAGTGCCAACCGTTACCGGCCCGCGACCGCCCTCGGGCAGGCCGAACGCGGGCGAGGGGTCAGGCGCGCTCGAGGATCACGATCGGGATGTCGCGGGAGGTCCGCTTCTGGTAGTCGTCGTACGAGGGCCACTCCCTGGTCATCGTCGGCCAGAGCTCGGCCTTCTCCTCGGGGGTGGCGGTCCGGGCGTGGGCCTTGAAGCGGTCTCCGAGGACCTGGACCTCCACCTCGGGGTCGGCCTCCAGGTTCACGTACCACGCCGGCGGCTGCGGCGCTCCGCCCTTCGATGCCACCACCAGGTAGTCGTCGCCGTGGCGGCCGTAGATCAGCGGGCTGCGACGTGCTTCGCCGGTTCGACGCCCCCTGGTCGTGAGGATGAGCGTCTGGGTCCCGTTCCAGTCGTGTCCCTCGGCTCCGTCGGTGTCGATGTAACGGTTGACGTGCTCTTCGCCGAACAGCATCTCCGGTCTCCCAGTCGGGGGTAAGTTGAATGCTCAATCGTTCCCCGGGGGCCGACCGGCCAAACCGATAGACTGCCCGGCGCCCGCTGATCGGAGGGACACCATGCTCGCCTGGTTCAGCATCGCCCCCGACGACGGCTCCGGCTCGTACAGCCACCACGTCGCCGCCGCCCTCGAGGTGCTCGAGGAGAGCGGCCTGCCCTATCGCCTCGGGGCGATGGGCACCGAGGTCGAGGGGCCGCGGGAGGAGGTCTTCGCGGTTCTGGCCCGCTGTCAGGCGGCGCTCGCCGCGCGTCCAGGGGTGCGCCGGATCGCGACCGTCATCAAGATCGACGATCGAGTCGGCGTCGACTCCGGCGAGATGGAGCGCAAGGTGGCGGCGGTGCGCCGCCTCCGGCGCTGAGCCGGGGCTACCCCGCGAGGAACCCGAGGATGTGGGCGTTGACCACCTGTGGCTTCTCGACGAGCATGAAGTGCCCGACACCTTCGACCATCCGGATCTGCGCGCGCGGGCCGATGAAGGCGGGAATGCGCTGCTGCGTCTGCTGGTCGAGCGGGAACAGCCCGTCCTGGGTGCCGTGCATGTAGAGGCAGGGCTGGCTGATCGGCTTCCCCCACGTCGATGCCTGGAACGCGGCGGACTCCGGCGTCGCGAACTTCTTGGGATCGAAGAAGGTCCGGTAGTAGCCGAGTGCGGCGTCGAGGTGGCCCGGAGGGCGCAGGCAGTCCTTGGCGTGGGGCAGTTCCTCGTGGGCGTCGTAGCCGGGAGACCAGTCCGCCCAGATGCCGTCGAGGAACGAGAAGTCGTTGAGCCCGACGATCTGCGTGGAGATCTGCTGCTGGAAGAACCACCAGTAGAACTCGCGCTTGATCTGCGGGTAGTTGAACATCAGCGACGCGTCGATCGCGAGCGGGGGGACGTTCATGATCACGCAGCGGCGCCAGTGGTTCGGGCCGAGCGCGGCGCCGCCGTAGGCCGCGACCGCCCCCCAGTCGTGGGCGATGAGGACCGCGTTGGAGTCGCCCCCCAGCGCGTCGTGGAGCGCGGCGACGTCGGTGGCGAGGTCGTGCGTATCGGTCAGCTTCGACGGGATCGCGGTCGGGTGGTAGCCGCGCATGAAGGGCGCCACCGCCCGGTATCCCGCCTTGGCGAGCTCGGGGAGGAGGTGGCGGTAGGTGTACGGCGAATCCGGCCATCCGTGCAGGCAGAGCGCGAGCGGGCCCTGGCCCACCTCGAAGTAGTGGAACTCCAGCCCGTTCGCCCGGATGACGCCGGTCTTGAACTCCCCCAGCCCCGGCGGGGCGATCGGCGCCGGCGCGGCCGCCGCGGGGGTCGCCAGGCCCGCCGCGAGCAGGCTCGTCCCGACGAGCGTGGTCGAGGCGGTGGCGAGGAAATCCCGCCGGCTCATCTGCGTGTGGTCGTCACTCATTCCCATGTCGCTCACCTCGCCCGCCTTCGGAGCATCCGATCCGTGGATCGTAGGAGGGCCGGGGCGGGGTCACCATACGGAGGCCCGTAGTTGTGGCGGGACCCGACCCACGGCCTTCCGTGGGTGGACGGGTCGGGTGTCGCCACGGAGGGCCGTATTCCCCGCACCCTCCGCCGTCCGTAGCATTGCAGCGTGGCCGCCTCGAACCGCGTCGAAATCGACGAACCCGCCGCAGCGGTCGACGACGCCACGCTCTGCGACCTGCTCGCCGAGATGGTCCGCGCGCGCCGCTGGTCGACCCGGATGTTCAACCTGCAGCGCCAGGGACGGATGGGGACCACCGCGCCGATCGACGGCGAGGAGGCGGCCGTCGTCGGCTCCGCGGCCGCGATGGACCCGGCCATCGACTGGGCGGTGCCGCAGTACCGCGAGCCCGTCGGGCTCTCGCGGTTCGGCGAACGCGTCCTTCTCCACACCGTCCTCTACCACCTCGGCCATCCCGACGCCTGCGCGTACCCGCCCGACGTCCACGTCTTCCCGACCCAGATCTCCATCGCCGCGCAGATCCCCCATGCGGTCGGCCTCGCCTGGGGGATGCGACTGCGCGGCGAGCCCGGTGCGGTCCTCTGCTACTTCGGCGACGGCGCCACGTCGGAGGGGGACTTCTACGAGGCGGCGAACCTCGCCGGGGTCGTCCGTGCGCCGGTGATCCTCTTCTGCATCAACAACTCCTGGGCGATCTCGACGCCGGTGACGCTCCAGACCGCCGCGGCGTCGATCGCCGACAAGGCGGCGGCCGCGGGGATCCCCGGGGTCCGCGTCGACGGCAACGACGTCGTCGCCGTGCGTGCGGCGACGGCCCTGGCCCGCAGGCGGGCGTGCGCAGGGGAGGGGCCGACGCTCATCGAGGCGGTCACCTACCGGATGGGGCCGCATACGACCGCCGACGACCCCACCCGCTACGTGCCCCCCGACGAGCTCGCCGGCTGGGCGGAACGCGACCCGATCGCGCGGCTGCGTGCCCGCCTCGAGCAGGCCGGGGTGTGGGACGACGGCCGCCACCGCTCGGTCGAGGAGGACGCCGACCGCCGCTTCGACGCCGCCTTCGACGCCGCGCAGGCGACGCCGCTGCGCGACGACGCCTTCATCGACAGCGCCTACGCGACCCCACCCCCGCAGCTCGAGCGGCAGCGGCGGCTGCTCCTCGACGAACGCCCCGGAGGCGCCGGCTGAGATGGCGACGATGACGATGCTCGAGGCGATCCGCCACACCCTGCACGCGGAGATGGAGCGGGACGAGCGGGTCATGGTCCTCGGCCAGGACGTCGGCACCCTCGGGGGCGTCTTCCGTGCGACCGAGGGGCTGCGCGCCCGTTTCGGCGCCGAGCGCGTCGTCGACACCCCGCTGGCCGAGGGCGCGATCGTCGGCGCCAGCCTGGGACTGGCGTGGGCGGGGATGGTGCCGGTGGCGGAGATCCAGTTCCTCGGCTTCACCCACCAGGCGTTCCATCAGGTCGCCGGGCAGCTCGCGCGCATCCGGGCGCGCAGCGGCGGGCGGCACGGCTGCGCGGCCACGCTCCGTGCTCCGTTCGGCGGCGGCGTCCGCGCCCCCGAGCTCCACTCCGACTCCCTCGAGGCGCAGTTCGCCCAGTGCGCCGGGCTGAAGATCGCCGCCCCCGCGTCGGCCGCCGACGCGAAGGGGCTGCTCACCAGCGCGATCCGGGATCCCGATCCGGTCCTCGTCCTCGAGCCCCTGCGCGGGTACCGGGCGATCAAGGACGAGGTGCCCGAGGGCGACCACGCGGTCCCCTTCGGCCGTGCCCGCGAGGTGCGGCCCGGAGACGACTGCGTGATCATCGCCTGGAGCGCGATGGTCCAGACCTGCGTGCGCGCCGCGGCCGAGGTGGAGGCGGAGACCGGGGCGTCGGTCGGCGTCCTCGACCTGCGCACCCTCGTGCCGCTCGACGTCGAGGCGATCGTCGCCGCCGCCGAGCGCGCGGGGCGCGTCGTCGTCACCCAGGAGTCCCCGCCGACCGCGGGGTTCGCCTCGGAGATCGTCGCCGTCGTCCAGGAGGAGGCCTTCTACGCGCTCGAGGCGCCGGTCGCCCGGGTGAGCGGCTTCGACACCCCGTACCCGCCGGCGATGCTCGAGGAGCGCTGGGTGCCCGACGCGTCGAGGGTCGCCGCGGCGGTGCGGCGCACCCTGGAGACGAGGGCCTGACGTGGAGTTCCGTCTCCCCGACCTGGGTGAGGGGCTCGAGGAGGCCGAGGTCGTCGAGTGGCTCGTCGGCGAGGGCGCGGTCGTGGCACGCGACCAGCCGATCGTCGCGGTGTCGACCGACAAGGCGGTCGTCGAGCTCCCCGCGCCGATGGCCGGGCGGGTGACCCGCCGGGTCGGAGCCGCCGGCGACAGGATCCGGGTGGGCGAGGTCGTCGCCGTCATCGAGGAGGTCGCCGCCGTCGCCGTGCCGGCAGCCGCGGCGCCCGCGCCGCCAGCGCTGCGCCCGCGCGCCGCCCCGGCGGTCCGCCGCCTCGCCGTCGAGCTCGGCGTCGACCTGCAGACCGTCGCCGCGACCGGGCCCGGCGGCCGGATCGTCGCCGACGACGTCCGCCGCGCCGCCAACGGCGGGGCCGCGCCCGCTCCCGTCGCGCCGCCGCCCGCCCCCACCGCGGCGAGCGCTGCGCCGGTCGCCGCCGGGGTCGGACAGGCGCCACCGGGCCGGCATCCGCTCACCGGCATCCGGCGCCGGACCGCCGAGGTCGTGGCCGGCGCCTGGTCGAGCATCCCCCACATCGCGAACATGGACGAGGTCGACGCCACCGAGCTCCTGGAGGCTCGCACCCGGCTGCGGCGTGCCGCCGGCGAGCACGGCGAGCTCATCGGGGTCATGCCCCTGCTCGTCATGGCGGTCGCCCGCACCCTGCGCCGCTTCCCCCTCGTCAACGCCCACCTCGATTCCGCCGCCGGCGAGGTCGAGGTCCACGCCGCCGTGCACATCGGGCTCGCCGTCGCGTCGACGGACGGGCTCGTCGTCCCGGTGGTGCGCGAGGTGGAGCGGCGCGGGCTGCTCGACCTCGCGACCGAGATCGAGCGGCTCGTGACCGCGGCGCGGTCGCGGCGGCTGCGGCACACCGAGCTCGAGGGCGCGACGTGCACGGTCACCAACTTCGGCAGCCTCGGCGGCCGTTTCTCCATCCCCATCATCCGGCCGCCGGAGGTCGCGATCTTCGGTTTCGGCGCGATCGCCCCCCGCCCGCTCGTCGTCGACGGGCAGGTGGTCGCGCGGCCCACCCTGCCGTACGTCGTCGCCGTCGACCACCGGGTCCTCGACGGGGACGCCGTCTGCGCGGTGAGCGCCGCGCTCGCGCAGACCCTCGGCGATCCGCTCAGCCTCCTCCTCGGATAGCGGCATGGTCGTCGGCGAGGTGTCCACCTTCAGCGAGGTGGTCGTGATCGGCGGGGGACCCGGCGGCTACGCGACCGCGGAGCGCGCCGCCGCGCTCGGGAGGAGCGTCGTCCTCGTCGAGCGCGAGCGCCTCGGCGGTGTCTGCCTCAACGCCGGCTGCATCCCCAGCAAGGCGCTCATCCAGGTCGCCAACACCGTCGCCCTGCCGGCGGAGGCCGCGGCCTGGGGTGTCGAGTCCGACGCCCGTGCGGACATGGAGCGGGTGCAGGCCTGGATGGCGGCGGTCATGGACCGGCTCCGCGGCGATGTCGAGGGGCGGATGCGGCGCGCCGGCGTCGGCGTGGTGCGGGGGACGGCCAGGTTCTCGACGGCGCGGCGCGTCGTCGTGGCGACGAACGGGTCCACCCAGCACATCGAGTTCGACCACGCGGTCGTCGCCACCGGGTCGCGCCCCACGGCGCTGCGCGCGCTCGCCGTCGACCACGCCCGCATCCTCGACTCGACGGACGTGCTCGCCCTCCGTGCGATCCCCCGGCGCACGGCGGTGATCGGCGGCGGGTACATCGGCCTCGAGCTCGGCTGCGCGCTCCACAAGCTCGGCAGCGCGGTGACCGTCGTCGAGATCGCCGACCGGCTGCTGCCGGCGATGCACCCGGCGCTCGGCGGAGCGGTACAGCGACGGCTGTCGGCGCGGGGGATCGAGGTGCTGCTCGGCACCTCGGCGCTCGACGACGACGGGGCGGCGCTGCGCGTGCGCGGTCCCGACGGCGAGCGGCGCATCGAGGTCGACGCGGTCGTCGTCGCCGTCGGCCGGCGTCCGAACACCGACGAGCTCGGGCTCGAGCGCGCCGGCGTCCCCTGCGACGCGGCGGGACGCATCGCGGTCGACCCGTCGCGCCGCGCGACCCGCACCGTGCTCGCCGTCGGCGACGTCACCGACGGCCCGGGCCTGGCGCACAAGGCGACCGCGGAGGCGGAGGTCGCCGCGGCGACCGCGGCGGGCCGGCGCGCCGCCTTCGCCCCGGCGTGCATCCCCGAGGTCGTGTTCACCGACCCCGAGGTGGCATCCGCCGGTCTCACCCCGGAGCGCGCCCGCGAGGCGGGAGCCGAGGTCGTGACCCGCCGCCTCCCGCTCACCGCGTCGGCGAGGGCGCTGCTCCGCGGTGACGGCGCGGGATTCGTCGAGCTCGTCGCGGAGCCCTCGGGCGCGCTCCTCGGCGCCCACATCGTCGGGCCGGACGCCGCCGAGCTCATCGCCGAGGCGGCGCTCGCGATCGAGATGGGGGCGACCCTCGAGGACCTCGCGCTCACCATCCATCCCCATCCGACGCTGTCAGAGTCACTGGCGATGGCGGCGATGTCATGAGGAGGCGGAGATGCTGACCCCCACCGCGCTCGCCGAGCTGAGAGGGCAGCTGGGAGAGCGGCTGTCCACCTCCGAAACCGAGCTGCAGCGGCACGGCCGCGACGAGTCGTACCACCCGGTGACGCCGCCGGACGCCGTCGTCTACCCGGAGAGCACCGACGAGGTGGCGCACATCGCGCGGACCTGCCACGCGCACGGAGTGCCGATGATCCCCTTCGGGATCGGCAGCTCGCTGGAGGGCCACATCGCCGCGATCGACGGAGGCGTCAGCATCGACCTGTCGCGGATGAACCGGGTGCTCGCCGTGCGTCCCGACGACCTCGACGCGACCGCGCAGGCAGGGGTGACCCGCCGCCGGCTCAACGGCGTGCTGGAGCCGCAGGGCTACTTCTTCCCCGTCGACCCGGGAGCCGACGCGACCCTCGGCGGCATGGCCGCGACGCGGGCCTCGGGGACCACGACGGTGCGCTATGGCTCGATGCGGGACAACGTCCTGAGCCTCGTCGCGGTGCTCGCCGACGGGCGCGTCATCCGCACCGCGGGCCGCGCCGCCAAGTCCTCCGCCGGATACGACCTCACCCGCCTGCTCATCGGCTCCGAGGGCACGCTCGGGATCATCACCGAGCTCACCGTCCGGATCTACGGCACGCCGGAGGCGATCTCCGCCGCGGTCTGCCCATTCCCGACGGTCGAGGGCGCGGTCACCACCGTCATCCGCACCATCCAGCTCGGCATCCCGATCGCCCGCGCCGAGCTCCTCGACGAGGTGGCGGTCGACGCCGTCAATCGCCATCACGGCCTCGACTACGACGTCACCCCGACCCTCTTCCTCGAGTTCCACGGCAGCCCGGCCTCGGTGCAGGAGCAGATGGAGGAGGTTGTGGGGATCGGTGGCGAGAACTCCGTGGGGACGGTGCGCACCGCAACGCGTGCCGAGGACCGCAACCGTCTCTGGCGGGCCCGGCACGAGGCGCTGTACGCGGTGCTCGCGCTGCGTCCCGGCTCGCGCGGCCTCATCACCGACGTCTGCGTCCCGCTCTCGCAGCTCGCGACCTGCATCACCGAGACGCGCGACGACCTCGCCCGCTCGTCGCTGCTCGCGACGATCGTCGGTCACGTCGGCGACGGCAACTTCCACACGGTCTTCATGGTGGATCCCGACTCCCGCGCGGAGATCGAGGAGGCGACCGAGCTCAACCGGCGCATGGTCGAGCGGGCGCTGCGGATGGACGGCACGTGCACCGGCGAGCACGGCATCGGCCTGGGGAAGAAGGACTTCCTCCGCGCCGAGCACGGAGAGGCGGTCGAGGTGATGCGCGAGGTCAAGCGAGCGCTCGACCCGCGCAATCTCCTCAACCCGGGAAAGGTCGTCTAGCTCCCGCGCCGGTTCCCCGCGTACATCAGCGATCCCGGCGTGGTCAGCAGCTCGCCCGTCTCCAGCCAGGTCTTGAGGCCGGAGAGGATCATCGGCCAGCCGCCGTAGAGCTGCGCGTTGGCGCCCTCGCGGAGCTGGTCGTGGATCACGGTGAGGCGGCAGGAGTCCTCGATCTGCTCGATCTCCCAGGTGACTCGCGAGAAGCCCTCGCTGCGCACCTCGTCGCTCCACAGCGCGCGCATCGTCTGCACCAGCCGGCGCGGCGGATCGCTCTCGAGGACCTCGCCGTCGCCGAGCAGCCCGCCCGGGTGGGTCATCTCGATCCGCGAGCCCGGCGCCCAGTCGGAGGTGACCCGCGCGCCGAAGTTGTACCTGCTGCGGATCTCAGGATCGGTGATCGCCTGCCACAGGCGCTCGGGCGTCGTCCGGATGTAGATCTCGAACACCTTCTCCATCGTCGTCTCCAGTTGGCTCTTGAGGTCGCTCAGTGAGGCGGCCCACGGCTCGGCGTACTTGCTCACCCACCGGTCGTGGACCAGGCGGATCGGTACCGGGTTGAGGAAGTGGAGCTTCTCGCGGCCCCGGCGCCTGGTGACCACCAGGCCGGCCTCCTCGAGGAGCCGCAGGTGCTTCATCACCCCGAAGCGGGTCATCGGGAAGCGCTCCTGCAGGGAGTTCAGGGTCTGGCCGTCCTCACGGGCGAGCTCGTCGAGAAGGCTGCGTCGGGTCGGATCGGCCAGGGCCTTGAACACCTCGTCCACGGGCCGGATCATATGTGACCATATGGTCACCTGTCAAGCCACGCGACCGCTCCGTGACCGGCATCAGGGACTCGGAGAGGGAGTTTTCGGGACGGCGGGCGTGCGGTAGCCTGTGGGCCATGACCGGCGAGACGGTCGGTTCCCTCCCGAGCTACGCCGCGGCGAGCTACCACGACGTTCCCTGCGCCCTCGGCTGCGGGCGGCATGGGACCGCCGAGCACTTCGTCCGCGACCTGCGGATGCCGGGGATCCTGGTCCGGGTCGAGGTCGACCGCCTCCCGTGGTTCGTCTGCGAGGCGTGTCGGGAGACCTTCGGGGCGCCGATCTGCTGCCTTCGCTGCGGCTGCGAGACCCACGTGGCGGTCGGCTCGGCGGTGCGCTGCGTCCGCTGCGGACAGCAGTCGTGATCGCTACACTCCGCCCATGAACACGGGCGACAGGCAGTACGGATTCGACACCCTGGCCGTCCACGCGGGGCAGCGGCCCGACCCGGTGACCGGCGCCCGCGCGGTGCCGATCTACCAGACCAGCGCGTACGTCTTCGAGGACACCGACCACGCCGCGAACCTGTTCGCGCTGCAGCGCTTCGGGAACATCTACTCGCGGATCATGAACCCGACGGTGGCGGTGTTCGAGGAACGGATCGCCGCGCTCGAGAACGGCATCGGCGCCGTCGCCACCGCATCGGGACAGGCGGCACAGTTCATCACCATCTTCACGTTGATGCAGTCGGGCGACGAGTTCGTCTCCTCGCGCAGCCTCTACGGCGGGAGCTTCCAGCAGTTCGACGTCAGCTTCCGCAAGATGGGGATCACCTGCCGCTTCGTCGACGGTGACGACCTCGATCAGTGGAGGGCGGCGGTCACCGACAGGACGAAGGCGTTCTACGTCGAGACGATGGGCAACCCGCTCATCGACATCCCGGACCTCGAGGCGCTCGCCGGCATCGCCCACGAGGTCGGAGTCCCGCTCGTCGTCGACAACACGTTCGCGACCCCGTACCTCTGCCGACCCCTGGAGTGGGGCGCGGACATCGTTCTCCACTCGGCGACCAAGTTCATCTGCGGACACGGCACCACGATCGGCGGCGTCATCGTCGACGGCGGCAGATTCCCGTGGAACAACGGCAGGTTCCCGGGGATGACCGAGCCCTCCAAGGGGTACCACGACCTCCGCTTCTTCGAGTACTTCGGTGACTTCGGATGGCTGATGAAGTGCCGCGCCGAGATGCTCCGCGACTACGGGGCGACGATGGCGCCGATGACCGCCTGGCTCATGCTCCAGGGCCTCGAGTCGCTGCACGTGCGCATGGAGCGTCACTGCGCCAACGCGCAACGGATCTGCGAGTGGCTGCTGCAGCATCCCGCGGTCGAGTACGTCAACTATCCCGGGCTCGAGTCGAGCCCGTACCACCACCTCGCGCGGAAGTACCTGCCGAAGGGCACCGGCTCGATCCTCACCTTCGGGATCAAGGGCGGCCGTGAGGCGGGGCGGCGGTTCATCGAGTCGGTGCGGCTCTTCAGCCATCTCGCCAACGTCGGCGACGCCAAGTCGCTCGTCATCCATCCCGCGTCGACGACCCACCAGCAGCTGACCGACGACGATCTGCGGGCGGCCCGGATCGGGCCGGAGACGGTCCGCGCGTCGATCGGGATCGAGGACGTCGACGACCTGATCTGGGACCTCGATCAGGCCCTCGAGGCGTCGCAGGGGGTCGAGCCGGTGGGGACCGCGGCGCACGACGGCCAGGGGCACTCGATCCTCTCCAGGGCGTTCGGCGCCCCGTACCAGGAGTAGCGATGAGCGCGGTCGGTGATCGCAACGACCTCGGTCTGCCCCACACGGACCGCTACCGGATCCTCACGACCTACCGGACCATCGCGATGGTCGGGCTCTCGTCGAACTACTACAACGCGAGCTCCTTCGCGGGCATCTACCTCGACGCCAACGGGTACGACCTCGTCCCGGTCAACCCCGTGCAGGCGGGCAAGGCGAGGATCCTCGGTCGCACCGTCTACAAGGACCTCTACGAGGCGGCGGCGAACCATCCCCGGCAGATCGAGATCGTCGACGTCTTCCGCCCCTCGCACGACGTGCCGGCGATCGCGAAGCAGGCGATCGACATCGGCGCCAGGGTGCTCTGGACCCAGCTCGGGGTGATCCACCACGAGGCGGCGCAGATGGCGCGCGACGCGGGCCTCGAGGTGGTCATGGACCGCTGCTGCAAGATCGAGCACGCCCGATTCTTCGGAGGCCTGCGGATCATCGGCCTGAACACCGGGGTTGTCACGAGCCGGCTCGTCGACGGGCGAGCGAGCGGCTGACCCGGCCGCCGGCCGGAGGTCCGTCTTCATGCCCCCTGGGGGTATCATCAGCGGGTGACCGCGCTCCTCGGGCACCTCGGCGACGCACTCCGGCTCGGCTTCGCCATGTTCTGGGAGGTGCTCTGGCCGCTGGCCCTCGGCTTCCTCCTCTCCGGGGTCGTCGAGGCGCTGGTGTCGCGGCGAACCATCTCCCGAGCGATCGGCACCGACTCCTCCCGCTCGGTGGCGCTGGCGGCGGTGTTCGGCGCCGCGTCCTCGTCCTGCTCCTACGCGGCGGTGGCGATCGCCCGCACCCTCTTCCGCAAGGGGGCGACGTTCGCAAACTCGATCATCTTCGAGTTCGCCTCGACGAACCTCGTCTTCGAGCTCGGGCTCGTGCTCCTCATCCTGCTCGGCTGGCAGTTCCTCTCGGCGGAGCTGATCGGCGGGCTGCTCATGGTCGTGATCCTCGCGGTGGTCTTCCGGGCGACGCTGCGACCGTCACTCGTCGACCGCGCACGCACCCAGGCGGAACGTGGCCTGATCGGGAGGATGGAGGGCCACGCGGAGATGGACATGTCCGTCACCGACGGCCCCTTCCTGCACCGGCTGCTCTCCGGCCGCGGGTTCACGTCGATCAGCCACCTCTACTTCATGAACGTCTACAGCGTCTGGACCGACCTGACCCTCGGGTTCCTCGCCGCCGGCGCGCTCGGTGCCTGGGTGCCGGACTCCTTCTGGAGCCGCCTCTTCCTCTCCGGGAACGGCATCGGGACCGAGGTGTGGGGCGCGTTCGTCGGGCCGCTCGTCGCCGTGATCAGCTTCGTGTGCTCGGTGGGCAACGTGCCCCTGGCCGCGGTGCTGTGGTCCGGCGGGATCAGCTTCTCCGGCGTGATCTCGTTCATCTTCGCCGACCTGATCATCATTCCGATCATCACGATCCACCGCCGCTACTACGGCTGGAGGGTGAGCGCGTATCTCCTTGCTGTCTCGTACGTGACCATGGCGCTCGCCGGCCTCGCCGTCGGCCTGGTGTTCCGCGCTGCGGGGTGGACGCCGACGAACCGCAGCGTCACCGTGTTCGCCCAGACGGTGTCGTGGAACTACGACACCTATCTCGACATCGCCTTTCTCGCGCTCACCGTGGTGCTCGGTGTCCGATTCCTGCGCACCGGAGGGATGGCGATGATGCGCGCGATGAACCACCCGTCCGCCGGGCACGACCATGGTGCCATGGCCGCGGCGCACGGCCACCACGGCCACTGACCCCATCAGCGGCTTCGGTCCTCGATCTCCCAGACGTGGTCGAGGACGTGCCAGGCGGTCCGCCGCGCCAGGTAGCGGGGTGGCCAGCCGGTCTCGAGGGGCGCGTCCGCAGCTCCGAGCAGCGCCCGGCGGAGCCGCTCCCGGAGCAGGGCGACGTGGCCGTCCCGCCACTCCGCCGCGGTGAGCCGGACGCCGAGCTTGCGCGCGTAGCTGCGCTCCGCCTCGACGACGTGGTCGACGACCGCGTCGCGATCGCGGCCGCCGCCGCGCGGACCCTTGCGCAGCTCGGCCGGCGCCCCGGCGGCGACCTCGTCGAGCTCCGCCCAGGCGGCGTCGAGGAGCCGGACGATCCGGGTCGCGGCGGCGGCGTCGAGCGGCCGGCGGTCGGCCTCGGTGACCACGTCGGGGGCACCGAAGTCGGTGGTCGCGGTGCCGGCGGCGGTCTCGACGACGAGCAGCGGCTCGACCGGGTCGAGGCTCATCCCCGCCCGCCTGACGACCCGCGCATAGCGGGGGACATAGTCGAGGAGCGCCTGCAGCGCCGCCTCCTCGCCCCTGGCGGCGCGGGACCAGCCGGGCCATTCGACCGCGCAGGCGAAGGTACGGCTGCGCCCGACCTCGAGGTACACGGTGGTGCCCGAGCTCACGGGGGCGGAGCATCGCACTCCCGGGGACCCGTCGGACATGATTCCGGCATGCCCTCGTCGACGCTCCAGGCCGGCCTGCGCCACCGCTTCACCTACACGGTGCCGCTCGAGCGCACCGTCCCCCACCTCTACCCGGACTCGCCCGAGATGGCGGTCATGCCCGAGGTGTTCGCCACCGGCTTCATGGTCGGGCTCATCGAGTGGACCTGCGCCCAGCTGATCAACCCGCACCTCGACTGGCCGCGGGAGATGACCGTCGGAACCCACATCGACGTCTCCCACGAGGCTGCGACCCCGCCGGGCATGGCGGTGACGGTGGAGGTGGAGCTCCTCGCCGTCGAGGGCCGGCGGCTGCGCTTCGCGGTCCGGGCCGACGATGAGGTCGACCGGATCGCGAGCGGCACCCACGAGCGCTCCGTCATCGACGCCGCCCGCTTCGGAGCGCGGATCGCCGAGAAGGCGGGGCGCGATCGGGCGTGACCTCCGCGCCGCGGCCCTTCCGCGGCGGGGTCACCGTCGAGGAGCTCGAGCGGGTGGGATCCGTCGCCGTGCTCCTCGGCTCCGCCGACCGGATGGCCGAGGAGCTCGTCCGCCGCCGCGAGGTGCTCGGGATCTCGTACGTCTGCGCGTCCGCCGGCCAGATGGACGCGCTGGCTCCGGTCGTGGAGCGCCTCGCCGGGAGGTGAGGGTGGTGGGGGAACGGCCGGGCGCCGGGGCGGCGGTGGGGTAGTGCCGCCGCCCCGCGCCTGTGGGCCGAGCCTCTCGAGACCGCATCCTACGCGGGGCGTGTTCTCCCCGCGTAAACAAACGGAGGGAGTCCGCGAACCGGGTCAGCCGGGGCCCGGGACCGCGGCCTCGGGGGCCACGTCGACGAGGTGGAGGACCCCCGCGGTGTCGACGACGGCGAGCCCCCCGGCGAAGGCCACGGGCTGGGCGGTGACCTCGGTGGCGAGATCGGCGAGCAGGCGCGTGCCCTCGGAGCCGGACGGCAGCGCCCACACCGACCCGTCGACGAGGACGATCACCAGCTCCCCGGCGACGCGGACCGGGGCGGTGGGGGCGCCGGCCCCGGAGGTGCGGTAGGGCCCGTAGCCCTCACGGACGCCGGCGAGGGGCAGCTCGCGCTCCAGCTCGCCGCTCCGTGCCTCGACCCGGTGGAGGATGCCGTCGCCGGTCACCACGGTGATGCGGTCGCCGTCGTGGTGGGGCGCGGCGGTCGAGAAGCGGCCGCGCAGCGGCAGCCGCCACCGCACCTCGCCGCTCGCGAGCGCGAAGCGCTCCAGCAGCGGTCCGTCGCGGACGACCAGCGCGTCACCGTCCCCGACCGGGACCACCCCGCTCAGCGGGGGCGGGGCGCCGGGCGGGTCGGTCCAGTCCACCCCGCCGTCACCGAGGCGCAGGCCGGTGAGCCCGCGGTGGGGTCCGCTGAAGGGGAGCACCACCGTCGAGCCGGCGCAGACCCCGGCGCCGAGGGTGAGCAGGGTGTCGACCGGCCCGAGGTCCTCGCGCAGCCAGCGCGGCTCGCCGTGCGCGAGGTCGAGGGCCGCGACGGCGGCGAGGTTGCCGGCCACCACCGCCCCGTCGGGGGTGAGCACCGGAGGGCTCATCAGCCGGTTGCGGCAGGGATCGCCGAGCTGGCGGCTCCACCGGGGCTCGCCGTCGGCCGCGGCGAGGCAGTGGACCCCGCCGCTCTGGGTGATGCAGACGACCGCGCCGGCGCCGGCGGCGAGCCCGGTGATCGGCGTGCCGGGAAGCTGCCGCAGCCAGCGCGCGCCGGGGGAGGAGTCGAAGCCGACCACCACCGCCCCGGGGCTGTCGGGGTCGTCGGCGGCGACGGTGAGCTCCTCCCCGTCCACCGCGCCTCCGGCGAGGTGCTGGCCGCCGCCGATCAGCCAGCTGCGCCGCGCCCGTCCGTTGCCCGGGGGAGGGGAGGGGCGCCGCACCGCGCGCCGCGCCCGGGCGCGCTCGGGCGGCCCCACCGTGAGCCGGCTCCCGTCCCAGTCGAGGAACCGGATCTGCGGTGGGCTCCAGTCGAGGCCTCCGAAGGAGACCGAGCCGGTGCTGACGTGCTGGCACCCCTCGTCGTCGGCGACCAGCTTCGGCGAGTGGCAGTGCCCGGAGAGAGCGCCGATCACCCGCACCTGGGGGGCGACGTCCCGGATGTGGTCGAACCAGCCGGGGTCGAGCTGGTCGTGGCTGAGCAGCAGGACCTGGGTGCCGTCGGGGAGGTGACCGAGGTCGGTGGCGAGGAAGTCGCGCTGCTCCTCGGCGTCGATGCCGCAGAGGGCGCTGAACCAGTCCAGGCCGACGACGTGGAGGCTGCCGTGGTCGCGCGACCACCAGCGCGCACCCATGACCGACTCGTAGCGTCCGACGGTCGCCGAGCCGAGGAAGCCCTCGCCCCGCGGGCGGTCGGCGGGGTCGGGGTCGTGGAGGTGGCCGTAGTGGTCGTGGTTGCCCGGCACCGTCCACACGGGAAGCGGGGCCGCTCTCGCCCGGGACGCGAAGCGGCGGAACTCGGCGGTGGTGCCGTGCTCGGTGAGGTCGCCGGTGACGAGCGCGAGCCCGGCACCGCGACCGGCGGCATGGATGAACGCGGCATCGAGCGCGGCCTCCACGTCGGTGCCGTCGCCGTGACGTGCGGTGAACTCCAGGCCGCCCCGCGGATCGCCCCGATCGACGCTGAGGTGGACGTCGGTCACGTGTGCGAAGCGCATGCGCGCCCCAGGGTACCGGGAGCGGGACCGAGGAGACGGCGGGATCGGACGGACGGCGTCCGTCGACAACCGTCAGCCGACCCTGGGATCATCGACCGCCGTGAGCCGCGCGTACTTCACCCCGGCGCTCTTCGACTTCCTCGTCGAGCTGCGGGTGAACAACCGCCGCGACTGGTTCCAGCGCAACAAGGCCCGCTACGAGGCGGACGTGCGCGACCCGGCGCTGCGCTTCATCAGCGACGTCGGTCCCCGCCTGCAGGAGATCAGCGAGCACATCGTCGCCGACCCGCGGCCGGTGGGGGGCTCACTCTTCCGCATCCACCGCGACACCCGGTTCTCCCCCGACAAGACCCCGTACAAGACCGCGGTGGGGATGTCCTTCGGACACGACCGCGGTCGCGAGGGCCCCGCTCCGGGCTTCTACCTCCACCTCGAGCCCGGGGAGTCCTTCGGCGGCGGAGGCGTCCACATGGCGGACACCGCGACCCTCACGCTCATCCGCGACGCGATCGTCGCCGACACCCCCGCCTGGTCGCGGATCGTCGACGACGCGGCCTTCGCGCCCGCGTACGTCAACATGGGTGAGGCCCTCAAGCGTGCGCCCCAGGGCTACGACCCGGCACACCCCAGGGTCGAGGACCTCAAGCGCAAGGGCCACACCTGGCACGTGCGCTTCAGCGAGGCCGAGGTCTGCAGCTCCGACCTCATGGACGGCTTCGTGAGCGCCTGCCGCGCCGCGGCGCCGTTCACCCGCTTCCTGGCGACGGCGCTGGGCGCGGCCTGGTAACCCGCCGCTCAGCGGCTCTTCGGGCCCGCCGGCGTGTAGTGGTTCTGCGCGTGCCTGTCCGCAACCAGCGCGAGCACGAGGCTGGCGGCGCTCGCGGCGGCGAGGGCGAGGGCGCTGTTCCTGGTCATGTCGGGTCCTCGTGGGGGCGGGTGACGCAGGCATCGTCGCCCCCGAGGAGGCCCGCGGCCGTGGCGTCGCGGACCCGACCAGGTCACGGTCCGGTCGCAGATGGCGAAGACCGGCGCGACCCTGATGACGGCGACGTCTCCGCTGTTGCGGGACTGCTCCGGTGGTCGAGGCGCCGTCACCCCGCGGCCACGAAGGCGCTCTCCGTGACTGTGTCCGCGAAGCCGCCTCGTATGGTGCGGGGACGCAGTCGGCGGGCTGGGTGGACCCATGATGGCAAATGCATGCTCGAGCTGATCGCTGACCTGAGCACCGGGCTGGGTGGCCCGGAGAATCCCTTCCAGCGGGAGGGACTGCTCCGGCGCGTCTTCCCGTTCATGGTCGCGGCGATGCTCGGTCTGGTCTGCGCTCTCTTCTCCGGGGTGTCGCTCCAGAGGCCCATCCTCCTCTACGTCGCCGCGGGCCTGATCGGCGCCATCCTCCTCACCGCGCTGTACACCCCCTGGCACCGGCTGCCGCGGATCCTCCAGGCGACGCCTCCGCTCGCCTACTTCTCGGTGATCCTGCTCGTCTACGCGTCCACCGGCGGCACCGTGAAGATCTACGAGCCACTGGTGCTCCTCCCGCTCTTCTGGATGGCGATCCACCACACCCGCCCGGAGCTGTGGTTCGGGATCGGCGGGGCGATCGCGGTGCTCGTCATCCCCGCCGCGCTGCGCGGGAGCTGGCAGGAGATGGCCGAGCTCGTCTTCTGGGCGGTCGTCGCCGGGATCACCGGCCTCACCGTGCAGAAGCTCGTCGAGCAGATCCGCGAGCGGGCCCGGGCGCTGACCGCGGCCGCAGGCGAGCAGATCCGGCTCGAGCGCATCCGCACCCTGCAGTTCACCGTGACCCGCGTCCTCGCCGAGGTCGCCAGCGCGGCCGACGCCGCGCCGCGGATCCTCGAGGGCATCGACCAGACCTTCGGCTGCCCCGGCGGCGCGATCCTCCTCACCGACACGGACGAGGGGGTGCTGCGCACCGAGGCGGTGTGGTGCCGGGCGGCGAACCCCTGGCGCGACCCGCTCGCCGCCGGCGACCTCGCCGTTCATGGCGAGGGTCTCGCCGGGCGCGCCTGGGCGAGCGGCAGGGTGCGAAGCGACGGCCCGCTCATCGCCGTCCCGCTGAGCACCGAGGGGCGGGTCAACGGCGTCCTGCTCGTGCGCTGCGACGACGGGCGGACCATCGACGACGACCTCGTCACCGTGCTCGGCGACGTCGGCGCCCAGGCAGGACAGTTCATCGAGCGCCGCCGGATCGAGGCGGCGCTGCGCGACACCGCCCAGCGGCTCGCGACCCTGGCGGGGACCGACCCGCTCACCGGGCTCGCCAATCGCCGCGAGTTCGAGCGCCTGCTCCGGATCCCCCAGCGCGACCACTTCGCCGTCCTCGCCATCGACGTCGACGGGCTGAAGGCGATCAACGACTCCTACGGGCACGACGCCGGTGACGCCGCCCTGCGTGCCATCGGCATGGCGCTGCGGCTCGGGGTGCGCGAGCAGGACACCGTCGCCCGGATCGGTGGCGACGAGTTCGCCGTGCTCATGGTCGGCGCGGACGGTGACGAGGCGACCGCCGTGGCGGAGCGGCTGCGGCTCTCGATGCACGGCATCGCCCTCGCCCGCGGGCAGGCCCGGTTGAGCATCGGCTGCGCGAGCGGCACCCCGGGCACCGACCCCGCCCCGGTGTGGAGCCTCGCCGACGAGGCGCTCTACCGCGCCAAGCTCGGGGGCCGCGACCGCTTCGAGGTGTCCTCCGCGGAGACCTACTGCTCCAGCGGCCGTGCCCGGTGGGAGAGCTACCTCCCCGAGCTGATCGCCACCCAGGGGATGCGTGCCGTCTATCAGCCGATCGTCGAGCTCGAGCGACTCCGGCCGGTCGGCTTCGAGGGTCTCTCGCGTCCCGTCGACGGCCCGCTCGACGCCGGCGTCGAGGGTCTGTTCTCCGCCGCGCATCAGCTCGGGCTGGGCCGCGACCTCGACTGGGTGTGCCGGCGCGCGATCGTGCGCAGCTGCCACGAGCTCCCGCCGGGCAGCCCGGTGTTCATCAACGTCGGCGCCACCCCGCTCCTCGACCCGGTGCACGACGTCGACCAGATGCTCCTCCTGCTGCGGTCGGCGGGCCGTCAGCCCCACGAGGTCGTGCTCGAGATCACCGAGCGCGAGGCGGTGCGGGACCTCGACCGGCTCCGCGAGGTGGTCGCCACCTACCGCGAGGAGGGCTTCCGCTTCGCGCTCGACGACGTCGGCGAGGGCTACTCGACCTTCGACACGCTCGCGACCGTCATCCCCGAGTTCATCAAGGTCGCCGGGAAGCTGACCCGGCGGAGCACCGAGCCGGGCCCGCGCGCGGCGATCGAGGCGCTGGTGACCTTCGCGGCCTCGACCGGGGCGCAGGTGATCGCCGAGGGCCTCGAGACCGAGGAGCAGCTCGAGACGGTGCGCCGCCTCGGGGTCGGCCTCGGGCAGGGGTTCGTCATCGGCCGGCCCGCCGAGGCCTCCCACTGGCTCCAGCCCGAGCCGGTCGCCGCCGCCTCCGCCGGCTGAGCGTCAGTACGGCGCCACGTCGGCGTTCACGACGGTGACGTCGTGGCTCACGACCGGGATCCGGGCGTTGATCTGGCTGCGGAACTGGCCGTACTGGCTGACCTCGCCCGCAACCATCGCGCTGATCAGGCCCGACAGGCCGTCGAGGTCGGTGCTCAGCTTGTGCACGTCCGCCTGGATCGCCGGTGACGCGGCGGGGAGCTGCTCGAGGGTCTGATGCAGGCTCTCGAGGAACGCGGCGTGGCCGCCCATGGTCTGCGCCGCCACGTCGAGGGTGGGGGAGTTCTGGAGGTCGGAGCTCACGTTGGCGAGCTCGGTGGCGGCCTGGCCGGTGACCTTGCGGATCGCCACCGCGAGATCGTGTGCGGATTCCGACGGCGGGGTCACCACCGGCAAAGGCGTCGGTGTCGCAGTCGCGTGCGCGGTCGGGTTGGCATTCGCGCCGCTTCCGCCGCAGGAGGCGACGGCGGCGGTCGCCGCAGCGGCGACGATTGCACGGACTGTGCCACGAACCATGTCTGGCCTCTGGATTCCGGTGGCGGAGTGCTCACGCCATCCTACCCGAGGATTCGCGCCCTCTCGTGACGAGGTCATGTGACGGCTCCGAGATGCTCAGTCGCCCATATCCGTGCCGTTCCAACACTTTTCAACGTGGCTGGGGGCGAGTAGCCTTGCGGGGCCCGGACGAGGAAGCCGGGCCAGAGGAGGTGCTGCGATGTATGCACGGGTGGTTCGGGTGAAGGGATCCCCCGAGGGCGTGGAGGAGCGCACCGCGGCCTTCCGGAGCGAGGCGCTGCCGGTGTTGGCCGAGCAGCCCGGGTTCGAGGGGGTCGTCATCACCGCCGAGGCGGGCGGGGGCGGTGTGGTGGTCACCTACTGGGACGGCGAGGAGGCGCTGGCATCGAGCCGGGAGGTGCTGGCCGCGCTCCGCGAGCGGATGACCGCCGGCCAGGGGCTGGAGGTGCTGAGCATCGAGGAGTACGAGGTCGTGCTCATGGAGCGCTCGGACGCGACCGGGCCGGTTCGCGGCAACGCGGTGCGGCTGACCCGCGCCCGGGGGAGCCTCGAGGCGATCGAGGCCGCGATCTTCCAGCTGCGTGACGAGGGCCTGGAGCTGGTGAGGACGCTCCCGGGCTTCAAGGCGCTGATCGCCGGCGTCGACCGCTCGTCGGGTCGCTTCTACGTCGTCTCAGGGTGGGCGAGCGCCGCCGACCGCGACGCCTCCGAGGAGGCGACCGCCGAACAGCGCGCCCGGCTCGCAGAGCGCGCCGGCGCGACCGACATCGAGGTCGACCGCTACGAGATCACCTTCGCAGAGCTCGACATGGGCGTCCGTCCGTGAGGTCGCGGCCCTTCGGTTGCTGACGCGGGTGTCATGAAGTCCGAGCGGCGCGCGCACCCAGGCCGCAATGGGTGCGCGCGGCGTTCACGATGAGCTTCACGCACATGTCGAGCGGCAGCGCCGTGCTGTCGAGCACCATGTGGTAGTGGGAGGGATCCTCCCAGCGGCCGTAGTCGCGGTAGAAGTGGCGCACGTAGGCGGCGCGCGCACGATCGGTCGCGACCTGCTCGCGCGCGGCGGTCTCGGCGTCGATCCCGGTGTGTGCCATCGCCTGGCGGCGCCGTGCCTCGACCGGGCCGTCGAGCCGCACGTGGAGGGTCTGCGGCCAGCCGCGGAGCACGAACATCGCCGCGCGCCCGAGCACGACCACACCGCAGCGCCGGGCGGCGCAGCGGATCACCTCCTCGGTGTTGGCGACGAGATCGTCGCCGTGGAGGGTGGGGATGGTGAGCGGCGCGCCCTGGTAGTACCCGCTGACGGTGACCGCGCGGCTGAAGAGCCGTCCCACCAGCCCGCCCTCGTGGCGCTCGTCGTCGGCGAGGGCGGCGAGCAGGGGCTCGGCGAGCTCGGTGGCGACCGATGCGGGGATGGCCCGGTCGAGCAGCGCCAGGCCGAGACGGTCGGCGACCGCCGGCGCGATCACGCTTCCCCCCGACCCGTAGCTGGCAGCGATGGTGACGGTGCCCACGAGTTCAAACCCTCCAGGCTCTGATGCTAGTACGCCGGGCGCGGACGGGGGAAGTCCGAATCGGGATTCATGGCAGAGCGGCTCCAGGGATGCCCGACGCCGGTGACCCATGCAGTCGCTGGCCCGGAGGCGGCGGCGCTGCGAGCATGGCCCCGCCGCGCCGGATCGCCGGCGCACTGGAGGGCAGCGTGCCATGGGATCCACCGCCCGCGAGATCTTCGAGCTGCAGACCCGCGCGTTCAACGACCACGACGTCGAGAGCTTCGCCTCGACCCTGGACGAGGGGGTGGTCCAGGCGGCGCCCGGCGACATGATCGCCCGCGGACGCCTCGCGGTCGCCGAGTTCTTCGGCAGCTGGATCGAGGCGTTCCCCGACGCCCACGTCGAGGTGACCGCCGTCCACGAGGCCGGCGACGTCATCGTCGAGGAGGGCATCTTCACCGGCACCCAGAACGGCGTCTTCCGCACTCCCGCGGGCGACGTCCCGCCGACGGGGCGCAGGGTGCAGGGCGACTACATTCAGGTCATCACCTACCGCAACGGCAGGACGATCGCCAGCAACCTGATGTTCGACCGCCTCCAGCTGCTGGAGCAGCTGGGGCTCGTGCCCGCCCCCGCCACCTCCGGGTGAGGCGGGGGCCCGCCTCACCGCGCGAGCCGCTGCTCGACGGCGGCTCGCGCCACCACCGCGCGCCGGTGCTCGATCCGGGCGACCAACAGGCCGCCGTCGCGCACCTCGACCTCGAAGTGACGGCGGCGGCCCTCGGCGCGCACCAGCGACGCGGTGAACACGAGGGTCGCGCCGACGGGGCTGGGTGCGAGGTGGTCGATGACGGCGCGGGCGCCGACGGTGATCTCGCCGTCGGCGAGGTCGTCGAGCAGCATTCGGTGGCAGAGCGTCTCCGCCCAGCCGAGGATGAAGGGGGTGGCGGCCGCCGCCGGGAGGCGGGGCGCGTAGCTCGCGGCGGTGTCGGAGTCGGTGACCCGCCGCTCGAGCCGGTCGGTGCGCAGGGGCGCGCCCTCCTCCGCCATCGGGCCCAGTTCTAGCACACCGACCGCGTACCCTAACCTCCCCCCGAACCTGCTCCACCTCCCCCAGCCTGCTCCGGAGGACGCCGGCATGACCGTTCCCGCGTCGCCCGCCGCCACCGTCCCGTCCGCCGACGCGCTCATGCAGCTGATGCAGGGCTACCAGGCGACGGCGATCCTGCGCACCGGGGTCGAGCTCGGCGTCTTCGACCGGCTCGCCGGCGGGCCGGCGACGGCGGCGGAGGTCGCCGCCTCGGCGGGCGCCGACGAGCGCGGCACCCGCATCCTGCTCGACGCCCTCGCCGGGCTCGGCCTGCTCGACGCCGCCGACGGCGGTGGCTACCAGCTCAGCCCGCTCAGCGCGACCTACCTGGTGAGCGGCGGTTCGGCCTACCTCGGCTCGCTGACGCGGGTCTTCGCCGCCGACCACCTCTGGGACCGCTTCCGCGCCCTCGGCGAGGCGGTGCGCCGCGGCGGCGCCGTCACCGAGGACCACGCCGAGACGCCGATGCACCCCTGGTGGGAGGAGTTCGCGGCCTCGATCGGGGGCCTCGCCGCGGCGGCGGCCCCGGCCGTCGCCGC
>DATKEY010000210.1:0-2937 GCA_035544475.1 Candidatus Dormiibacterota bacterium | reverse complement strand
AGCCGCGCCCACCACCGGACCCGGAGCGCACGCATCAGGGCGCCCGGCGCACCTCCTGGACCAGCCAGCCGTTGCCGTCGGGGTCCTGGAAGCTGAGGAAGGAGCCGTAGTCCCGGCGCTCGGGGTCGGGGCCGGGCGTCTGCCCGCCCTCCGCGTAGTGAAAGATCTCGCCGACGCCGGTTCCGCGACCGGCGAGCTCCGCCCTGGCGGCCTCGATGTCGGGGACGACGAGGTGGAGGCCGCTCAGCGAGCCCGCGGCGCCGGTGTTGCGCATCAGGGTGATCGAGCACGCCGAGCCGGGCGGGGTCAGCTGGACGATGCGGAAGTCCTCGCCGGCGCGGTGGTCGACGTCGAGACCGAATCCGGCCTGCTCCATGTAGAAGGCCTTGGCACGGTCGATGTCCGAGACCGGGACGACGATGAGCTCGAGCTTCCAGTCCACAGTGGGCCTCCTGTCCTGCTACCGTCCCCCGACGTCGACGTCGTCCTCGGGAAGTCGGTCGGAAGCCGACGCGGTCCCGCCACTGTAGCCGGAGAGCTCCCCTCACCACGGTCACGGCCCACCCGGGCTGGAAGGCCGAGGGGCGCTGCGACCCGGGAGCCAGGATACTGAGGCCGGCGATCCCTTCTGGCACGGGGCGGTTGACCCCAGGAGGATCATCATGTCGCAGGTCGAGTCCGGTGTCGCGAGGCGGCACGCCGCACCACCGATCGCCGGCAGGTGGCTATGGCCCGCGCTCGCCGTCTTCCTCCTCGCCGTGTACGCGGTCGGATACGACCAGGGCGCGCTCCTCCAGCCGCTCCTCGGCGTGGCGTCGCGCTCGATGAACTACGTGCACGAGCTGATGCACGACGGACGGCACCTTCTCGGGTTCCCCTGCCACTGATGAGTGTGCGCGCCCACCTCCTCCGGGGGGTGGTCGCGGGTCTCGTCGTCGGGCTGCTCGTCGGGCTCCTCGCCCTGCTCGTCGCCGAGCCGGTCATCGACCGCGCGATCACCCTCGAGTCCCAGCGGGTGACGAGCGAGTACCAGCACGCCCTGAACCAGGCGATCATCGATCACCACGGCGACGTCGCCGCCGCCGAGCGGCAGGTTCCGGCGCCGGCGCCGGAGGTCTTCTCGCGGCGGACCCAGCGCTTCGGCCTGGTGCTGGCGACGACCCTCTTCGGGTTCGGCGTCGGCGGGGTCTTCGCGATCGTGTACCTCCTCGTCGGACGGAGAGCCCAGGGGACTCCCTGGAGGCGGTCGCTCGGCCTCGCGGGAGCGCTGGTCACCGGGCTCTATCTGCTCCCCTTCCTCCGCTACCCCGCCAACCCACCCGGGGTCGGCGACCCGTCGACGATCGACCACCGCACCCTCGGCTACACCCTCGCGATCGCCATCGGCGCGGTCGCGGTGTGGGGCGCGTGGCGCCTCTCCCAGCACCTGCGGGCGCGCGGTGCCGGCGAGCCTGTGCGCCACACCGCGGTGGTGCTCGCCGTCGTCGCGGCGCTCGTCCTCGAGTTGGTGCTTCTCCCCGACAACAGCGACCCCGTGCGCGTCCCCGCCGATCTCCTCTGGGACTTCCGGATCCGTGCCGTGGCCGCGCAACTCCTGCTCTGGGGCGGCATCGGCGCCCTGTTCGCCGTGCTCACCGAGCGCGCGGCACGGCGCGAGGTGCGCGGCACCCCCGTGCGCGCGTCGCTGACGGTAGCTGCATTCCGCGAGTAGCGGCGATGTGCGAATCGCCCCTTGACAGCGCCGATTCTCCGTTCCACGCTGTCGGCCTGAGGGAGCGTCCGGGCGGTGGGGGATATGGCCATGAGCGTCCAGAACGGCGAGCGGCCGCGGTGGGCATGGAGCGGACAGCACGTGACTGTGGTCTCGGGGTGGGAGATCGTCCCGCCGTCGCAGGAGGCGTCTGAGGCGGCCTCCCAGGAGTTGATCGGGGTGCCCGCCTCGCGGCCGGAGGCCGAGGTGGTCGCGACCGGCCGGCCGGCCTGGTCGTGGGGATCACCGGTCGGGTAGACGTACCATTCCGCTCGCATGAGCGCACGCCGCGAGCTCTTCGCCCTCTGGACGCGGTGCGACACCCTCCGCGAGCAGCTGGGGGCGCCCGATGCCGGGATCGACCCGGACGCGCGCCGCCTGCTCGAGGCGGCCTCCGTCGAGCTCGCCGGCGCCGCTCGGCGCCTCGACAGCGCCGGGATGCTCGCCCCGGCGCACGTCCGGGAGCTCGAGGAGGCGCGGGAGGCTCTGATCGCGGCGCGCGACGGCGCACTGTCGCCCACCACCGCGATCGCACGCTTCGCCTTCGCGGTCCAGGAGGTGGCGGCCGCGTGCCGGGTCCCCCTGACGCCCCTGCGCAACCCGGACGGGAACGGCGTGTCGGTCGAGATCGTCCCCGCCTCCACGGCCACCGCGGTGGACGCGCTCGCCCACGCGGGCTCCCTCGCGGCCGCGGCCGGGCACCGGCTGAGCGGGTTCGCCGGGTCGGGCGCCGGGAACGGCCACGGCTTCACGGCGCGCTGCTCCCGGTGCCGCGGCGAGGTGAGGGTCGAGCGCCTGGCCGGCGTCTGGACGTTCAGCGGGGTTGCGCGCTGCGCCCCGGCCGCCCGTCTGGCCGCGCCCTCGTAGCGAGCCTCCGCGGGACCGGCGCAGGGCTGCGACGACAGGCGGCAGGGGATGAGCGAAGTACTTGTACTCGCCGAGCCCGAACCCGTATCGGGCCATGTCGACCCGGCTTCGGAACCGCCGGTCGTCTCCGTACAGGGCATGGAGCTCGGCGCACTCGCCGGCGCCGAGAAGCCAGGGGTGGCGGGCGAAGCCGTCGTCGAGAAGGGCGCGCTCCGCCTCCGAACAGTCGACGGCGGCGGCGGGGTCCCGAACGCCGGTGGTCATTCACGGTCCTCCGAAGGGAAGGTGACGGCGGTGCCGCCCTCGCATTCCCCCAACAC
>DATKEY010000209.1:0-2020 GCA_035544475.1 Candidatus Dormiibacterota bacterium | reverse complement strand
CCGCGAGCAGGCGAAGCCCGGCGGCGAGCTCGGGGTGGTCGTCGACGTCGACCCGTGAACGCGGCGGCAGGTCGATCATCCCGTGGTCGCCGGTGACCACGAGCGCGGCCCCGGCGGGAAGCCGCTCGGCGATCAGCGCGGCGGTGCGGTCGATGTCGGAGAGCTGCAGCGTCCACGCCTCCGAGGCGGTGCCGCGGAGGTGCCCGACCGCGTCGAGGTCGGGGTGGTACGCGTAGACGAAGCGCCGCCCCCGCTCGGAGAGCGCGTCGACGATCTGGAGCGCGGTGTCGGCGAGCGAGATCGCCGGGCGGTAGCGTCCCCCGCGCAGGACGGCCCGGGTCATCCCCGAGTGCGAGTGCAGCCGCGGGCCGATGAGGACGACGTCGATGCCGGCGTTGACGGCGCGCTCGAAGGCGGTGGGATCGGGCTGCACCTCCTCGGGGAGCAGGCGGTGGATGGTGTCGGCGGCGCCGCCGCGCACCCCGTAGGGCCCCCAGGTGAGCATGTTCAGCGCCCCCTCCTCGCCCGGCAGCCACACCGTGTAGCCGACGAGGCCGTGCTCGCCCGGGGGACGGCCGGTGCCGATGGAGGCGATGCTCGCCGCGGTGGTCGCGGGGAAGCCGGCGGTGAGCGGCAGCGCCCGCAGCGCCGTCCCGGCGAGGAAGGGTGCGGCGGCGGCGCGGTCGCGGAGCAGCTCGAAGCCGAGGCCGTCGACGACGAGCAGCGCCACCGCGCTCAGCGGGTCGAGCCCCAGCGGATCGGGGAACTCGTCGGCGCCGAGTGCGTGCATCAGCGCCGGGACCAGGTCCGCCAGGGCCGCCTCGCCGTAGCGTGGGAGGGGGCGCGGGGGTTCCGCCTCCGCCATGCGTCAGAGGGGGATGTTGCCGTGCTTGCGGCGGGGTCGCTCGACCTGCTTGCCGGCGGTCATCCGCAGCGCGTTGATGAGCACGGCTCGGGTCTGCTTGGGCTCGATGACGTCGTCGACGTAGCCGCGCTCGGCCGCGTAGTAGGGATTGGCGAATTGCTCACGGTAGTCCTCGATGAGCTGCGCGGCCTTCTCGGCGGGGTCCGCCGACTGGGCGATCTCCCGGCGGAAGATGATGTTCACCGCGCCCTGCGGCCCCATCACCGCGATCTCTGCGGTCGGCCACGCCACGTTGTAGTCGGCGCGGATGTGCTTGCTGCACATGACGTCGTAGGCGCCGCCGTACGCCTTGCGGGTGATCACCGTGAGCTTGGGGACGGTGGCCTCGCAGTACGCGTAGAGCAGCTTGGCGCCATGACGGATGATCCCCCCGTACTCCTGCGCTGTGCCGGGGAGGAAGCCGGGGACGTCGACGAAGGTGACGAGCGGGACGTTGAAGGCGTCGCAGAAGCGCACGAAGCGCGCCCCCTTGATGCTCGCCTCGATGTCGAGCGCGCCGGCGAGCACCCGCGGCTGGTTGCCGACGATCCCCACCGAGTGACCGTCGAGACGGGCGAAGCCGGTGATGAGGTTCTCGGCGTGGTAGGGCATCACCTCGAGGAAGCGGCCCTCGTCGACGACCCGGGTGATCACCGCGCGCATGACGTAGGGCTGGTTGGGGTTGTCGGGGATGATCGACTGCAGCTCGGGGTCGGCGCGCTGCGGGTCGTCGAGGGTGGGACGGTGCGGCGGCAGGTCGCGGTTGTTCGGGGGGAGGTAGGAGAGGAGCTCGCGGATCTGGCCGAAGGCCTCGTCCTCGGCGTCGGCGATGAAGTGGGCGACGCCGCTCGTCCGGTTGTGGACGTCGGAGCCGCCGAGCTCCTCGAAGGTGACCTCCTCGCCGGTCGTCACCTTGATGACGTCCGGGCCGGTGATGAACATGTAGCCGACCTTGCGCACCATGAAGATGAAGTCGGTCATCGCCGGTGAGTAGACGGCGCCGCCGGTGCAGGGGCCGACGATGAGCGAGAGCTGCGGGATGACCCCGCTCGACCAGACGTTGCGGTAGAAGATCTCCGCGTAGCCGGCGAGCGAGACCACGCCCTCCTGGATGCG
>DATKEY010000208.1:0-17478 GCA_035544475.1 Candidatus Dormiibacterota bacterium | reverse complement strand
GCGGCGACGGCGGAGAGCGCCGCCACGGCGAGGATGAGCGAGATCGGGAGGGACGGGGAGCGTGCCGTCGCCGGACGCACGTCGGTGGCGATCGGAGCGGCGGACGCCGAGGGTCTGGGCGACGCCTTCGGGGAGCGCTGTGGGGGTGGCGCGAGCGCCACCGCCGGCCGGGTCTGCGGGTGTGGCCAAGCGGTGGCCGGGGGCGGCGTCACCCTCGGCGTCGGTGAAGCTGTCGGCGCCGGTGGCGGCGGCGGCGCTGTGGCGGCGGGTGCGGCACGGACCCGTCCGCTGTTGGGATCGACCATCAGCGAGGACTCGTCGACGGCCTCGAAATCGGAGGCGGGGATGGTCTTGAGCTCACTGATGAGCGCCGGGTCCCAGGAGGGGTCCGCGGATCCCTGGAAGTACCAGTTGCTGCCGTTGTCGGCGACGATCAGCCCGTAGTGCCGGAAGGCGGTGAGCACCACCTGCGCGGCGGCGCTGAAGTGGGAGATGTCGACCCCGGCGCGCAGCCGGAAGCGCGCGCCCATCGGCGGCAATGCCGGGTTCGACGACGAGCTCGCCTCGTGGCGTGCGGGCCAGAGATAGCTCGCCTGCGTGCTCGCCGCCGTCACCCGGATGGCGTGGTGGATGCTCCCCGACCGCACCTCGTCGGGGCGCAGCAGCAGCGGCATGATCGGCAACCCGGCGGCGTCCGCCGAGGTCCACCCCGCCGGCCGGAGCGCGTCGGAGCGGAGGTTCCAGATCGCGCCCGACTCGGCGGTGGATCCTCCCGGGCTGTACTGGGCGTCGTAGAGCTCGTAGAGGGTGCAGGTGTCGCTCTCGAGCATCAGCGCGTGGCGGTCGCCGGTGCTCGCCGCGCCCCCCTCGATCGGGGTGTCGGCACCGAACGGGTACGGCCCGGGGTCGCTCTCGCTCGCGTACCGGAAGGCGACCGAGACCTTGGGATGGGTGCCGCCGACGACGGTGTAGGGGATCCCGTAGGGGACGCTCGGGTCGCCCGAGGGCCCGAAGTCGGGATGGAGCATGCGGCCCGGGCCGCCCATGCTCGCGAGCCACTGAGAGCTGTGGGCGTTGACCGGGAGCGTCGAGATGTCGGTGTCGAGCACGTTGTCGGCCGGGAACACCGGGCAGGCCGGCGCCCCCGGCACCGCCGCCTGCGCCGCACCCATCGCGGGGACCGCGGCTGCGCAGACCATCGCGCCGAGGAGCGCGGCGGTCAGCGGGCGGCGGAGCACCCCCGGACCGTCCCACGATCGCGGTGGCACGGCGATGGGCCACCGGTGACGAAGCGGACTCGCCGCCGCTCCCTCCGCCGCGGCAGGGGGCGGTGACGGCTCGGTGTCCGGGTGCCGTCGATCGCGTGGCGATTCGGTGACTTCGCAGGAGTCGATCTCCCCCGGCTGCGAGCATCGGGCGCCGTGACCAGGCTGGCGAGAGCGTGCCGGCGGCTGCGACGTGACCGGCGAGTCGTCTCCGGGGCGGTGGTGGCCGCGACCCTCGTGGTCTGCGTGCTCGGCTGGCTCGCCGCCGGCCCGCTGCTCCAGAACTGGGCGGTCGGACTCGGCATGGACGACGAGCGCGGCGCGCTGATCGCGGCCCTGCTCGTGGCCGCCGGCGGCGCGGTGGCCGGCGCGCTCGCCTCCGGACGCACCGACGCCCCTCGAGCCGGAGCGGCGCTCGGCTTCGTGGCCACCGAGGTCGGGCCGTTCCTCGTCCGCGGGACCCGGGTCACGACCACCCCCGGCCTCTCCGCGCACGTCACCCTGTCGGGCTGGTTCGCGCAGCCGGTCGGGATGGTGCTGCTCGCCGCGATCACCGTCAGCATCGGGGCCGCCGGCGGTGTGCTCGCGCGCCGGGACATCCTGCGCAGTGTCCGGGTGCTTCGCCGCCGCAACGCGGCGCGGGCGATCCTGCCGCTGGTCGCACTCGTCGCCTGGGTCGGCATCGGCGCCGCCCAGGTGGCGCTGCAGGACGGCCCGGTGAGCGCGCTCTACGGGTATTCGTGGCCTGGGCAGGTGCAGCCGCAGAGCGCCTCTCCCGTCACCCCGGTGACGCCCCCGCCGGCGGACCAGCCGGACCCGACCGCGACCCCGGGTGCCACCACCCGCACCGCCGGGGCGCACACCCCGGGGGTGAGGCTGGTCAGTCGTGGGCCGGTGCGCACCCCGGTGCCGGCTCCCCCGCACCGTCCGGGGTTCAGCTACATCGACTCCCTGTGGATCGGCGGACGCTCCGTCGACGTCTACATCCCCGGCGTCTACGACCTCGCCGCGCAACGCCGCTTCCCGGTGATCTATTTCCTCCACGGCTATCCGGGCAACGACGCGCAGTGGCTCGGCTCGGGGGCGCAGCTCCCCGGTGTGCTCGACCAGATGATCGCGACCGGGCAGATGCCGCCGGTCATCGCGGTCATGCCCGACGGGAACGGCCAGGTGCTCTCCGACGCGGAGTGGGGCGACGACGCATACGGCGACCATGTCGAGCGCTGGCTCACCACCCAGGTGGTTCCGGCCATCGACGGCCGCTACCGGACCCTCGGCGCCACCTGTCGGGGCATCGCCGGGGTGAGCGCGGGAGGCTTCGGCGCCGTGAACATCGCCATCCGCCACCCCGACCTCTTCCGCTGGGCCGGCAGCTACTCCGGGTACTTCACCGCGCGCCCCGAGGTCTTCGGCTCGGGCTCGCTCGCACAGGCGAACAGCCCCGATCTCACCGCTTCGAAGCTGTCCACCGGCCGGCGGCTGCCCCTGTACATCGGGGTCGGCGACACCGACACCGAGTTCCTCTCCGCGAACCACGACTTCGTCGCCGAGCTCGCCACGATGGGATGGACGCCGGTGCAGAGCGAGGTGGTGACCGGTGGCCACGGCTGGGAGGCCTGGCGCGCCGAGATGGTCGACAGCCTGCGCCGGCTGCGCACCCTCTGGGGGGTCGCGCCGGGGGTCCCGGTGGCGACGCCCTCGCCGAGCCCCTCGCCGTCTCCGCCGGCGTCCACGAGCCCCTCGCCGTCGCCCACACCCTGAGCCGCCCGTCAGCTCAGCCCGCCCCTCGCGACGGCGTCAGGGGACGATGTTCTGCAGGAAGTTGAGGTTCTGGAACGAGGAGCCGCCGAAGAGCAGGTTCTCGAAACCCTGCGGGCTGTTGATGCCGTTGTTCACGCCGTTGCCCTGGCCGATGCCCTGGCCGATGCCGGTGCCGCCCGTGGAGTCCGCGCCCGGCGCCCCGTTGTGGCTGCTGTTGCTGCCGTTCGCGCCCTGGCTGTGGCTGTGGCTGCTGTGGCTGTGGTGGGCGGTCCCCGCGTGGGTGGTCTGGATGACGCCCCCGCCGGCGAGCAGCGCGGCGGTGGCGGCCGCGGCGAACATCGCGATACGCATCTGAATCTCTCCCCTGGGGGCAGACGACACCTGTCTGCCTCTCCCTTCCTACGTTCGGCACCCCTGCAAACCTGCGCGTGCGACATGGAGCTGTCGTCGGGGAGGACGACACTCGCCCCGTGCCCTCCCCTCCCCGACCCCGACCCGATACCCTGCGGCCGGCGATGGTCCCCGAGCTCGTCCGTGTCCGACCCGGACCGACCGCGACCGCGTGGCTCAGCGGGCGCATCCGCGCCCTCCAGGCGGACGACCCGCTCCGGCCGGTCACCGTGGTCGTCCCCGGCCACCACGCGGGCCTGCACCTCCGCCGCCGGCTCGCCGCCAGGGGGTACGCGAACGTCCGCTTCGCCGTGCTCGCCCGTCTCGCCGAGTCCCTCGGCGCCGCCCGGCTCGCGGCGCGGGGCACGTCGCCGCTGACCGCGGTCACCCGCGCGGCGCTGGTGCGCACGGCGATCACCGAGGACGGCGGACCACTCGCCACCGAGGCCGGCCATGCCGGGCTCGTCGACCTCGTCGCCGGGCTCGCCGAGGAGCTTCGCCGCCGGGCCGATCCGCCGGGCGACGCCGCGAGGATCCGGGCGACCGGCACCCTGACCGCACGGTCAGCACTCGACGCGGTGGCGGGGTACGAGCGCCGGCGCGACGCCGCGGGGCTGTACGACGAGGTCGACCTGCTCACCGCCGCCGCCGAGGCGCTCCGCGCCGGCGAGGGCGCGGTCCCGCTCCGCGAGGCCGGTGCCGTGATCGTCCTCCTCCCCGTCCGCCTCGAGCCGCCCGAGGCCGCGCTGCTCCGCGCGCTCGCCGGCCGCACCGCGGTCGTCGTCGCCCTCGCCCACCTCGAGGACGGCGACCCCCTCGGCCTCGGCGCCGGCCTGCTCGGAGCGGCCTCCGCCGAGGACGTCCCCGCGACCGCGCCACCTGCCGTCGTCGGTGCGCTGATCGCCTCCGACCCGGTCGAGGAGGTGCGGGCCGCGGTTCGTGCGCTCCTCGCCGCGGCGGAGGCCGACCCGCCGGTGCCGCTCCACCGCGCCGCGATCGTCTATCGCGACGAGGCGACCTACGCACCGCTTCTCCGCGACACCCTCGACGAGGCCGGCGTCCCCCACGCCGCCCTCGGCGGCCGCCGGCTCGAGGACTCGGTCGCCGCGCGTGGCCTGCTCGGACTGATCCGGCTGCGCGAGCAGAACTTCACCCGCGCGGCCGTCCTCGGCTGGCTCTCCGGCCTCCCCCACCGCGGCGGCGTCCTCCGCAGCCAGGCGCGCTGGGACCAGCTCTCCCGCGACGCCGGCGTCGTCCGGGGCGCCGCTCAGTGGCGGGAGCGGCTCACCGGCCTCGCCGAGCAGCGGCAGCGGTCGGTCGACCGCCTCGACCAGGACCTCGAGGAGCCCGCCGTCGAGGCCCGCCGGGCCGCGCTGCGGCGCGACGTCGAGGACGCCCTGCGCATCGTCGAGCACGTCACCGCCATCGACACGGCGACCCGGCCTCCCGGCACCCCGACCTGGGAGGCGCACGTCGCCTGGGCGGGGCGGCTCCGCGACGAGTTCCTCACCCCCGACGACGCCTGGACCGCCGAGGACCGCGAGGCCTCCCAGGCGGTCGACGAGACGCTGCGGGCCCTCGGCGACGCCCAGTCGGTCGAGCCCGAGGTGTCGGTGCACGTCTTCCTCCGCGCGCTCGAGGACGCGCTGCGGTCCCGCCGCCGCCCCGAGGGGCGGATCGGCCGCGGCGTCGTCATCGGCCCGCACCGGCTGCTCCGGGGAATGGACCTCGACCGCGTCCACGTGCTCGGCGCCGTCGAGGCGGGCTTCCCCCCGCCCGCGGCGGTCGACCCGCTGCTCGCCTCGGACCCGCTCGGCCGCACCGAGGTCCGCGCCCGCCAGGAGCACGCCGACTGGCTGGCGGCGCTCGCCGCGGCGGACGGCGGTGAGGCGCTGGTGAGCGCGCCGGTCGTCGACGTCGAGGGGCGCGCCGTCTACCCGTCGCCGTGGCTCCTCGAGACCCTCGAGGAGGGCGGCGAGCGGCCGCGCGCCTCGGCGGTGCGCGCGGGCACGGTCACCCACCCGCGACTGCGTCGCGCCGCCGGCGCCGGGGGGGCGCCGCTGTCGATCGCCGAGCGGCGCGAGTGGGAGGCGGCCGCGGCGTGGGCCGAGGGACGCGACCTCGCCCGGACCGCGCTCGGGCGCCGCGACGACCTGCCCCTCGGCCGGGTCCTCGCGGCCGCGCGGGCGCGCCGCTCGCCGGACCTCACCGAGTTCGACGGCCATCTCGCAGCGGTCGCCCACCTCCCGCTCATCGCCCGGGGCCTCAGCGGCCCCGCGCAGTCGGCGACGGGCATCGAGACCTGGTCGACCTGCCCCTTCCACCACCTGTTGGGACGGGTGCTCGTGGTGAGCCCGACCGAGGACGTCGACGACGACCGCTGGTGGCAGATCGACGCCGCGGAGCGCGGCACCCTGGTGCACGCCATCCTCGAGCGGTTCTTCCGTGAGGTGGCCGAAACCGGCCATCCCCTCCCGGGATCGCCGTACGTCGACGAGGACGTCCGGCGCGTCGAGGCGATCGCCGCCGAGGAGTTCCGGGACGCCGAGGCGCGGGGGATCGTCGGTCATCCGCTGGTGTGGGCGAACGAGCGCGCCGCCATCCTCGCCGACCTCCGCACCCTGCTGCGCGAGGACGCCGAGCAGCGGGCCGGGGGCGGCTGGCGTCCGGCGTACCTCGAGCAGGCCTTCGGCTTCGAGGGTGAGCGCGACTCCTGGCCGGCGGTGACGGTACCGCTCGCGGACGGGCGCACCGCGGTGCTCCGCGGGCGCATCGACCGGGTCGACGTCGACGAGCGGGGGGACGCGCGGGTCATCGACTACAAGACGGGGTCGGCGAAGAAGTACGACATCAGCGCGGCCAACCTGCTCGAGCACGGGCGACGCCTCCAGCTGCCCATCTACGGGCGTGCCGTCCGCGACCGCGTCCGGGCGGCCGGGCGGCAGGCGCCGGCGACGACCTCGCTGTACTGGTATGCGACCGTGAAGGGCGGGTTCTCCCAGACCCCGGTGTGCGTCGACGCCGCGATCGAGGACGCGCTCGGCGACGTGCTCGGACGCATCGACGCCGGGGTCCGCGCCGGCTGCTTCCCGCAGGTTCCCGGTGAGTTCGAGGAGTGGTGGGGCCGCTGCGAGAACTGCGGCTTCTGCCCGTACGACAGCCTCTGCCCGGCGAGCCGTGAGGTGCTCGCCGCGTCGAAGTCGCAGAGCTCGCGGCTGGCGCCGTACCGCGCGCTCGAGCCGGACACCGGCGATGAAGGCGGCGGATGAGCAACCGTCCTCCGGTCGCCGACCAGGCCGAGCGAGACCGTCTCGTCGAGGAGTTGCGCACCACCCTCTTCGTCGAGGCCGGCGCGGGGACGGGGAAGACGACCGCGGTCGTCAGCCGCATCGTCGCCATGGTCGCCTCGGGCGGGCTGCGCATGGAGCGGCTGGTCGCGATCACCTTCACGATCGCCGCGGCCGCCGAGCTGCGGGTGCGCGTTCGTGAGGGGCTCGAGACCGAGGCACGCGCGGCCGGCGACGCGGAGGTGCGCACCCGTCTGCTCACCGCGGCCGCCGAGGTCGACCGCGCCCGCATCGAGACGATCCACGCCTTCTGCTCGGCGCTGCTGCGCATGCATCCGCTCGAGGCGGGGCTCCCCCCCGACGTCGACATCCTCGCCGACCTCGCCGGCTCGCTCGACGTCCGTGAGCGCTTCCGGCGCTGGTTCGACGAGCTGACGCCGGGGGCGCCGGGCGCCGAGGCGGTCCGCCGCGGCCTGCTGCTGGGTCTGCGACCCGACCGGCTGCTCGAGCTCTTCACGACGCTGAACCAGAACTGGGACCTCGTCGCCGGCGCCGAATGGCCGGTCGACCCGGTGCACACGCTCACCCGCAGCCCGGCGCTCGGGGAGGACGTCGAGCGTTGCATCGCCCTCCTCCCCCACAACACGGCCCCCGACGAGCTCTACCAGCGCGTCGACGGGATGCGCGTCGTCGCCACGCGACTGCGCGACGCCGGCGGCGAGGACGAGGCCCTCGCGGCGCTCCTCGCCCTCGACCGCTCGCCCTCGACGAACGTCGGCAGCCAGGGGAACTGGGGGATCGTCGACGGCGAGAACGTCTGCAAGACGATCAAGACGGTGATGAAGGGAGCGCGCGACGAGACGGCCGCGCTCGTACGGTCGGCTCGCGCGGTCGCGCTCGCGGGCATCGCCGAGGCGTTGCGCGACCTCGTGGTCACCTATGCCGACGAGCGGCGGCAACGGGGCCTCGTCTCCTACCAGGACCTGCTCGTCCGCGCCCGCGACCTCGTCCGCGACCACGCCGACGTCCGCGCCGCGCTGCACGCGCGCTGGGACATGGTGGCCGTCGACGAGTTCCAGGACACCGATCCCCTCCAGGCGGAGCTCGCGCTCCGGCTCTGCGCGGCGGTCGCCGACCGCGACCTCCCCTGGACCGAGCTGCGTCCCGCCGCGGGCAGGCTCTGTGTCGTCGGGGACCCCAAGCAGTCGATCTATCGCTTCCGCCGCGCCGACATCGCGCTCTACGCCGCGGTGGAGAGCGCACTCGTCGAGGCCGACCCGCGGGCGCGGGTGCGGCTCGCGGTGAACTTCCGCTCCGGCCGCCGCATCATCGAGGCGGTCAACGCCGTCTTCGGCGGCGACGGCGGACTGATGACCGGCGAGCCGGGCGTACAGGCCGAGTACGTCCCGCTGGTGGCGCACGCGCCGGACATCGAGGGCGCGGTCGCCGTCTTCGGCGGCGCCGTCGACGGCACCGCGGCCACGATGTGGCGCGCCGAGGCGAAGGAGACCGCAGCCCTGGTCGGGCGCATGCTCGCCGAGGGCTGGAGCGTCGGCGAGGGCACCGACGGCGGCGCCCGCCCCTGCACTCCCGAGGACGTCTGCATCCTCATGCCGAGCCGGACCAACCTGCGCAACCTGGAGCGTGCCCTGGAGCGGGAGCGGATCCGCTACCGGCTCGAGAGCGGTTCGCTCATCGTCGCCACCCAGGAGGTGCGCGACCTGCTCAACATCCTGCGCAGCGTCGACGATCCGACCGACGAGGTGGCACTCGTCGCCGCGCTGCGCACCCCGGCCTTCGGCTGCAGCGACGTCGAGCTGGTGCGCTGGAGGGCCGAGGGCGGGCGCTGGTCGTACCAGCGACCCGGCGCTGCCACCGAGCCGCGGGTCGCCGCGGCGCTCTCCGAGCTGGACGAGCTCCACCGCGGGCGCCACCGCATGTCCGTGCCCAGGCTCATCGAGGAGGTGCTGTCGAGCCGGCTGCTGCGCGCCGCCGCCTACGACGACTGGCGGCCGCGCGAGACCCGCCGCCGCCACCGCTTCGTCGCCGAGCAGGCCCGCGCGCTCGCGCGCAGCGGGCGGCCCTCGCTCCACGACGCGGTCGAGTACCTGGAGCGGCTCGCCCGCGACCCGGCCTACGACTCCGTCGCCGGCGAGGATGCGGGCGAGGAGCCCTGCGTCCGGGTCATGACCATTCACGCCGCCAAGGGGCTGGAGTTCCCGATCACCGTCCTCACCGGTCTGGGCCGCAAGCCCGCGAACCGCCGCCCCACCCTCGTCGTCGACCGCGTGGCCCGCGCCGTCGAGCTCCAGCTCGGCGCCGACTTCGCGACCCCGGGCTGGGAGCGGCTCGACAACCGCGAGAAGGCGATGGAGACGGCGGAGCGGGTGCGGCTGCTCTACGTCGCCATGACCCGGGCGCGCGACCACCTCGTCGTCGGCCTCTTCCGCGCCAAAGGCGGGGAGAGGACGGACGCCGCCCTCCTCGACGGCCTCCTCCGCGGCCGTGACGGCGTCGCCGAGCTCGACCTCGGGACAGACCGGCCGCCGCCGCCCCGCGCCCAGATGGAGCTCGCATATGCGGAGGGCGAGAGCGTCGACGTGCACCGGACCGGCGAGGAGGCGTGGATGCTGCGGCGAGCCGGGATTCTCGCCGCCCTCGGCGAGCTCCGCACCCGGACCGCGACCGGGGTCGCCCACGCCGACGCCGAGGCGGGGATGCCCCCGGAGCTCGCCGACGACGTCGCCGCCTCGCGCCGGGGGCGCGCGGCCACCTCGCTCGGCCGCGCGGTCCACGCCGTGCTCCAGACCGTCGACCTCGCCGCACCCGTGGACCTCGACGCCCTCGCCCGGGTCCAGGCCGCGGCGGAGGGCATCCCGGCGAGCGCTCCCGAGGTGGCACGGCTCGCCCGGGCGGCGTGCGCGAGCGACGCGGTGCGCCGGGCGGCGGCGGCGCGTCACTGGCGCGAGGTCCCGCTCGGCGCGCCCGTCGAGGGCGTGCTCCTCGAGGGCTTCGTCGACCTCCTCTACGAGCTGCCCGACGGGCGGCTGGTCGTCGTCGACTACAAGACCGACGCGGTCCGGGGCGCCGCGATCGACGCCCGCATGGAGCGCTACCTGCTGCAGGGCGGGGTCTACGCGCTGCTCGTCGCCGAGGCCGCGCGCCGCGAGGTCGCCCGCATCGAGTTCGTCTTCGCCGCCGCCGGCGAGACCCGCACCGTGACCGACGTCGCGGGCGCGGTCGCCGAGGTCAGGGCCGCGTTGAGGAGCTGACCGCGTACCATCGGCGGCTATGGACCGCGCCCAGCTCCAGGCCATCCAGACGCCGATCAAGGCGCGGCTCCGCGAGGAGCCGGCGGCGGCGCAGATCACCCTGCGCGCCGAGGGCTCGCTCGACCCCGAGGAGATCGCCTGCTCGGTCGCCACCGGGCGCGCCCTCGTCGAGGCCGGCCTCCACCCCGCGACCGGGGGCGACGGGATCCAGGCCTGCTCCGGGGACATGCTCCTCCAGGCGCTCGTCGCCTGCGCCGGGGTCACCCTGCGCTCGGTCGCGACGTCGATGGAGATGCGGGTGAGCGGCACCGTGCGCGCCGAGGGCGACCTCGACTTCCGCGGCACCCTCGGTGTCGACCGCGAGGTGCCCGTCGGCTTCCGCGCCATCCGCCTGCTCTTCGACCTGTCGACGGACGCCCCCGCCGAGCAGGTGGCGACGCTGCTGCGGCTCACCGAGCGCTACTGCGTCGTCTTCCAGACGCTGGCGGGGGGAGTGCCGGTGAGCGCGGGCCTCGCCCCGGGCTGAGGAGCCTCAGCTCCCGGGTGGCGGCGCGCCGTTGTCCACGGGGCGCGGCACGTTCGGCTCCGAGGCGCAGTGGGTGAGCGCCCTGTTGCAGTGGGTGATCGGGTCCGCGAACTCCCACAGCCCCGCCTCGCGGAGCCGTCCGTCGTAGGTGTAGATCGTGTGGTGCACGTCGTCGTACGCGACGTCGTGGCTCTTGTGGCTGGTGGGGACCGAGGTGAGGTAGGCGACCGGCGACGCGCTGAACACCGCCATCTCCGCCGGCGCATAGTTCGACGCGGCGACGATGAAACGGTTGGTCGCCTGGTCGTACATCGCGAGGTCGCCGGCGCCGGCGAGGTCGAAGTAGCGGAGCACCTGCCCCCTGGCGAAGTCCCAGCCGATCGTCACCGGCTGGTCCTTGTCGGCACAGGCGATGATGCCCTGGTTCGTCCTGGGATGGATCGCGATCCCGTGGGGCTCACAGGGGACGTCGAAGATCCACCGCCGGGTCACCCTGAGCGTCCGCGGATCGATGCGCATGAGCAGGTTGTCGTCGACCGCGCCCGCGTACACCATGCCGTCGGCGGGGTCGTACATCGGCTGGTCGAGGAGCCCGACGTTCTCGACCCGGCCGATGATCGCGTCGGTGCGCGAGTCGATCGCGGTGAGGAAGCCGTCGCCGGGGTTGTTGACGAAGACGCGGTGGTCCGCGGAGTCGTAGGTCACCAGGTCGGCGCCGAGCTTCCCGTTCATGCTCAGCGTGTCGATGATCGTCTGGTAGTGCGGGGACGCCGGGTCGACGTCGATCACCGAGACGGTCCCGTCGTCGTTCCCGGTGTACATGCGCTGCACGTCGGGGGCGATCACGATTCCGTTGGGCACGGCGCCGCCCGTGCTGATGAGCTTCACGTAGCGGCCGGGCGAGGTGGAGATGTCGACGACGTCGACGCCCTGGTGCGAGGGATCGGTCCCGTCGGCGACGTAGAGGGTCCGGGTGGCGGGGTCGACGATCATCCCGTCCATGACCGCGGTCCGGTGCGCGATCGGCGGGATCTCGACGCGGTGGAGCACCTCTTTGGTGATCGGCTCCAGGGGTGGCTCCTGGAAGCCACAGGAGGTGAGCACCACGCCCCCCGCGCAGACGGCGACGAACGGCCCGAGCGCCCGTCGAGCCCTGGCGAGCCCACCCGGCGTCACCATCTCCCTCCTCGATCCCTTCCACGTCCGCACTCTCAGAGACGTTCCCCGGCGGGCCATCCTTGCAGCGACAGTTCAGCGCGGCGTCATCCCGGCCGGCCCGCGAGCCCGATTTCACCGGGGATTCAGGATGGGATGTTCCCGTGGCACCAGCGGCGGGATGGACACGGCGGGCAGGAAGGGACCCTCCATGGGATCGCGATCGCGGATCAGGCTTCTCGTGTCGGCGCTGATCCTCGTCGCCGGTGGCGCCGGCATCGGCATCAGCTCGGCACCCGTGCCCGTCGCCGCCGGGGGAACGACGAGCCTCGTGCTCCAGCAGATGGACTCCTGCAAGCAGGCGCTCGGCGGATCCTCGTACCAGCTGACCGGCGGAGGCGTCGACCTCCGTGCGTCGGCGCCGTCGCAGAGCAAGCAGCGGGTCGCGAGCTCGCCCACCTGTCCGCTCCAGCAGGGCGACTGCGTGAGCGTCACCGTCGGCTGCATGACGTTCACCGGGGTGCCCGCGCCCGGGACGTACCGCATCCACGAGATCCGCACCCCCGACCCCGACGCCTCGAACCCCGAGGGATACGCGGCGTGCAACGGCGGCAGCGCCTGCCAGTCCCAGGTCATCGACGTCACCGTCGCCTCGTCGGGGGCCACGCGGGCGCAGGTCACCAACGTCTACCCCGACGGCACCCCGGCGACGTATCCCACCGCTTCCCAGCACGGCGGCAGCTCGTCGTACGCGGCGACGGCGAGCGATCCCATCGTCGTCCACAACTTCGGGCTCGCCGCGCCGAGCTCCGACCTCTCCCTGCAGTGCGACGGCGACGGCGACGCCGACGACCACCTCACCGGCACTCCGAGCGCGCGCTGCGCCTACCCGGAGAACCTCGAGGCGTCCGCCTGCCAGCCATACCCGTGGAGCTGCACCCTCGGCGTAGAGACGGTGGGCGGGGTCACGTCGACGACGACGAGCCATACGACGAAGACCACGAGGTCGAAGACGACCACGGTGCACAACGGCCCGGACGCCAACGCGAGCTTCATCGCCCGCATCTACCAGGACGCGCTCGGGCGGCCCGCCTCGGCGGGCGAGATCGCCTACTGGCAGGGAGTGGTCACCGCCGGCGGCGGCCGGGACGCCGTCGGGCTCGCGGTGATCGATTCGACGGAGTACCACCGGCGGGTGGTGACCGGCGACTACGGCCTCGTCGGCCGTGCCCCGGACGCCGGTGGCCTCGCCTTCTGGACCTCGATGCTCGATCGCGGCGCGTACAACGAGGCGGTCGAGGCGGGCTTCGCCGCCTCCGCGGAGTACTACGCCGTCCGCGGCGGCGGCAGCCCCGACGGCTTCGTGCGCGCCCTGTACCGGGACTTCCTCGGCCGCTCCGCCGCCGACGCGGAGATCGCCTACTGGACGGCCCGGCTCGCCCACGGCACCCCGCGCGGCGCGATCACCGGCGGGTTCACCTACTCCCACGAGAACCACGCGAACCTGGTGGCCGGCTGGTATCGCTACTACCTCGGCCGTCCCCCCGATCCCGGTGGGCTCGCCTTCTGGTCCGGCTACCTCGACGCCGGCGGTCGCGACGAGACCATCGAGGCGGGCCTCATCGGCTCGCCGGAGTACCTGGCCCGGGCGATGGCCTGAGCCTCGACGCCGAACTCCATCCTCCGCCGCGGGGCCGGCCGGATCCCGGCCGGCTCCGTTACACCATGAAGCCGGAGACGCCGCCGTTCGGGGCGTGGGGAGCGGGCGCGTGAGGGTCGACCGTCGGCCTGGAGATGGTGACCGGAGCACCGCCCTCGGTGAACGTCTCGGTGATCTTCATGCTGCTGACCATCGACCCGCTCGGCAGCCCGAGCTCGCAGGCGCAGTAGGCGCCGACCTCCTGGGCCATGCGGTCGAAGTCGGTGGCGATCGTGATCGAGGTGAGGACCTGCGCGACGTGCCCGTTGTCGTGGCGGACGTAGACCTCGACACCCCCGGTCTTGAAGTACGTCGCTCCGCCGACGACCTGGGCGAAGTCCGGTGGCAGCTTGCAGTTGCAGCCGCCCTGAGGGTCGGCGTCGCTCGCGGCGAGGGCCTGCGCGTAGGCGGTGGTGAAGGGCCCACCGAAGGAGGTCGGATCGAGGTCGATGTGGAGATGGTCGAGGACGACGCCTCCCTGCACCGACGACCCCAGGTCGGTCACGTCGCCGACGCCGTTCGTGAACTGGTCGAGCACCCCGCTCGAGGTGTCGATACCGCCCGTCACCTCGTGCGCCGAGGTGACCTGCGTGAAGCGCGCACCGTCCGCGCTCATCCAGGCCGACCCGTCGTAGCTCACCACCGTGACGCTCTGGCCGTCGGAGTGGAGCACGACCTTGGAGCGCGCCGCGCTCTCGGACTCGCCCTCACCGGTGATCGTGAACGGCTGCGGAGAGAGGTCGAAGCCGGCCACGTGGCGCAGCTCCGACGTGTCGAAGCTGACGTCGCCGCTCACGGTGTAGTGCAGCGGGGTGGAGTCGAGCTGGTGGGTCGCCGTCTGGACGGCCTGGACGGGGCTCGCTGCGGAGAACGACGTCGACGACGTCGGGGATCCGCACGCGGAGAGCGCGAGGAGCGCGGGGAGCAGGAGGAGGGATCTGCGGTGCATGACCACCGACTGTATGCCGGACATGCCTGACCGTCGATCACGTGTTGGTCGAGAGTTGTGTGACAGATTCGCAAGAGATCTCGCGGGCACGGCGCCGAACTCCGGCATCACAGATCTTCACCACCCTTCATCGAACGTTGCGCGGGGTGCGGACACGATTGCGGGGAACTTGGCCGGCAGACCCCCGCCGGCGCCCTGGGGAGTGAACCACCGCGATGACCAACCAGCCCGTCCGCACCCTCGAGCTCACAGGACCGCGCGAGGAGACGCCCGCCCAGCGCGAGGTCCGCCGAACCAAGCTGCAGCGCCTCGACCGCTGCCTCGACCTCCTCGAGAACGCGATGGAGAAGGAGTGCACCGTGGTCGACGCCAGGGTCGCCGCGGTCCTCGCCGAGACGACCCCGCTCCTCGCCGAGGGGATGGCGGTTCCCGACGCCATCGAGGTGGTGCTGCTCCTCCAGGAGGCGTACATGCGGCCGGTGATCGTGCCCGCCCCGCTGAAGAGGTTCCGGCCGAGGTTCTGATCAGCCGGCGAGCGCCGAGCGCACGCCGGCACAGAGGCCGAGCGCGAGCGCGGCGCCGGTCGTGTGGCCGACGCCGAGCAGGCGGTCGTGGGCCGCCGCAAGGGGTCCGTCGCCGCAGAGTGCCTGGAGCAGCGCGGCCGCCTGGGGCACCATCTCGCCACGCGCCGCGCAGCGGAGCAGCGCCGCGGAGAGCACCGTGGTCGCGCCGCGGGCGGCGGCGACGACCGCGGCCGCCGCCACCGCGTCGAGCACCCCGAGCACGGCGAGGGCGGCCGCGGCGCCGGCGACGACGTCGTCCCCGGAGGGCGTGAGGCCGGGGCCCTGTCCGAGCTGCGCGAGCGCCGGGGCGGGGTCGCCGGCGAACAACCCGTCCGCGACGGCGGCGGCCGGATGCGCGACCACCCCTGCGGTCTCCGCGGAGACGGCGAGAAGCTCGGCCATCTCGTCGAGAAGTCCCACCAGCGGACGCCCGGTGATGCGAGGACGGGGGTCGACCCACCTCGCCGGCGCCAGCGACCGGCCGCCGAGGTCGATCCCGCCGCCCCCCACCCGCACCCTCGCGGGGTCGGCGACCGGCGGGGCCTGGCCGGGGACGGCGAGGGCGACGGGGAGGTGCACCGCGCGGGCGGCGACGACGGCGACGACGTCGGGGCCCTCCTCCCCCCCCTCGACCGCCAGGTAGACGGCGGTCGGCGAGGCGCCGAGCACCCGCGCCGGTCGGGGCGCGGCGGCGAGCACCCCCGCGATCGCGGTGCTCGCCACCGATCCCGGGACGGGCTCGGGGCCGCCGGGGACGGGCGGCGTCGATGGGCTCGGCATCACCACGGTCCTTTGTACCGCCCCGGCCCCGCCGGACCGCGTCAGCGGTAGGCGTGGAGCCGGGCGATGAGGCGGGGAAGGTCGTACGGGCTGGCGACGAGGCCATCGGCCCCCGCGGCCTGGGAGGAGCGCTCCGCCGGCGCGGGGCCGCCGGGGGCACCGATCATGAGGATCGGGGTCACCGGGTCGCCACTCCGCACCCGGCGGCAGACCTCGACCCCGGCGAGGTCCGGGAGGCCGGAGCCGACGAGGATGGCGCAGAAGCAGCCCGCGGACGCGAGATCGATCCCCGCCGCCCCGGTCGCCGCCTCGACGACCCCGATCCCCTCCGCCTCGCAGGCGCGACGGAGCACCGTCCGCCCCGCGTCGTCGCCGTCGACGACCAGGATCGGCGCATCTCGCGGGTCCATGCCCGAAGGCTGATCGGCGCGTGGCGCCGCGGCAACGAACCCTTGTGACGAGATGTGAACTGACCGCCAGGTCAGGAGACGGTGACGGTGCCGTCCATACCGGGGTGGAAGGTGCAGTGGTACGCGTACTGCCCCGCCCGGGTGAACTTCAGCTCGAACTTGTCGCCCCCGTTCATCGTCTGCGACGTCAGTTCGGGGTTGGCGTCGAAGGTGACGTTGTGGGCGACGCTGCTCGAGTTGTCCCAGAGCACCACCCCGCCGACGCTCACGCTCACCGAGGCGGGGTCGAACTTCAGCGTGTTCGTCTGCTGGACGGTCTGGTTCGCGGTCACCCCGGTCACCTGCGCCCCGGCCGCGGGGAGCGGGGTCGGCACCGCCGCACCGGTCGAGGTGGCGGCGGACGCCGAGAGCTCGGGCAGGGTGAGCGGCGCGCCGGTGATGGCGACAAAGGCGGTCCCGAGCCGGCGGGCGAGGGCGCTCTGGTTGAGCCCACCGGCGTCGAGCGCGATCCCCACCACCGAGTCGCCGTCCTGGAAGGCGAGCAGGCCGTTGTTGTCGGTGCCGCTCACCAGGGTCGGTCCGAGCGGATGGAGGCCGGTGGTGATGTCGGCGAGGCCCGCAAGGGTGCTGTTCGGGTAGACGGACACCACCAGGGTGGGGCCCAGGGCCGACCGGTAGGTGCACTGCCCGACGTTCGGATGGGAGCCGACGCTCGTCGCCTCGTACACGCCGGGAGGAGAGGCGAGCGGCGCGCTCGACGCCGACGCCGACGGCGAGGCGGGGGGCAGCTCGGCGGCCGTCGGCGGGGACACCGCGGTGGCGACCGCCGAGTGGGGGATGACCGAGCACGCGTTGGGGGTCACCTCCGCAGGCGCGGCCACGTTGTCCGGGCTGATCTCCGAGGTGGCAGAGCCACAGGCGGCGAGGAGCGGCAGCAGGAGCGCGCCGACGAGGCGGCGTCGGAGTGTCCACATGGCGGTCGCGATGATAGTCGACCGGTCGCGGCCCCTGGCCCGAGGCGGGAGGGCAGCCTTAACCAGATCTTCACCTACACGACATGGACACCGAGGTGGATGCGCGTCAGACTGCGCTCCCCATGCCCTGCGTCACGGCGGTCGACCGGTCGCGACGTCCGGCGCTGACCCCGGAGACGCTCGAGTTCGTGCTCGTCTCCTTCGAGGGGCCCGATCCCTACAGTCTCGCCGGCGGTCTCGGCGTGCGGGTGCGCGAGTTCTCGCGCGCCGCGGCCTCGCTCGGCTTCGCGACCACGCTCGCCTTCGTCGGTGATCCCGAGCTGCCGCCCGACGAGGAGCGTCACGGCGTCCTGCTGATGCGCTGGTGCCAGCACATCAGCCGCCACCACCCGGTCGGTGTCTACCAGGGCGAGGAGGCGAAGATCGCCGACCTCGAGGCGAGCCTCC
>DATKEY010000207.1:0-2492 GCA_035544475.1 Candidatus Dormiibacterota bacterium | reverse complement strand
GCGGCTCGCCACCGTCGCCAAGCTCGCGGTCTCGGTGGGGCTGCTCGCATGGCTGCTCCACAAGGCGGGCCTCGCCCGCATCGGCGAGGTGCTCGCACACTCGGACCTGCGATGGCTGGCGGCTGCGATGGCCCTCGGCTTCGCCGCCACCTGCGTCCAGGCCACCCAGTGGCACGCGCTGCTCGCCGCCACCGGGCTGCGCCGCACCTGGTGGCGCTGTCTGCGGCTGGTCTTCGTCGGCAACACCTTCAACAGCATCCTGCCGAGCTCGATCGGTGGCGACGTGGCCCGCGCCATGATGGCCGCCGACTCGCCCGAGGAGCGGGTACCTGCGGCCACCACCGTGGTGCTGCAGCGGCTCTGCAACTTCCCCGGGATGATGGTGCTCATGGGTCTGGGGCTGGTGCTCACCCTCGGTGACGCCCGAGCCTCGGAGATCCGCGGGGTGGCGATCGCCGGCCTGCTGGTCGGTGCCGCCGGGCTCGGGCTGTGCATGACCCCGCTGCTGGGATGGCTCGCCGCCCTGCCCCTGCTCCAGCGACGCCGCCCCGGGCGCGTCCTCGCCCGGCTGCTCGGCGCCCTCGACGCCTTCCGCGACCGCCGCCTCGAGCTGCTCCTCGCCAGCGTGCGTGGCGCAGGCTTCTGGGGGCTCTCGGTGCTCAATCAGTACGCCTTCATGCACGCCGTCGGGGTGCCCATCCCGCTCGCCTACGCGGCGATCGTGGTCACCACCGTCAACGCCCTCACCATGCTGCCGATCTCGATCAACGGCTACGGAGTGCGCGAGGGCAGCTTCACCCGCTTCCTCAGCCCGGTGTCGGGTGCGGCCGCCGCCACCCAGGGCGTCGCCGTCGGCTTCCTGCTGGCGGCACAGAGCCTGCTCTGGGCGGGCATCGGCGTCGTCTTCTGGCTCACCGACAAGCGTCACAAGGAGGCGGCCGCGGCCGCGACGGCCCGCGAGAGCACCAGAGCGCCGGCGGCGCGCATCACCCAGGGGATCGCCTCGTGAACATCCTGATGATCGCCCCCCAGCCGGTCTTCTCCCCGCGGGGGACGCCGATCAGCGTCGTCAACCGCTGCCGGGCGCTCTCCGCCCTCGGCCACACCGTCGACCTGGTCACCTACCCGCTCGGCGAGGACGTTGCCATCGACGGCGTCCGCTGGCTGCGCGCGCCGCGGATCCCCGGGATCCGCTCGGTGAAGATCGGCCCGTCGGCGGCCAAGCTGCCGCTCGACGCGGCGGTGCTGGCGACGGCCACCGCGCGGGCGGTCCGCGGCCGGAAGAGCTACGACGTGGTCCACACCCACGAGGAGGCCGGGGTCTTCGGCTGGTGGTTCAGCCGCCTGCTCGGCATCCCCCACCTCTACGACATGCACAACGGCCTCGGGGTCGTGCTCACCAACTACGGGTTCGGCGAGCGCCACCCGGTGGTCCGCATCTTCCGGTGGCTGGAGCGGAGGATGCTGAGCAGCGCCCGCTCGGTGATCGTGGTCTTCCCCTCGCTCGCACGCGAGGCGGAGAGGACCGTCCCCGGGACCGAGGCCGAGATCATCTACAACGTCCCGGTCGAGCCCCGCCCGAACATGGTGCTCGCGGTCGCGATGCGCCACGAGTGGGCGCCGGACGGCGAGCCCGTGGTGCTCTACACCGGCACCCTCGAGCCGTACCAGGGCATGCCCCTGCTCGTCGAGGCGATGACCCACATCCGTCCCCTCGCCGGCGGCCGCCGGCCCCGGCTGGTGGTCGTGGGCGGGCGGCCCGACCAGGTCGCGGAGCTGCGCGCCCAGGCGGACGCGCTGGGGCTCGGCGACCGGGTCCTGCTCACCGGGCTGCGCCGGCCGCAGGAGATGACCACCTGCATGGCCGCGGCGGACGTGCTCGTCTCGCCGCGCTCGAGCGGGAGCAACACCCCGCTCAAGATCTACTCGTACATGCACAGCGGCCGGCCGATCGTGGCCACCCGCATCGAGAGCCACACCCAGGTCCTCGACGACCTCTCCGCCCTGCTCGTCGAGCCCGATCCCGCCTCGCTGGCGGCGGGCGTCGACGCCCTCCTCGCCGACCCCGCGCTGGCGGCCCGCCTCGGCGCCGGCTCGCGCGACCGCGGCGAGCGCCACTTCAGCCTCCGGGCCTTCGTCGAGGGCACCGCCCGCGCCTACGTGAAGCTGGGCGCCCCCTATCCCGACCAGTACACCCTCGACGCCGCGGTGCGGGCGCTCGAGCCCGCGGAGGTGCCCGGCGGCGACCTCGACACCGAGGTGGCCTAGCCGTGTGCGGAATCGCCGGATACGCGACGCTCGACCCGCGGCGCGTCGGAGGAATCGATCTCCGCGCCATGAACGACGCCCTCGCCCATCGCGGGCCGGACGACGAGGGCATCCACATCGCCGACGGCTACGGCCTCGCCCAGCGCCGCCTCGCCATCCTCGACCTCAGCCCCGCCGGCCACCAGCCGATGGAGGGCCCGGCGGGCACCTGGATCACCTTCAAC
>DATKEY010000206.1:0-4874 GCA_035544475.1 Candidatus Dormiibacterota bacterium | reverse complement strand
CGCTTCTACGACCTGCCCTACGTGAACCCGTGGCCGAAGCCGTACCAGCAGCCTCATCCGCCGATCTGGCTGCCCGGGATGGGGTCGCTCGAGACCATCGACGAGGCGGCGAAGCGCCGCTACCCGTTCATGATGGTCTTCTCGCCGCTGTGGTTCACGAAGATGGCGTACGACATGTACCGCCGGGCGGCCGAGGAGAAGTACGGCTACAGCCCCTCCCCGACCCAGCTCGCGTTCTGCGTCGCGACCTACGTCGCCGAGACCGACGAGAAGGCGCACGCCGAGGCGCGCGAGCACATCATGTGGCTCTTCCAGCGCGGGCTCTGGGTGCCGCCGTACCAGTGGTTCCCGCCCGGCTACGTCAGCGGACGCTCCTTCCGGGGCATGCTCGAGGCCAAGGTCAAGCACAACATCAAGGACCACTGGGAGCTGAGCTACGAGGACCTGGTGAACGACCACTACGTGATCGTCGGCTCGCCCCAGACCGTCGCCGAGAAGCTCGCCCGCTTCACCGACGAGCTCGGCGCCGGGGTCCACGTGGGCGCCTCGATGCAGGTCGGTGACATGCCCCACTGGAAGGTCGTCAAGAACATGACCCTCTTCGCCGAGGAGGTGATGCCGCTCTTCCGCGAGCCGGGTGCCGGCCCGATCTGGTCGCGCGGCGAGCCACCGCCCGGGGCGGCGCAGCTGGTTCGCGCGATGCCGGAGCCCCTGCCCGTGGGGTAGGCGAGCCGGACTAGGACAGCGCCGCGTCGATGCTGCGGTGGAAGTGGATGAGCGCGGGCTCGTTGCGGCCGAAGACCGGACCGGGATGCGAGCCGGAGGCGAGTCCCCGGTAGATCCGCTCCTGCTGGGGGAAGTCCTCCTCCATGACGATTCGCACCGTGTAGTCGATCATCCGCTGCCAGAACGGGGTGCGTTCCTCCGTGGCCTGTGAGCTCCGGATGTAGAAGCGGAGGGTCACACTGCACCGACCGGGGGTGTCCGGGTCGGGATACACCTGCCACAGCTCGGCGTGCCCGGTCATCGGCATGCTGAGGACGACGTTCGGGAACAGCCAGTAGACGATGTTGCCGGTGTTCCGCAGCGTGTAGCGGTCCGCGTCCTCGTGGATCAGGCGCTCGCTCTTGCGGCCGAGCAGGACGCCGCGCCCGTGCGGACCGTAGAAGTCCGCGAGCATCGGCGTGGAGAGGATCTCCCTGGAGATCGTGTCGTGGTGGAGTGCGAAGACGTGGTACGCCTCGCAGAAGGTCTCGAACGGCTGCTTCCAGCTGGTGCGCAGCTCGAGGGTGCGCTCGTCGAAGAGGGCGAAGTCCTCGAAGCCGTAGCCGGCGAACTCCGGGGCGAGCTCGCCGAGATGCGCCGGCCCGTCGATCGGTCCGGCGTCGGCGCGCGGCCGGACGAGGATGAGGCCGCCGGTCTCGGCGACCGGCAGCGGGATGAGCCCGAGCTCCTCGGTGGGCACCTCGTCGAAGGCGCCGCGCGCCATCGGCTGGCCCATCAGCCGCCCCTCGATGTCATAGCACCATGCGTGGTACGGGCACTTGAAGATGCGCTCCGCCGTGCCGCTGCCCTCGACGATCATCGATCCGCGGTGACGGCAGGAGTTGAGGAAGGCGCGGATGGTCCCGTCCTCGCTGCGGACGACCAGGACGGGGACGCCGGCGACGTCGAGCGCCCGGTACGAGCCGGAGGTCGGAAGGTCGCAGCTCAGGCCGACGACGAGAGGGTGACCGCGAAAGAGCGTGCGGACCTCGTGGCGGAGGCGATCCGGGTCCGTGTAGCTGGTCGCCGGCTGGCGGCGGACGGTGTCCGCCAGGGCGGTCGTCCGCTGGTCACGCAGTTCGAGGAGACGCTCGAGGAGCCGCCCCTGCACGTCGATGTCCATCGTCTGCTCCTGAGGGTGCGGTCATCGTAGGGCAGATTCGGGTGCGGGTCGAATCAGCGCACCCAGGGAAACGCCGCGAGCTCCGCCCACTCCTCCGGATCCATGCTCTGCCACACCCAGAACGACACCCCCGTCGCGCCCCGGCTCCGGGCCACCGCCATGAACCGCTCGAGCTCCGCGGCGCTCGGCAGGTCGACCCGGCCGGCGACGTCGCCGAAGCTGAAGGCCTGACCGATCAGATGCACCGGCCGCATCCGTGCCAGCCGGCTGATCGCCTCGGCGGCGGCGACCCCGGGATCGCGGCACTCCCAGTAGATCATCGGCGCGAACGCGTCGATGTACGGCGCCATCGCTGCGAAGGGATAGGCGCTCATCCACCGGTCCGTCGGCGGGTACACGGTGGCGATCAGTGGCCGCCCGGCGCGCGCCTGCCGTACCAGGCTCAGGTACAGAGCGGCGCGGCGCCCGGTCAGCTCCACCCCCTCGGTCGAGGTCTCGATGTCCGCGGAGAAGCCGTCGACGCGATCGCCCTCGGGCGCGCGCCAGTCGAGCACCGCCTTCGACCACCCGGCGTCGGCGACGGGGTCGTACAGGTGCGGGAAGCCCCAGGCGATCACCGACAGCCCGCGCCGGTGGGCACGGGGCACGATCGACGCGAGCTCGTCGTCGCCGTAGAAGCCGTCCTGGGAGTCGGCGACGCGGACCCAGATCTGGTGCAGCCCGGTCGCGACGGCGCGGTCGACGATCGCCTGTGGCTCGCCGCCCTCGGTCTTGCGGTACTGCCAGACCCACATGCCCTTCCCGCTCACCGCGGTGAGCGGTGCCGCAGGGGATGTGGCCGGCGCCGGCGGGGGGAGCGCGGACTCCGGGACCAGCACGGCCGGGTGCCAGGGCGGGACGTAGGGTGGCGGCGGCGCCGGGGGCGGTGGGCAGCCGGCGAGGGCGAGGCCGGTGGGGGCCGCTGACGCCGGAGGTGGCGGAGAGGGCGGCGCCGGGGTGGCCGCGGGCACGACCGGCGCGGCGATGGCGGGAGGAGGTGTCGGCGCCGGGGTGGCCGGGAGCGCCGGCGCCGGTGGCAGGGGCGTCACCGCCGCGGCGGGGAGCGCGGACGTCGCACGCTGGTGCGCCACCGCGACCACGCCACCGGGTACGGCCAGGGCCGCGAGGGCACAGAGGGTCAGGGTTCGCGCGCGGGGGGGACGGCGGAGCTCGGGCATCGGGTCTGGCTCTGGAGGGACTGCGCGGATCGACAGGAACCGTACACGACATCGCCCGCGAGCGCACGCCCCGATCCGCCGCTGGCAGACTGTGCCGGTGACCGACTTCACCGAACTCGAGCGCGCGCGGGATCCAGAGACCTTCGACGCCGCGTACGAGGGGACGCCACCGTGGGAGATCGGGCGTCCCCAACCGGCGCTCGTCGAGCTCGTCGACGCCGGGCTGGTGAGTGGCCGGGTGCTCGACATGGGCTGCGGCACCGGGGAGCTCACCCTGTTCGTCGCCTCCCGGGGCCTCGACGCCACGGGCGTCGACTCCTCGCCGCGCGCCATCGGCATCGCCCTGCGGAAGGCCGCGGAGCGGAGGATCACCGGCGCGACCTTCGTGGTCGGTGACGCCCTCGACCTCGCGTACCCCGATGCCGCCTTCGACACCGTCCTCGACAGCGGGGTGTTCCACGTCTTCGACGACGGCGAGCGCACCCGCTTCGTCGAGTCGATCCACCGGGTGCTCGCGCCCGGCGGCCGCTATCACCTGCTGGTGTTCAGCGACTCCCAGCCGGGAATCTGGGGGCCGCGACGGGTGCGGCGCGACGAGCTCGACGCCGCCTTCGCGGACGGCTGGCGGATCGAGACCGTGGAGCCCGCGACCTTCGAGATCAACATCTTCGGCGGCGTCGCCCAGGCATGGCGGGCCACGATGGTCCGCCTCGCCTGAGGTCAGTGGCCGCCGATGTGGAAGGTGGGGGCGAGGACCAGCCAGTAGGTCACGACTCCCATCGTCATCGCGAGGGCGTGGAGGGCGAGCCGCTTCACCTGTGCTTCGTTCATGCGCCCAACGCTACCCGCCGTCCCGGCGCGGTCCCACCAAGCCGCGGTCGCGGACCGATGACGAGCGCGTGACCGGGCGTGGCACGGATCTCCGACCGAACGTCATCGGTCGACCACCGTTACGCTCTCTGTCATGCGGCCACACGCTGCGCCCCTCGACTCCGCGCTTCGCGACGCCGGCACGCCTGCGCAGCTGCTCGAGGCGCTCGGCCAGCCGGGCCTGGCGCAACGCCTGCCCACGGCGCTCGGCGTCGACGACCTTCTCGCGCTGGCGGACCACGAGGCGGCCCGCCGCCGGCACCGGCTGCTCGACCGCGAGCACGTCGTCCTCGCCGCGGCGCGTGTCTGCGACGACACCACCCTCTACGACGAGATCTCCGCGAGCCTCACCGAAGGGGCACCGCGTCGGGGCCTCCTCGGATGGAGACCGCGGTCGCGGGGCCGTTCCCGGCCCCGCGACGACGATTCTCAGTGACCGCCGTTGCCGATGAACTGGTTGTAGACCTGGATCACGGCGGGGCCGAGGAGGACGATGAACAGGGCGGGGAAGATGCAGCCGACCATCGGGAAGAGCATCTTCAGCGGCGCCTTCGCGCCCATCTCCTCGGCGCGCTGGCGGCGGCGCCGGCGCATCTCCTCGGACTGGATGCGGAGGACCTGGGCGATGCCGACGCCGAGCTGCTCGGACTGGATCACCGCCTGGATGAAGTTGTTGAGCTCCTCGACCTTGTTGCGGCGCGCCATGTCCTCGAGCGCCTCGAGGCGGGGACGGCCGAGCCGGGTCTCGTTGAGCACCTGGGTGAACTCGAGGGCGAGCGCGTTGTGGTACTTCTCGGTCACCCGGTTGATCGCGGCGTCGAAGCCGAGACCGGCCTCCACGCTGATGGTCAGCAGGTCGAGCGCGTTGGGCAGCGCCACCCGGATCTCCTTCTGGCGCG
>DATKEY010000205.1:0-7967 GCA_035544475.1 Candidatus Dormiibacterota bacterium | reverse complement strand
GCCGCGGCCAGGACGGCGCCGAGGTGGAGCACCTCGGTGACTTCCGCCTCGACCGCGCCGCGCGCACGGTCCACGTCGCCGGCGCCGAGGTGGAGCTCACCCTCAAGGAGTTCGACCTCCTCTCCTTCCTGCTCGCCCACGCCGGCCGCGTGCAGTCGCGCGAGCGCATCCTCGAGCAGGTGTGGGGGAACGCGCTCGGCGACCGCCGCACCGTCAACGTCCACGTGCGCTGGCTGCGTGAGAAGCTCGGTCAGTTCGAGGGCGTCCCCCTGCGGATCACCACCGTCACGCGCGCCGGCTACCGTCTCGACCGCCTCGACGTTCCCGAGCCGGCCGTGGTTGCCGGCGGGGTCAGCTCCGGCGGCGTCCGGTCGACATCGTCCCCGCGCCCCTGAACGCGGGGAGGAGGACGACGAAGCTCGCGCCCCGTCCCGGGGTCGACTGAACCGCGATCCGGCCGCCGTGCGCCTCGACGGTGTGGCGCGCGATCGCCAGCCCCAGCCCGCTGCCCTCGCCCTCGCGCCGCCGCGAGCGATCGGCCTTGTAGAAGCGTTCGAAGACACGGCGCAGGTCGTCGGGGGCGATGCCACAGCCGGTGTCGGTGACCGTGAGCTCGACCATGTCGCCGTCGTCGCCGGCGCGGCGCGCCGACACCGTGATCGAGCCGCCGGGCGGGGTGAACTTGATGGCGTTGTGCACCAGGTTGCGCACCACGTGGCCGAGCCGGGTGCCGTCGCCGAACACGTGCGGGGTGGTCGGGTCGACGTCGTAGCGCAGCTGCAGCCGGCGCTCGTCGGCGAGCGGCCGCAGCCGCTCCGCGGCGGCGACGAGCTCGGTCACCGGCGTCGGCTCCATGTGCATCGGCAACCGCCCCGACTCGATGGTGCTCAGCTCGATGAGCTCGGCGACCATCTGTCCCATGTGCGCGACCTCGAGCCCGATCTTCGAGACGAACTCGTGAGCGACGGCGCGGTCGTCGAGAGCACCGCCGAGCAGGGTCTCGACGAGCAGCTGGATGGCGGCGACCGGTGTGCGCAGCTCGTGGGACACGTTGGCGACGAAGTCGCGGCGCACCGTCTCGAGGCGGCGCACGCGGGTCTCGTCGCGCAGGATCACCAGCACCTCGACCGTGGTCGAGGTGACCGGGTCGACGACCGGCACCGCCTGGGCGAGGAGGTGGCGCACGTCGAGCGGATCGCTGAGCTCGCGCTCGGTGGCGGCGCCCGACGACAGACAGCCGTCGACGAGCAGGGACACCCGGTAGTCGCCGACGCTCTCCTCCATGCGGAGCCCCACCGGCTCCTCGGGGAGCTGGAGGAGGATCTGCGCCGGGGGGTTGGCGTGGAGGATCCGGTGATCGGATCCCACCACCAGCACACCGTCGCGGAGGCTGTCGACGAGCCGCTCGAGCAGCAGCGCCGGGATCGTCGACATCGGTCCGCCGTTCGGCGCGCTCATCGACTTCGAGTATACGGGCGCACGCCACGCGCAACCGCGGGGTGGCGGGCTGGGTTAACCGACCCTTAAGTCACGGATAACCCGACGACAGCCGGATGCACCGCACCATGCAGGCAGTGATCACCGGCATCGCGGCGACGCAGGCGGGCCTTCGCTGATGCCCAAGCGCATTCTCGTCGTCGAGGACGAGGCCAACATCCGGCAGACGCTGCGCTACAACCTCGTCAAGGAGGGGTACGAGGTGAGCGAGGCGGGCACCGGGCCCGAGGCGCTCAACGAGGCGCGCCGCATCCGTCCCGACCTCATCCTCCTCGACCTGATGCTCCCCGAGCTCAGCGGGCTCGAGGTGTGCCGGATCCTGCGACAGGAGATGGCGACTCCGATCCTCATGCTCACCGCCAAGGGCGCGGAGATCGACAAGGTCGTCGGGCTGCACGTCGGTGCGGACGACTATGTCACAAAGCCTTTTTCGTTGACCGAGCTGATGGCGCGCATCAACGCGCTGCTGCGACGCGTCGAGCTCAGCGGGCAGCGCAGCGGACAGCCGTCCGACGTCGAGCAGCTCGACGGTTTCAAACTCGACCGCGGTGCGCGCACTGTGCACGTCGGCGAGGAGGAGGTGCGACTCGCGCCCAAGGAGTTCGACCTGCTCTCGTATCTGCTCGCCCATCCCAACCGTGTGCACTCGCGCGAGAGCCTCATCCAGCAGGTGTGGGGCAGCAACTTCTACGGTGATCGCAAGACGGTCGACGTCCACGTGCGCTGGTTGCGTGAGAAGTTCGAGCGCTTCGAGTCCATCCCCTTCCGCATCACCACGGTGTTCGCGGTCGGATATCGACTCGACCAGATGCCGCGCACCTAGCGGGATCGTCCGGCCCTCCGGCGCGTCAGGGGTTTCGGCACATCGCCGCATGATCTTAAAGGCCCCTTCCCCCCTCCTTGGGCAGGCGCGTGCCTAGCATGCAATCGTGACTCCGGCGCTTGCGACCAGGATCGACGCGGGGGTCACGCACACCGCCGCGGAGTCGCTCCGGCTGCGGCTCTCCGCGTGTCCATGGTGCGGCAGCCGGCGCCGTGCGCTCGACGAGTTCCGCGGCGGTGTGGTGCGCGACAGCTGCCTCCGCTGCGGCGCCGAGCATCCCCGGGCGTTCGAGACCGAGCGCGAGCTCGCCCGCACCGCCCGGCCGGCGGCGGCGGCCGCGGCCACGCGCTGGGTGGCCCACGCGGGCCTCGCCGCCGCCCGTCCGGGGGGCTCGCCGACCCGGGAGACCCTTGCCGAGGTGCTCCGTGCCGGGGTCGACTGCGTCGAGCTCGACGTCTGCGTCAGCCGCGACCACGCCCTCGTCCTCCGCCACGACGCCCGGCTCGCCGGCGGGCGCCGGGTGTCGACCGTCCCGCTCGACGAGCTCCGCCGTCGCGACCCGGAGGTGCTCACCCTCGACGAGGCGGTCGAGGTGGTCGGTGACCGGGTGCCGCTCCTCGTCGACGTGAAGAGCCGCGAGACCGCCACCCCGCTCGGGCAGTGGCTGCGCCGGCGCCGGGGCCTCGAGATCCTCGGGGTCTGCTCCGACGACCGCGAGGTGCTCGTCGAGCTCCGCCGCCTCGCTCCGGCGATGCCCCGCTGGTGGAGCCTCCCGGCGGTGCCCTGCACCCGGCCGGAGTGGGCCGGAGCGGTCGTCGAGGTGCTCGCCCAGCGCCGCGGCCTGCGCGGGCTCATCCCGCCGCTCACCGACCTCGGGGTGCTCGCCCGCGACCGCCCGCTCTCCCGCGAGGACCTGCTCCATCTCGCCGTCATCCCCACCCGCCGGTGGCTTCCCGGCCAGCTGCCCCGGCTGACCGCCGAGGTCGCGCCCGCCGGGCTGGCCGTCGCCCACGGCGCCGTCACCCCCGCGCTCTGCGCCGCCGCCGAGCGTCTCGGCCTGCAGATGGCGGCGTGGACGGTGAACCGTGTGGGCCTCGCCCGCCAGGTCCTCCGCTGCGGCGTGCAGATCATCATCAGCGACCGTGTCGTGCCGCTGCGCCTCGCCCTGGCGACGGCCGCCGATTCCTGAGAGGACTCACATCCACAGCGGTGGCCAGGGCGCCCTTAACTAGTTGTTAATTCGCACTTGCCCCGGCCATTCTGCGACCGGTGACACACTTGAGGACGAATCAACCCGCTTGCCTGCTTTGGGGGGAACCGAGCGTGCTCTCTCGTGGGATCGTGGCATGACCGCGCCGGTTCGCATCCCGCCCGCGCTGGAGGCCGCGGCGGCCTCGCTCCGCAGCCGCTACGCCGACCGGCACCCGGTCGAGGTCGTGGACGGCACGCTGCTCGAGGCGTATCAGCAGCTGTCGTCGAAGGCCAAGGTCCAGGACTTCGTCCCGATCTTCGCCGAGCGCAGCGCCCGGCAGCGCCTCGAGAAGGGGGACGTCGCCCTCACGGGCACCGCGGCGCGGGAGACGGCGCCGGCGCCGCGGCGCCGCGCGACACCGCGACGGAGGGCGGCCGCCACCGGCTCCGAGTGAGCCGGCGGCGGCCCCGCCGCCTCCCTACTTGTCGGCCAGCGACTGCTCGGTCGTGGTCGTGAGCGGCAGGAATCCCAGGGTGGTGAGCTCACCGGTCTGGAACTCGTCGCTGAGGATGTAGCTGATGAAGGACTGCGCGAGCGCCGAGCCCGCGCCCTTCGTGTACATGTGCTCGTGGGAGAAGAACGGGTACTTGCCGGCCTTGACCGCGTCCCCGTTCGCCTTCTGCCCGTCGATCGTCACCGCGGTCACCGTCGCGTCCGCCGAGGATGCCGCGAGGTAGGAGACGCCGCCGTCGGCGCCGGCCACGCCCTGGAGGACGAGCTGGGTCGAGTCCTGGGTCGACGCCGGGGTCGTCGACTCCGCGGTGCCCTGCATGATCGTCTTGTCGAAGGTGAGCCGGGTCCCCGAGCCGGGCTTGCGCTCGATCAGGGTGATCGGCAGGTCCTTGCCGCCGACGTCCTTCCAGTTCGTGGTCGTCCCGGCGAAGATCCCCTGGACCTGCTTGAGGGTGAGGTCCTGGACGCCGGTCTTCGGGTTCACGACGACGGCGAACACGACGATCGCCACCTGGTGGTCGGTCACCGTGGTCGGGTCGATGGTCTTGGCGTTGCTGACCGGCACATCGGAGTTGCCGATGTCGGAGGTGCCGGCGGCGACGTTGGCGAGGCCGGTGGAGGAGCCGCCGCCGCTGGCGGTGATCGTCGAGCCGGGGCACTTGCCCTGGTAGAGCGTGGCCGCCTTCTGCACCAGGGGCAGAAGCGCCGTCGAGCCGCTCGCCGTCGCGGTGCCGGTCGCGCACGTGTAGGTGTTCACCTTGGCGCTGGAGCTGCTCGAACTGCTGGTGCTGCTGCTCGACGACGAGTTCGACGCCGTGCCGGAGTCGTTCCCGCCGCAGGACGCCATGGCGAGGACCCCGACGAGCATGGGAGCCGCCAGGAGATGTCGGTGCAAGGTCAGACCCCCCAACGTGTGGTGGCGGTCGGCCCGCCCGGGAGGCGGGTGGAGACGCGCCTCATGCTGCCGGGACGCTCGTCAAGGACGGGTTAGGCCAGCATTAAGGGCTGGTGCCGAGCGGTTCAGCCGAGCTCCTCGATGACCCCGGTCTCGAGGTAGACGAGGTCCTCGGCGATGTTCGTCACCCGGTCGGCGATGCGCTCGAGGTGGTGGGCGACGAAGACGAGGTTGGTCGCCCGGTACGCGGCCTGGCCGTCGTCCGACATCAGCTGGACGAGCTCGTCGAAGAGGCGGTGGTACACGCGGTCGATGCGGTCGTCGCGGGCGGCCACGAGACGCGCACGCGGGACGTCGCGGGCGACGACCGCGGCGAGGATGTCACCGACCTGCTCGCGGCAGAACTGGGCCATCTTGGGGAGGTCCACGTGGGTCGCGAGCTCGGGGAAGTCGGCGAGCGACCGGGCGATCTTGGCGATGCTCACGCAGTGGTCGCCCATCCGCTCGAGCTCGGCGGACATGTGGAGCAGGCCCATGATCTCGCGGAGGTCGCGCGCGACCGGCGCCTGGGTCAGGATCATCGTGTAGCTCTGCTCGCGCACCTCCCGCTGGAGCTCGTTGATCCGGGCGTCCTCGGCGATGACGACCGCGCAGGCGTCGACGTCGCGCTCCATCAGCCCGACCATCGCCCCCGAGATCGCCCGGTCGACCAGCTCGCCCATCTCCGTGACGGCCAGCCGGGTGGTGCGCAGCTCCTCGTCGAAGACGCTGCGCTGCGGGTGGGAGATGATGTCGCTCATCCGAACCTCCCGGTGATGTAGTCCTCGGTGCGGCGGTCGCGCGGATTGCTGAAGAGCTCCACCGTCGGCCCCATCTCGACGAGCTCTCCCACGCGGCCCTCGCCGACGAGCATGAAGGCGGTCCGGTCGCTGACCCGGGTCGCCTGCTGCATGTTGTGGGTGACGATGATCATGGTGACCGATCCGCGCAGCTCGTGGAGCAGCTCCTCGATGCGCAGGGTCGCGATCGGGTCGAGGGCCGAGCAGGGCTCGTCCATGAGGATCACCTCGGGCTCGACGGCGAGCGCGCGGGCGAGGCAGAGGCGCTGCTGCTGGCCGCCGCTGAGGCCGAGGCCGGAGGCGCCGAGGCGGTCCTTGACCTCGTCCCAGAGGGCGACCCGCTTCAGCGAGCTCTCGACGATGCCGTCGGCGACCGACTTCGGCACCCGGCCGCCGAGGCGCAGGCCGTAGGCGACGTTGTCGTAGATCGAGGCGGGGAAGGGGTTCGGCCGCTGGAAGAGCATCCCCATCCGCCGGCGGAGGTTGATGACGTCGACCCCGGGGGCGATCAGCTCCTCGCCCTCGAGCACGATCGACCCCTCCATGCGGAAGCCGGGGATGACGTCGTTGATCCGGTTGAGGCTGCGCAGCAGCGTGCTCTTGCCGCAGCCGCTGGGGCCGATGATCGCGGTGATGTCGCCCGGGGTGGCCCAGAAGTCGACGTCGCGGACCGCGTGGGTCGGCCCGTAGTAGAGGTTGAGGTTGCGGGTCGCGACCTTGCGCTCCGGGGCGTCGTCGACGGCCGCGGGGCGCGCCGCCTCGGTGGGCTTCTGGTCGTCGACCGGCTCGGCGGCGGACATCCCCATCTCTCTCAGCCTCCCTGCAGACGGCGGACGGCCACCCGGCCGATCAGGCGTGCGGACAGATTGAAGGCCAGGACGAGAATGATCAACAGAGCGGCGACTCCGTCCGCGTACTGGCGGGCGTCGGTGACCGTCCCGGGCTCGGCCTGGGTGCGGAACTGGTAGAGGTCCACGGCGAGCGTGTCCCCCTGGAGGAACGGGCTGAGGCTGTAGTTCCCGGTGGCGGTGATCGCCCCCGCGGAGCCGGTGAAGAGGATGGCGGCGGCCTCGCCGAAGCAGCGCCCGGCGATGAGGATGACCCCGGTGATCAGCCCGGGGAGGGCGGCGGGGACGAGCACCCGGGTGACCGTCTGCCAGCGGGTGGCGCCGAGCGCCAGGCTGCCCTCGCGCAGGCTGTTGGGGAGGGCCCGCAGCGAGTCCTCGGTGATCCGGATCCCGTAGGGCAGGTTGATGACCAGCATCGCCAGCGAGGCGGCCAGCCGGCTGGGATGGGAGTGGGTCGCCTCGACGAAGAGGGCGAAGCCGAAGAGACCGACGATGATCGAGGGCAGGGTGGCGAGGGTCTCGGTGGCCCGCCGGACGATGTTGGTCAGCGCCCCGGTGCCGGCGTACTCGGCGAAGTAGATCCCGGCCAGCAGTGCCACCGGGACCGTGAGGACCATGGAGAGGACGAGGACGTAGAAGGTGTTGAAGAGCTGCGGCCCGATCCCGCTGCCCGGGCCCCCGATGTTCGGCGCCGCGGTGTAGAAGCCGCCGCGGTGGAGCTCCTGCCAGCCGTTGATGATCAGGAAGACGATGATCCAGGCGAGCAGCGCCACCAGGATCAGACCGAACCCGCGGATGATCAGGATCGCCGTCCTGTCGGCGATGCGGGCGCGGGCGTTCACTGCAGGCTCCGGGCGCCGCTGCTCCGGTTGACGAAGCGGACGATCGCGATGCACGCGAAGGTGATGAGGAGGAGCACGAGGGCGAGACCGTAGCGGGCGGCGGTGCCGTCGGGGTTGATCGCGAGCTGGTTGACACCGTCGGTGATGGTCACGGTCATCGTCGTCGAGGGGAAGAGGAGCGCCTTGAACCCGTACTCCTTGAACGGAGGCAGGGAGTTGACGTCGCCGATCACCAGGGCCACCGCCAGCGCCTCGCCCATCGCCCGGGCGAGGCCCAGCACCACTCCGCTGATGACGATCGCCCGGGCGGCGGGAAGCTGCACCCTCCAGATCGTCTGCCAGCGGGTGGCGCCGAGCGCGAGCGACGCCTCCTTGAGGGCGCGGGGCACCGAGCGCAGGCCGTCGGCGCTCAGGGTCGCGATGGTCGGGACGATCATGATCGAGAGCACCACCCCTGCGGCGAGGACACCCGAGCCCTGCTTCCCCGGCGGAGCGACCCGCTCGAGGATGGGGAGCAG
>DATKEY010000204.1:0-15781 GCA_035544475.1 Candidatus Dormiibacterota bacterium | reverse complement strand
GGTGGACGTGCGCTGTGGCACCACCAGGCCCATGTTCTCGTACAACATCAGCGTGCGAGGATGGGTCTCGAGGATCTCCGATGCGACACTGATCGTGTAGATCGGCTTGTCCAGCGAGAGGTTCAGCTCCCGCGGTGCTCCACGGTCGGGCACCCCATCCCTCGCCGTCATCGGGCTCACTCCCTCAGCCACTCACCGATGCCCTCGGACAGGGAGCTCGGGGTGGTGTGAGCCTTGATGAGGAACTCGTGGGCGCCGAGCTTGAGGCCGCGGTCGACGAGCTCCTTCTCCCCGTAGTTGCTGAGCATGATCACCGGGATCGCAGCGGTCTCGGGGTGCTGGCGCAGCGCCTGGAGCACCTCGAATCCGTCCTTCTTGGGAAGACGGATGTCGAGAAAGATGATGTCGGGGAGCAGCTCCTTCGCACGCGACAGACCGTCCTCGCCGTCGACGGCGACGCTGACCCGATAGCCGTCCAGGGAGAGCTTCATCCGGTACATCTCGAGCACCGCCGGATCGTCCTCGATGAGCAGGACGTCGATGACCTCGTTGTCCACACGAACCTCCCGGATGGCAGGACCGGGGGGAAGCCCGACCCGCCGCACGGCAGCGGAGTATAGCCCCGACACAGGTGGTCCTGGGACCACAACTGTATAGTCATCTGCGAGTGTAACCCAACAGGACAAGTGGGGGATATCCCACCGGCTCCAGTCGGACCAGGGCTACAGCCGCACCTCGGTCACGTCGATGTCGTCGAGGTGCTGCGGCCGGCGGATCCCGTGCTCGTCGAGCAGGCGGAGGCACTGGATGACATACCGCGCGCCGTTGAGGTTGAGGCCGTGGTGTCGTGTCAACCGCTGGATCGCCTGGAGGGCGAGGATGTCGCGCTGCGAGTAGCGACGGCGATTGGTGCTCGTCCGGTGCGGCACGATGAGGTTCAGGTGCTCGTACATCATCAGCGTGCGCGGATGCGTCTCGAGGATCTCCGACGCCACGCTGATCGTGTAGAGGGGCTTGTCCAGGCCGACCGTGACCGGAGCGACGCTCACCATGCTCCTCCGACCGGCCCCCGGGCACGTGCCGACCGGGATCCATGGGTGGGTCTCGGCGACCGGTTGGTGTGAGTATACGGGTCTCTGGCGACAGCGCCCCACCCATGTTGTGAGGCGCTACGCCCCTCCGAGGATGTGGGATCGCGACGCTCGGTGGGGGGCGGTCCCCGTAACCCGGACCCGACGCGGGCCGTTTGAAGCCTCGTCGGAAGTGCGGACGCCGCTCTGTGACCCGTGGTCCAGGCGCAGACCCGCACTCCCGCCCCTGACAGGAGGAGCGTGAATGATCCAGCCCGATGGGCGAGCCTCGCTGGCGACCCGCGAGCGCTATCTGAAGCGTCGGCGCGCCGGTCGTTTCGGGGATCGGGGCGTGGTCGCGCTCTGGCTGGGTTTCGGTGCCCTCGTGTCCTGGCTCGCGATCGCGGGGCTCGCCGGCCTCTCACACTGACCGCCCACTACACCCCCCACCCCCCGCCCTCTACAGCGGAAGCCCTCAGTCGCGGCGGCGCAGTCCCTCCACGAGCAGTTCCAGCGCCTCCGCCCATGCCCACGGGCCGTCCACGGTGTGGGCGGCGACCTCCAGCACCTCGTCCGGCGCCTCCGCGTCGGCGATCGCCACCGCGGTTCCCCCCACCTCGACGGCGACCCTGAGCATCGGCACGTCGCCGCCGTCGTCACCCGCGGCGCAGAGGGCCGCGGCCTCCCAGCCCGCCGCCCGGATGTCGGCGGTGGCGCTGCCCTTGTCCCGGGGAAGGGGCACCCGCACCTCAGCCGCCCGCTTGCCCGCGGTGACGGCGAGCCCGAACGCCCGGGCGACCTCGCCGGCGAGCCGCAGCGCCTCGGCCTCGGCCCCCGCCGAGCCCAGGCCACGAGTGTGGAGGACGGTCGCACAGCGCTTGCGCTCCAGCCTCGCCCCCGGAAGCCGGTCCTGGCCGAGGGCGGCCTCGAGGTCGGCGGTGGCGGCCGCGAGCGCGGGGAGCCAGGGCTCGACCCCGTCCTCGAGCTCGACCCGCCCCCCCGACCACCGCTCCAGGCCCAGGTTGCCCGACGCCACCCCCTCGGGGCCGAGGTGGAGGCGGCGGGCGACGTCGTCGCTGTCCCGCCCGGTGACGACGGCGAGGCCCACCGGGCAGAGGGCGCCGACACCCTCGCGGGCGCCGTCGCGCGACAGCCAGGCCGTGGCGGCCGCCGCCCGGGGCAGGGGGCGCGCCTCCTCCGGGAGGTGGACGATCGGAGCCAGCGAGCCGTCGAAGTCGGTGCACACCAGCAGTCCGCCGGCCACGAGCGCGCCTCGAACCAGCTCCGCGGCGAGGCGGTCGGGAGGCGTCGGCCGCGCGTGCGCCATCGTCGTCAGGCGATGAGCTCGCGGAGGTCCTGGAGCTGCGAGGTGATCCAGCGGGTGATGTCGTTGGCCCGGACCGTGTCGCGGATGCGCTCGGCGCGGGCCGCACGCTGTGCCTCGTCCATTCGGATGCTGAGGTAGAGCGCCTCCGCGGTCTCGTCGACGTCGAACGGATTGACGGTGATCGCGAGGTCGCCGAGCTCCTCGTGCGAACCGGCGTTCTCGCTGAGCACGAGCACGCCGTTGCGCCGGTTGCAGAGCACCCCCTCCTTGGCGACGAGGTTCATGCCGTCGTAGATGGGGTTGACGAGGAGCACGTCGAAGGACTTGTACGCGGCGACCGCCTTGTGGAAGTTGTCCTCGATCTCCAGACGGATGGGCATCCAGCCGTGGCGCGCGAACCGCCGGTTGATGCGCGCGCAGACGCCGACGATGCTGCCGAGGTAGGCGCGATAGTCGTCGATGTCCTGGCGCGACTCCTGGAGCAACGCCCAGAACTGGACGCGCTCGTGGAGCTCGGGATGCGCCTCGAGCATGCGCTCGTAGGCGACGAAACCGCGCACCACGTTCTTCGAGAGGTCGGTGCGGTCGACCCGCAGGATGAGGTGGTCGGGACGCCAGGCGGCGATCCGCTCCTCCTCGGCGAGCACCGCGGGATGGTCGAGCAGGCCCTCGAACTCACCGACGTCGATGCTGATCGGATAGCAGCGCACCCAGACCGCACGCCCCTCGTGGAACACCGTGCGCTCGCGATAGTCGACGGCGAGCCCCAGGTTCTCCTCACAGGTGAGCAGGAAGTTGCGCACGTCGCGTGAGGTCTGGAAGCCGATGATGTCGTTGCCGAGGATGCCGAGGGTGACGCCGTCGCGAATCCGCTTGGGCAGGATCTTCCAGTACTGCGGCGTCGGCCAGGGGATGTGCACGAACTGCTGGAGCCGCACCCGCGGAAGACGGGCACGGACCATCTGGGGCACGCAGTACAGCTGGTAGTCCTGCACGAGCACCAGCAGCGGGACGTCGGAGCGCCGCGCCTCCTCGAGCACGCGGTCGGCGAACAGACGGTTGACGTGCTGATAGCCGTCGCGCCACGCCCGCTCGGTGGTGGCGTCGACGATCGGCTCGCGGCTGAGGTCCCAGAGGTAGTGCTGGATGAACCAGAGAAGCGGGTTGCTGAAGACGCTGTAGTAGAGGTCGTACGCCTCCGGGCCCGGGTCGACGAAGGCGACGCGGTAACTGGTGTCGTCCTCGGTGGTGAGCCGCACGACGCCGTCCCTGCCCGCGCGTGAGGCGAGGACGCGGTCGTCGTCGGTGCGCGCCGCGGCCACCCACACCGCGTCGGTCGCGGTGGCGAGCGAGCCCATGGCGGTGACGAGCCCGCCGGCGCCACGGACCAGCCGCTCCTCGGTGCCGCGGAACGGATCCGCGCGCTGGAGGGTGAGCGGCGCCCGGTTGGCGACGATCACGGGCTGAACGTGACGCAGCAGGCGCCGCGTGTAGGCCTCGATGGCGAGCAGTGCGGGTCCTCCTCGCTGACGGGTGGCGGCCCCTCGGCAGCCCATGCTAGTGGAGGCGACCTGTGACGCGCCTGCACCGGTAGCATCCCGCCATGCGAGTGGAAGCCAGTGCCGACACGGGTGTGCGCCCCGCCGACCTCTTCGCCGTGGCCGCCGACCTGCGCAACCTCCCGGCCTGGTGGATCGAGCACCTCAGCGCCGAGGTCGAGGTGCCCGCGGTGCGCCTGCGGGACAGCGTCTACCGGGTCCGGTACCGGCTTCCGGGCGGCTTCGTCATCAGCGCGCACTGCACGGTCGTCGCCGCACGGGCCGGCCGCTCGCTCACCTACGTGTGGGAGGGCGGGGGGATGCGCATGGCGATCGGCCAGAGCTTCGTCGCCCACGGCGAGGGCGCGCGCACCCGGCTGATCGTCGATCTGAACACCGACCGGCGGGTCAACCCGGTGGGCTCGGTGGTGGTGCGGCTGATGGGCCGCGGCCTCGACTCCGAGCTCGAGCGGGCGCTCGTCATGCTCGCCGAGCTCGCCGCGGCGCGGGCGGTGGTCCGCCGTGCACCGCTGCCGGGCGGCCCCGAGCGACGAGCGCCCGGCGGCCGCCCCGCGATGTCGGTGCTAGGCGCTGCGCCGCGTCCGGCCGGTGGCGCCGCGACGGGCCGTCGTGCGGGCGCCGGTGGCGCCGCGACGAGTGGCGGTCGCCGCACTCCGGCGGGTGCCGACGGCGGTCGCAGGGGCGGCGGCGGCGCGGCGGCCCCGGCGGGCCGGCGGCCTCGCCTCCCGCTCGATCCGGGCGAACACCTTGGCGGCGCTGCCCGCGGGACCGTGGACCAGGAGAAGAAGGTTGCGCGCCGCCGTCCCCGAGACGTCGGTGCGCCCGGCGCGGCCGCGGAGAGCCCGGAGGCCTGAGAGCAGCACTCGCTCGGGGAGGGTGATCGCGTCCTCGACCCTGCTCTCGACGGTGGCCGCGACCTTGGAGTTGATCCGGCCGCCGCGGCGGCGGGCGGCCCGCTGATCGCGAACCGCCTCGAGGGCGAGGCTCGGGACGCCGACTGCGGCGTCGGCGAGGCGCGACACGGTGCCGATGGCGGGGATGTCGGTCATGACGAAGAGACCTCGAATGAGGGGCGCCCCTCGCCCGGACCCGCCCGGCGGGGGCGGGACCCGATGCCGGACCGGGCGACGGAGAGGGCGCCGCGGATGATCGGGCAATATTACGCGCCGCGTCATGAGTGCGTCAAGACACGTCGCGGCGGCCCTTCGCGGTGAGTCGCGCAAGGAACGACGGGGGTCCGACGTCACACGCGCATGCCCGCCGTGCCCTCGGTGCCGCGGGAGGTGAGGGGGATGCGCGTCGCGACCGATCGCGGCGGAGGCGACCTGCCGGGTTGCGCCTGCGAGGGCCGCGTGCTAGTGTCGCCGACGAACTACGAACTTGTTTGTGTAGTCCGTTTCGTCGCGGAGGACGCCCGCCGATGGCCTCGCTGACCGCTGTCCACTTCGCCGACGGCTTCGACGGTCCCGACACCGTCGCCTTCGGCCTCGAGGCGCCCGAGCTCTCCGTCGTCGTCTGTGGCGGCCTGCTCGCCTCGGCGATCGCCCACTCGGGGGTCGCCGTGGGGATCCGGCTGCCGGCGGCGGCGCTGGTGGCGCTGATCGCGGCCGCGCTCGCCTGGGTGAGGCCGCAGGGACGCTCGCTGCTCCGCTGGGGATGGCTGGCGGCTCGGTTCGCCGCCTCGCCGCGAGCCGGGGCCGGGATGCACGCCGCGACCGCCACCGGCGGCGACGGCGGCGGGGAGCTGCCCTCGGAGCCCGAGCCGGCCTGGGCGCGATGGCTCCGTGAGGAGCCGCCTGGCGTCGCCGACGAGGCCGCGACCGCCGAGGTCGCGCCTGTCCCAATCGAGCCGCCGCCCGCCCCGGCCAGGGCTCGTCGCACGCGCCGGCGCGCCGGCGTCGCCGACGACGGGGCCACCGTCGAGGTGGACCGGGCGCCGATCGTCCTCCTCCCCGAGCCCTCGGAGGACGGCGACGAGGGCGAGGAGGACGTGGACGAGGACGGCGACGAGCCGGCCACGATCGTGCCCCTCTCCCGTCCGGCGGCGCCGCCCGCGGAGCTCGAGGTCGCGGAGGCGCTCGTCGACGCGCCGCCGTCCGCGACCGGCGTCGCCCCGGTGTTCGTCGGCGCGACCCGCCGCATCACCTTCTTCTCGCTGAACGGGGGGGCGGGGCGCACCACCCTCGCCACCGAGCTCGCCTGCCTGCTCGCCGCCCGCGGCCGCCACCGCCCCACTCCCGAGGCGCCACCCCGGCCGTTGCGCGTCGCGCTCCTCGACCTCGACCTGCGCAGTGCGACCGTCGCCGTCCGTCTCGGCATCCCCCAGCCCACCCTCTGGGACTATCTCCTGAGCGGTGACCAGGGCCCGGGGTCGCTCGATCGCCACATGGTGACCCACCCCAGCGGCGCGCGCGCCCTGCTCGGACCGCCGAAGCCGCTGGGACAGGGCGCGGCCGTCGAGCCGGCGCGGGTCGCGGAGATCGTCCACCGCCTCGAGTGCGACGGCACCCACTTCCTCGTCTTCGACGTCGGCGCCGACCTCGGTGCGGTGACCACCTGGGTGCTCAGCGCCGCCCACGACATCTACGTGGTGCTGACGCCGACGGCGAGCGGGGTTCAGGACGCCTACCGGTCGACCGAGGCACTGCGCCGGCTCGGCCTGGGACCGAAGCTGCGCTACGTCGTCAACCGCGCCCGTCCCGGGATCGAGCTCGACGAGGTGATGGGCGACCTCGGCGGGCGCATCGCCGCCACCATCCCGTTCGATCCCCGCATCGAGGAGGCGGAGAACGCCCACCGCATCGCCGCCCTCGAGGGCGGCGGTCCCGCCGCCGCGGCGATCGCCGGGCTCGCCGCCCAGGTCTACCCGGCACTCGGGGCGCCGCCGGCCCGGCGCCGGCTGTGGCCCTTCGGGAGACGCCATGCCGGCTGAGCCCCCGCCGCTCGACCCCGGCATGCTGAGCGCGGTCCGCAGCCGGCTCGCGCTCGAGCTCGAGCCGGGCCTCGCCGATCCCTTCGCCGACGTCGCCGGTCGCGAGCGGCTCATCCGCGAGGCGCTCGCCCGGGTGCTGCTGGAGACCCGGCCCGACGAGCCGGTCGACGACGGCCGGGTCGACCACCTCTACGGCGAGCTGGTCGGGCTCGGCCCGCTCCAGCCGTTGATGGACGACGAGCTGACCACCGACATCCTCGTCAACCGCTGGGACGAGGTCTTCGTCGAGCGCGCGGGGCGGCTGCAGCGCACCGGCGCGCGCTTTCGCGACCAGGCCCACCTCGAGCAGCTGATCGCCAAGATCGTGGCCCTCGTCGGGCGGGAGATCAGCGTCGACAAGCCGCTCGTCGACGCGCGCATGACCGACGGCAGCCGCGCGAACGCGGTGTACGCGCCCGTCGGCGGACCGTGCCTGTGCATCCGGAAGTTCAACCGGCTGCGTCTGAGCCTGCTCCCCGAGCACAGTGGCGGCGGGCTCGACTGGGTGAGCCTGCGCGGCATGGACGAGACCATGGCACGCTTCCTCAGCGTCGCCGCCCTCGCGCGGGCGAACATGCTCGTCGCCGGCGCCACCGGCTCGGGAAAGAGCACGCTGCTGCGCTCGATCGTCGACGCGTTCCCCGAGGACGAGCGGATCGTCACCATCGAGGACACCGCGGAGCTCGAGCTCGGCAATCCTCACTGGGTGCGTCTCGAATGCGTCCACGAGCACCGGCTCGAGGGCCGGGACACCAGCGTGCGCCGCCTCGATGTGGCCGATCTCGTCCAGAACGCGCTGCGGATGCGGCCCGACCGGCTGATCATCGGCGAGATCCGCAACAGCCGGGAGGCGTACCACACCCTGGAGGCGCTGAACACCGGCCACGACGGCAGCGCCACCACCATCCACGCCGGCACCGCCGCCGACGCCCTGGGCCGGCTCGAGCTGCTCGTCGGCCGGAGCTTCGGCCAGCTCTCCCCACCCGAGATCCGCGGCTACATCGCGCGGGTGTTCGACATCGTCGTCGTCGTCGCCCGGCTGCGCGGCGGCCGCAGGTGCGTGCTCGAGATCTGCGAGCTCGCGGGCCTCGACGGTCGGGGAGGCTACGACCTGCGCCCGGTGTTCTGCGCCGACACCGAGGAGCGCGCCGGGGAGCGAGAGCCGGTCTTCCGCGCCGTTCCCGCGTACGCCCCGGGGCCGCGTCTGACACGAAAGCTCGAGCTGGAGGGGATCCGGTGGATCTCCTGATCGCCCTGTGCGTGGTCGCGGCGGTGCTGCTCCTCGGCCTCGCGAGCGCGCCCTCCGCCACGGGCGACCGGCGCCGCGGCGAGCGGGGCTCCTGGTTCGCCAGGCTCGTCGAGCACCACCACCGCCGGCTGCGGACGGCCCGCCTCCACGTCGACGCGCGCACGTTCACACTCGCATGCCTCGCCTCCCCTCCTTTGCTCCTGCTCGCCGGGCTGATCCTCGGCTCGCCGGTGGTCGCCGCCGGCGGATGCCTCGCCGGCCTCGCCCTCCCGCGCCTCTACCTCGACGCTCTCGTGCGAGCCCAGCGTCGCCGCACCGAGGCCGAGGCGCCGCGGCTGCTCCAGATCCTCGTCGCCGCCCTCGCGGCGGGCCGGACCTACCTCGAGGCGCTCGTCGAGGCCCGCACCCGGATCACCGACCGCTGTCTGCGTGACGACCTCGACCATCTGATCGCCCAGTTCCATCTCGACGTGCCGCTCGAGCGGTCGATCGCCGAGGTGCGCGCCGCGACCGCAGGGCGCAACCTCGCCCTGGTCTGGGACAACCTCGCGATCTGCATCGGCCACCGTATCCCGGCCTCGCGTGCGCAGGGGCTCCTCGGTGAGATCGCGTCGACGGTGCAGTTCAACACCCAGGTTCAGCAGGAGGTGCACGCGCGCACCTCGGGACAGCGCCTCCAGATCTGGCTGCTCGCCGCGATCGTGCCGGGGCTCTTCCTCTACCTGCGGCTCGTCGACCGCGACTTCTTCGCCGTCCTCGACGGCACCCTGACCGGCCGGCTGCTCCTCCTCCCCGCGGCGGTCTGCCTCGAGGTGCTCGGCGTGGTGCTGAGCTTTCGGGTATCGAGGGTCGAGCCGTGATCGCTGCCCTGCTCGCCGCCGCCGCCGTCGCCTGCCTCGGCGGCGCGCTCCACCCGCGTCGCGCCACCACGCTGCCGGTGGCGCTGGCCCGGGCCAGCACTCTCTCCGCCCGCGAGGTGGTGCTCGAGGAGCGGGGGTGCCGGCCGCTCTGGCTGCGGCTGCTGAGCCCGCTCGCGGCGCCGCTCGCCGCCCGGATCCGGCCCGGCTGGGCGGGGATCGGCGAGGACGACCTGCGCCGGGCCGGAATCGACCCGCAGCGGCTGGGGGCGGCGGAGATCGTCGCCCTGAAGCTCCTCGGTGCCACCGCCGGTGCGGCGGTCGGGGTGCTCCTCACCCTGGTGGTCCCGCCCGCGTCTCTGCTCCTCCCGGCGCTGGCCTTCGGCGGCTTCGTCGCTCCGAGCCTCGCCGTCTCCCGGCGCCGCGCCGCCCGCCGCCGCCGGCTGCTCCGTGAGCTGCCCGACCTCGTCGGACTGCTCACCGCGTTCGTCGGCGCCGGGATCCCCCTCGAGCAGGCGCTCCACCTGATCAGCGCGCAGCAGGCGTCGGGACCGGCGCCCACCCTGCTCGCCGGAGAGCTCCGGACCGCGCTCGGCGACTACGGCCTGGGAACGCCGATCGACGCCGCGCTCGAAGCGATGGCGCGACGCACCGGGCTGGTCGAGGTCGAGCTCGTCGTCGCGGCGATCGCGCAGGGGCGACGGCAGGGCGCGGGGCTCGAGCGCATCCTCCGCGACCAGCAGGCGGTGGTCCGTCTGCAGCAGCGCAACCGCGCCGCCGCCGAGGCGTCGCGGGTGGGCACCCGGCTGGTGGGGGTGCTCGTGCTCGTCTATCTGCCCGAGTTCATGCTCCTGATCATGGTGCCGCTCTTCTACGGCATCTTCCTCCGAGCCTTCGGCTGATCGGAGTGTTCGAGACAATGTTGACAGCAACAGGAGGATCGACCGATGCGACACGGATCGCTGCAGACGGGACAGTCGACGCTGGAGTGGGTGGTGGGAGCGGCGATCATCCTGGGCACGCTCGCCACCGCGGTCCTCGCCTGGAACACCGCGCTCGCCCACCGCATCGGCGAGCTGGCGTCGCAGCTCGCCCACTGACGGCGCGGCGCACCGAGCGCGGCCAGGAGACCCTCCAGGCCGTGCTCGTGGTCGCCCTGGTGCTGCTCCCCGTCCTCGCCGGCATCCTCACCCTCGCCTCGACGGTGCACACCGACCTCGCGGCGCGCGCCGCGGCCGCGTCGGGGGTGCGGTCGGCGGCGAGCGCCGGCGGCTTCGGCCCCACCCAGCTCGAGCGGGTGCGCCAGGAGCTGCGCGACGGAGGCGTCGACCCCTCCGCGTGCTCGGTCTCGGCGACGCCGGCCGTCGTCGGCCTCGACGAGCCGATCGCGGTGAGCGTGCGCTGCCCGCAGCACCTCGGGATCCCGTTCCTGCTCGAGCGCGACCTCGACCTCGGCGCCACCGCCTCGGGGCGAGGCGAGGTGAACCGGTGACCGCGCGGCGCGGCTCGCGCCCCCGTGGCTCGGCGGTCCTCTGCGCGGTCGTGCTCAGCCCGATCCTCATGCTCGGTCTCGCCCTCGCCGTGCAGCTCGGCGCGCTGCAGCTCGAGCGCCAGCGGGTGCGCAGCGCCGTCGACGAGGCCGCGGTCACCGCCGCGGCCGGCGCCGTGGACGCGGGTGCCGCCGCGCGCGTCGACCATGCCCGCGCCGCCGCGCTGCTCCGCGAGGCGCTGGCGACGGCGCTGCGTCCGCTCGAGGGTGACCTCGGCGGCGAGGGGGCCGACGCCGTCGCCACCGCCGCCGAGGTCGCGGTGGTCGACGAGGTGCCCGCGCCCGACCCCTTCACCGCCGGCGCGACGGTGAGCCGGCCGGCGATCGAGGCGCGGGTCCGGGTACCGCTGCGCACCGGGCTGCTCCGCGTCGCCGCCGTGCCGCCGACCCTGACCCTGACCGTGGTGAGCGGCGCGGATCTGCGTCGCGCCGGCGAGGCCGGACGGTGAGCCGCCCGACACCGCGCCACCGTGGTTCCTCTCGGGAGACGTGATGAGACGCACCCTCTACCTCGCAGGCTTCACGGTGCTCGCGCTCGCCGCGGCCACCCTCGCGTTCCACGGACAGCAGTCGAGCACTGTGGTGGTCGCGACCCACGACCTCCGCGCCGGAGACCGGGTGGGGCCGGGCGACGTCGAGGAGCGCCAGGTCCACAGCGACGGCGTCCCCTCCGGAGCGGTCGCGACGGCCGGCGCCGCGGTCGGCGACTACGTGTCCTGGCCCATCGCCTCCGGCGAGCCGGTGCTCGCGCGGATGCTGCGTCCCCGGCGCTCGGGCGCCACGGCGGCGGGCGGTCTGCCGGTGCCCGACGGCGACCTCGCGGTCGCCGTCCCGGTCCAGCCCGCGGGGGCGGTCGGCGGCCTGCTCGGCCCCGGCGACCGGGTCGACGTCTTCATCACCCCGGCCGCTGCGGCCCGGTCCACGGGCGACACGGGGACGGCGGCGCTGATCGGCAGCGAGATCCTCGTGCTCCAGCTGCGCACCGACCAGGGCCAGGTCATGACCGCGGGCGAGGCCGAGGAGCCGAGGGCGCTCGGCACCGGCGCCGCCCGTCTCGGCTCGGTGGTGCTCGCGGTTCCCGCGTCCGAGGCGGGGCGATACGCCGAGGCGGCGGCGTCCGGGGCGGTCTACCTCGCGCTGCGCGTCGGTGGCGGCCAGGGGTGACCACCCCGCTCCGCGCCGGGCGGCGGGACATCGCGGGGTCGGTCCACATCGACGGCCGTCACCTCGTCGGTGGCGACGGCACCCGGGCGGCGGTGGTGCGCTCCGCCGACTTCGACGCCACCGCGCTCGACGAGGCGCGACGGGGCGCCGTGGTCGCCGCCTTCGGCCGTCTCTGCCACACCCTCGACGCCCACCTCCAGATCCTCGTCCAGGTGCGCCGCTGGGCCGAATCGCCAGGCGGCGAACCCGGCGCCGCACCCGCGGGGATCGCCGCCCGGCTCCGTGCCGCCGAGGACGAGCACCGCCGCCACAGCCTTCAGGTCCGCCCCGCCTTCCGCCGCACCCTGCTCCTCGTCCCGTCGGTCCGCGGCGACGCCTCCGAGCTGGAGCGCGGGCTCGGCGAGGTCCTCGGCGCCCTCGCCGCCGCCGGAGCCGCCACCGAGGTGCTCGAGGGCGAGGCGCTCGCCGCCGTCGTGAACGGCGCCTGGGGCGGTGCGGTGGAGGACGCCGGTCACGCCGGCCGGCCCGCATGGCGGACCCGGCCGCGCGAGGCGTCGACAGGCGTGGTCTGGGTCCGCGGCTACCGGCTCCGCCGGCTGCCGGGAACCGCGGTCGAACCGGGCTGGCTGGCGCCGCTGCTGCTCACCCGCGCCGAGTGCGACATCGCCCTCCACCTCGACCCCACTCCCGTCGGCGAGGCCATGACGCGGCTTTCGCGCCGGCTGCGCGACCTGCGCGCCGACCAGCTCGTCGACGCCGACCGCGAGGGGCTCGGCGACGCGGGGGTGGAGGCCGGGGTGGACGGCGCCCTCGACCTCCGCGCCCGTCTGGCGCGCAACCAGGGCCGCTCGCTCCGGCTGAGCCTGACCGCGGTCGCCCGCGCCCCCGACCCCGCAAGCCTCGAGCACGCCGCCGACGCCGTGCGTGTCGCCTTCGCCGCCACCCTGGCCGGGTGCGAGCCGGCGCACTTCCGGCACCTCGACGCGGCGATGAGCGCGTGGCCGCTGGGTCGCGACCACCTCGACGGCGCGAAGCTCGTCGACTCCGCGGCGGCGGCGACCTGCATCCCCTGGGTCGAGGCGGGCTGCGACGACCCGGGCGGCTACGCGCTCGGGCGCGCGCTCGCGACGGCGGCGCCGGCGCGCGTCGACCCGTTCGACACCGTGCACCATCCCAACGCGAACATCGCCGTCCTCGCCGCCTCCGGGCAGGGGAAGAGCTACACCCTCGGCGCGGTCGTCCTCGCCGCCGCCGCACGCGGCAGGGGCAGCATCGTCATCGACCCCGAGGGCGAGCACGAGGCGCTCGTCACCGCCCTCGGCGGGGAGCACCTGCGCCTCGCACCGGGGTCCGGCGCCGCGCTCAACGTCTTCGAGACCGGCGGCGCCGACGAGGGCGAGCCCGCCCGCCGCGCCGAGGTCGTCGCCGCCGTCGTCGACCTCGTCAACGTGCTCTGCGGCGGTGCCCTCGACGACGTCGAGCGCGCCCACGTCGACACCGCCGCGACCGCCGCCCTCGCCCGCTCCCGCGGCCGCCGCCGCCCCGCGCTCCTCGGCGACTGCCTGGAGCCGCTGCGCACGGCGGCGCCGAGGGTCGCGACCGTCCTCGCACGCTTCTGCTCCGGTCCGCTCGGCGACCTCTTCAACCGTCCCACCACGCTGCGCCTCGACGCGGCCGTCGCCGGGATCTCGCTCCGCGACCTCCACGACGAGCTCGTCCCGGCCGCGACCCTGCTCGTCGCCGAGTGGCTGTGGTCGCTGGTGCGCCGCCGCCGGGCCGAGCGCCACCTCGTCTTCGACGAGGTCGGGCTGCTCTGCGCCCACCCCCCGCTCCGCCGCCTCCTCACCCAGCTCGCCCGGCGCTGCCGGAAGTACGGCGTCTCCCTCGTCGTCGCCACGCAGAATGCCGGCGACCTGCTCGCCACCGAGGAGGGCACGGTGATCGCCACCAATCCCGCGATCGTCCTCCTCGGCGGCCACCGCGCCGCGGAGACGGAGCGGATGCAGCGCGCCTACGGCCTGACCGATGCGCAGCGCCGCAGCCTGGAGTCCGCGGCGCGCGGGGAGTTCCTGCTGCTCGCGGGCGATCGGCGACTCGCCGTCCGCATCGAACAGCCGCCGCTCCACCACGGGCTGCTCACCGGCGGGAGATGACCCGCCCGGTCCTCGAACCCCCGCCTAGAGCTCCGCGAACGCCCGCGCAAGATGCACGAACGTCCGAACCGGTGTGCCGGTGGGTCCCTTCGGAATCACCGTCATGTCCCCCTGGTCGTTCCAGACAGGACCGGCAATATCCAGGTGCACCCACGGGGTGTCACCGACGAACTCGCGGATGAAGACGGCGGCGGTGATCGCCCCCGCCTCGCGCCCGGCGGCGTTCTTCATGTCGGCGACGTCGCTGCGCAGGGCGACGTCGTACTCGGGGTGGAGCGGGAGCTCGGCGACTCGGTCGCCGCCGAGAGCGGCCGCGTCCTTGACCATCCTGCCCAGCTCGGCATTGTTCGTCATCAGCCCGCTGGCGACGTGGCCGAGGGCGACGACGCAGGCGCCGGTGAGGGTGGCGACGTCGACGAGGTGGGTGGCGCCGAGCTCGCGGGCCTTGGCGAGGCCGTCGGCGAGGATGATCCGGCCCTCGGCGTCGGTGTTCGTCACCTCGATCGTCTTGCCGCTCTTGGAGACGAGCACGTCGCCGGGCTTGTAGGCGCGACCGCCGGGCATGTTCTCGGTCGCGGGCACGACGCCGATGACGTTGGCGCGCGGGTTGAGGCGGGCGATCGCCCACATCGCCGCGAGCACCGCGGCGCCGCCGCCCATGTCCCACTTCATCATGTCCATCCCGGCGGCCGGCTTCAACGAGATGCCGCCGGTGTCGAAGGTGATGCCCTTGCCGACGAGCGCGAGCCGGGGGCCGTCGGGGCGGCCGCCGTCGTGGCGGACCACGATCATCACCGGCGGCTCGTCGCTGCCGCGGGCGACGCCGAGGAGCGCCCCCATCCCCTCGCGCTCGAGGTCGGCGCGGTGCAGCACCTCGACCTCGAGGCCGGTGCCCTCGTAGAGCGCCGCCGCCTGCTGGGCGAGGATGCGCGGGGTCAGCGTGTTGCTCGGCGCCGCCGCCCAGGTGCGCACCCGGTTCGACGCCTCGGCGAGCACCTCGGCCTCGGCGAGTGCCGCGCGCAGCGCGGCCTCGTCGCCGTCGAGCCCGGCGATCTCGATCCGCTCGATGCCGGGATCGGGCTCGCGCTCACTCTTGTTGAGGTCGCCCTCGAAGTTGCCGAGGAGCAACCCGGTGGCCACCGCGCGGGCGACGTCGGCGGCCCTCGCCGCGGTGCCGTTGCCGAGCGCGGCGACGGTCTCGGGATCCGCGTACACGGCGAGGCGGCGCACCCCCTGCTTGCGGAGCGCGGTGCCGGCGAACTGGAAGGCGTTGTGGAGCCGGAAGGCGTCGAGCTGGTCACGCTTGCCGAGGCCGAGGGCGAGGAGCCGCCGCGCGGGAAGCCTGCCGAGGGTGTGGATCACCGGGCGCTCCGCGAACTTGCCGCGGAACTCCTTGCCCTCGCGCATCTCCGCGAGGAGGCCGTCGAGCGCGGTGTCCGCCTGCTCGGCGGCGGGGGACAGCCCGTCCTCGAAGGCGGTGACGATGACGGCGTCGGCGTCGGCTTGGGCGAGGGGGCGCGTGCTCAGCTCAAGGGTCGGCATGGATACTCCCGGTGGGGGCGCCGCGCTCGCGGTAGCGCCTCTCGATCTCCTCCACCGCGCGGATGTTCTCGGCCTCGTCCGGATCCGGAGATGTGGGCTCGAACCAGGCGTCCACGATCTCCTCGGCGACCGCCGCGCTTGTCGCGCGGAGCGACAGCGCGAGGACGTTCGCATCGTTCCACCGGCGCGCGCCGCGTGCGGTCTGTGCATCGGTGCAGAGCGCGGCGCGGATCCCGGGCACCTTGTTGGCGGCGATGCTCACCCCGGTGCCGGTCCAGCAGCAGACGATCCCGGTCTCCACCGCGCCCTGCGCGACCAGCCGGCCGACCTGTTCGGCGAC
>DATKEY010000203.1:0-8920 GCA_035544475.1 Candidatus Dormiibacterota bacterium | reverse complement strand
GGCCAACGTGGCCCCGCCCGACGACTTTGTACGGGGTGATACTTTCCCGCCGTGATCCCTCGTCTCCGGCGTCCCCCCCCGCTGCTCGTCCTCGCCGCCGCCGCGGCGGCGCTGGCGTCGTGCGGGGGCGAGGCCGGGGTCAACACCCCCGCCCCCACCGCCTCCACCCCGCCTCCGTCCGTGGCCCCCGGGGCGCTCCAGCCGGGCTCGCTCCTCACCGGCGACACCTTCACCGTGCGGGTGCCGCTCGACTGGTCGGTGAAGCCGACCACGACCCCGGCCTCGGGCGGGCCGCAGTCGGCGACGGTGCGCCAGACCGAGATCGACTCGCCGGGGCGCGACGCCGCGATCGTCATCCTCGAGTACCCGTACTCGATCTTCCCGGCGGCCACTCTCCAGGACACCCTCGACAACTTCGTCGCCCGGGTCGTCCAGCTCCCCACCGGCTCGGCGAGCCCGCAGGCGGTGCAGCCGCGCACCCACATCACGGTCGCCGGCGAGGACGCGGTGGTGCTCGCCTTCCAGGACGTCTACAAGGGCACTCCGGGGTTCAGCCGCTTCGCGGTGATGCGCCACGCCAACGTCGTCTACGTCCTCACGCTCGGGACCAAGCCGACGTTCGCGGCGAGCTACTCACCGGCCCTCGACACGCTGCTCCACTCCTGGGCCTGGAAGTAGCCCGGGGAGCCGGCGGCGCGGACCGCTGGTGGAGCCAGGGGGGCTCGAACCCCCGACCTCTTGCATGCCATGCAAGCGCTCTCCCAGCTGAGCTATGGCCCCGCCCCGGATGATACCGACGCCGGCGTCGGCTGCGTGGGCGTGACCGGACCGCGGCGACGGTCGACACCCGCGCTGCGGAGGCGCACCCGGATGCAGTGGATCGCCTTTGGCCGTTCGTCGATGACAACGTTTGCAAACGGCCCGACCGATGGGTGACAATCACAGCGGCCGCCTGCGTCCAATGCGCGCGCGCTGACGCGACCAGAGACCCTCTTCCCCGCGCGCTCCATGGGGGGCTGTACGCACATGGCTCGCACGCGTTCTTCCACGGCCCGCAGTCCGCGAACCACCACCCGCGCGCGTCGTGACGCCACCCAGGGATCGGTGCTGGTGCAGACCGCCGAGCGTATGGTCGGGCAGATCGAGGCCCTGGTGGGCGAGATCGAGGCGCTGCGCGCGGACAACGAGGGGCTGCGTGCGGAGCTGAAGGACGCGGTCGCCATGCTCGAGCGCGCGAGCCGTGCGCTCGGCGACGCCGGCACCGCCGGACGGCGGGGGCGGCGCCGCACGGGGGCGGCCGATGCCGACGGAACCCGGCGCGGGGTGCGCCGCAGCGCCGTCGGTCGGGCCGCGGCGGCGCCCCGGGCGCGACGCACCCGGGGGCGCGCGACCCCGGAGGGGGTCACCCCCCAGGTCGTCCACGCGGTGATCGCCAAGATCGGCGGCGAGGCCACCGCGGCGGAGATCGCCGCGGAGATCACCCGCAACGGCGTGCCCGTCTCCGGCAGGGCGGTCCGCTTCCTCGCGGAGCGGGCGGGTGCCCAGACCGTCGTCGGCGAGGACGGCCAGCGCCGCTACCGCGTCTAAACCGCGGGGTCCGTCCGATCCGGGGTTGCGCCTCGCCGGCCCCGTCGCTACCATACATAAAAGTATGTTCTCCAAGACAGAACGACACTGGTGGCGGGCGGCGGCGGTGGCGCTCCTCGCCGGGCTGCTCGCGGTCGCGGCGGTCCTGCTCCACGCCGGAGGCGGTGGCCCCGGCGCCATCCCCGTCTCCGCCCCCGCCGAGCCGCTCGAGGCCGCCGCGCCGGCGGCGGCGCTCGTCCACGTCAGCGGCGCCGTCGCCCACCCCGGCCTCTACCGGCTGAGCCCCTCCGCCCGGGTCGCCGACGCGGTCGCGGCCGCCGGCGGTCTCACCGACGACGCCGATCCGGGGCGGCTCCCCGACCTCGCCGCCCGGGTCCACGACGGCCGCCAGGTCAACGTCCCCTTCCGCCGCGCCGCGGGCGCCGGCGCCGCCCCGCGGACCGTCCGGCTCGACCTCAACAGCGCGACCGTCGACGAGCTCCGCGCGCTGCCGGGGATGCCCGACGGCCTCGCCGAGGCGATCGTCGAGGCGCGCGACCTCTGGGGGCCGTTCGGCTCGGTGTCCGACCTCCGCACCCTGCTCGGCGCCGACCCGGCGACGGTCCGGGCGCTCCGCCCCCTGGTCGTGGCCCGCCGGTGAGGGCGGTGCCGGAGGAGGCCGCCGCGCCCACCGTTCTCGTCGCCGGCGCGTTCGCCGCGGGGCTGTCGCTCTGCGCCGCCGGCGCGGTGCCGCCGGCGGTGCCGCCCGCGGTGGCTCTCGCCGGGGGCGGGGCGGGGATCGCCGCCGCGCTGCGGTCCGGCCGGCGCCGCGCCCTCGCGCTCGCCGCCGCCGCGCTCCTCGCCGCCACCGCCGGGATGCTCCGCGGCGGGGGGTCGCCACCCGGAGGCGGCCTGCCGCTCGCCGCGGGGGCGGTGGCGCTCGACGGGACGGTTCGCGACGCCCCGGCCGTCCGCCGCGGCGAGTCGCTGGTGACCGTCGATGTGGAGCGGGTCGCCGGCGCCGGGGGCGACCGCGCGGCCACGGGCGGCGTGCTCGCCGCGGTGCGCGGCCGTCCCGACCTCGGTCCCGGCGACCGGGTGCGGCTCGAGGCGGCGTCGCTGCGAGCGCCCGGTGACCGTCCCGGCGCCACCTCGGCCGCCGCGCTGCAGCGCGACGGGGTCGGCGCGGTGGCGGTCTCGCCCCGCATCACCCGCGTCGCGACCGGCCCGCCCCGGCCCGCCCGGCTCCTCGCCGCCGTCCGCACCCACCTCGCGACGGTCGTGGGAGCCGCGCTCCCTCCGGTGACCGCGTCCCTGCTGCTGGAGATCTCCTTCGGCGTCCACGGCACCCTGCCCGTGGACGTCGCCGGCCCGCTGCGCGATGCCGGGCTCGTCCACCTCGTGGCGACGTCGGGTCTCAAGGTCGCCATCGTGGTCGGTCTGCTCACCCGGGTCGCGACGCTGATGGGGGTCGCGCCGCGGCGGCGCCTCCTCCTCGTCGGGCCGGCGGTGGCCGCCTACGTCGCCATCGCCGGGGGCGGGGCCGCGGCGGCGCGCAGCGCGCTCATGGCCGGGGTCTCCCTGCTCACCCGCGGCTCGGGCCGCAGGGTCGAGCCGCTCGCGCTGCTCGCCGCGACCGCCGCCGTGCTCCTCGCGGTCGAGCCGCGCCTCCACGCCGACGCCGGGTTCCAGCTGTCCTTCCTCGGGACCCTCGGAATCCTCCTCCTCGCCGGTCCGATCGCCGCCCGGGTGCCGGGACCGCGGCTGCTCGCCGAGCCCTTCGCGGTCACGCTCGCCGCCCAGGTCGCGACCGTGCCGGTGATGGCCTCGACCTTCGGGGTTCTGTCCCTGGTGGGCCCGCTCGCCAACGCGCTCGTGATCCCGATCGTCCCGGCGATGGTGGTCCTCGGCTGGGCGGGCGCCTCCCTCGCCGCGATCGCTCCGGCCCTCGGCTGGCCGCTGCTCGCCGGCGGAGGACTGCTGACCGCCGCGACGATCCTCCTCTCCCGGGCGCTCGCCGCGGTTCCTCACGCCGCCCTCCATCTCGCGGGCTGGCCCCGCGCCTGGACCTGGGCGCTCGTGGCCGGGCTCTGCGCCGGCGCCCCCGGGCTGCGCGCTGCCGGCCGTGGCGGGCGCGTCCTCGCCGCCGGCGCGGCGGTCGCGTCGGCGGCGGCGGTGCTCCTCGTGCTCTCCCGCCCCGACGGCCGGCTCCACGTCACCGTGCTCGACACCGGCGCCTCGGCGGCGACGCTGGTACGCACCGGCGACGGGGCCACCGCCCTCGTCGACGGCGGGTCCGACCCGCTGCGCCTCGCCGCCGCCCTCGAGCGCGCGCTTCCGCCGCTCGCCCGCAGCCTCGACCTCGTCGTGCTCACGGGCGGCGACCGGACCGCGGTCGCCGGGCTCGCCGGCATCGCCACCGGCTACCGGGTCGACGCGGTCGTGTCCCCGGCGGCGGACCTCGGCGCGGGCGCCTCCGCGGTCGTCGACGAGCTGCGTGCCGCAGGGGCTGCGGTGGTGCGCGCCCCGTGGGGGAGACCGTGGACGTGGCACGCGACCCGATGGCGGCTGCTGCCCGGTCCTCCCTCCGACACCGGTCCGCCGGCCGGCGCCCTCCAGGTCGTCGATCGCGGCGGCGCCGCGCTCATCCTCGGTGCGCTCGCACCGCCGGCGCAGGAGGAGCTCGCCGCGGCCGAGGGCGCCACCCTCCGCAGCGACCTCGTCGTCACCCCGGCCCGAGGAGCGCTCGCCCCCGCTCTCCTCGAGGCCGCGCATCCGCGGCTGCTCGCGGTTCCGAGCGCCCGCGCGCCGCGCGCCCCGGCGGACGAGCTCGGGGTCTCGGTGCGGTCGACCGCGCTCGACGGCAGCCTCGAGTACGCCGGCGGGTCCTCCGGTCTGGAGCCGGCGTGACCGCGGGCGGCTGGGGATACCTCCTTTAATGCAGGGGATGGCGCTGGCAGCCGACGAGCTCCTCGACGGGCTTCGCCGCCACTTCGGGCACGACGGCTTCCGGGCGGGTCAGCGCGAGGTCGTCGAGGCGGTGCTGAACGGCCGTGACGCCATGGTCGTGATGCCGACCGGCGGCGGAAAGTCGCTCTGCTATCAGCTCCCGGCGGTGCTCAGCACGGCGCCGACGGTGGTGGTGTCGCCGCTGATCGCGCTGATGAAGGACCAGATCGACGACCTCCAGGGGCACGGCGTCGCCGCGGCAGCGCTCCACTCCAACCTCGACGCGCCCGAGCAGCGGAGGATCGAGCGCGCCTATCGCCAGGGCGGGGTCCGGCTCCTCTACGTCGCCCCCGAGCGGCTGGTGCGCTCCGATCTGCGCGAGCTGCTCGACGCGACGAGGCCGTGCCGGATCGTCGTCGACGAGGCGCATTGCATCTCCGAATGGGGTCACGACTTCCGCCGCGACTACCTGCGGATCGGTGAGGTCGCGTCCGCCCTCGCCCCCGTCCAGATCGTCGCCTGCACCGCGACCGCCACCGCCGAGGTGCGGGCCGACATCGCCGAGCGGCTGGGGCTGCGCCGGCCCTTCGAGGCGGTCCACGGCTTCGCCCGCCCCAACCTCCACCTCGCCGCCGAGCGGGTGCGCGACGAGAAGGCGAAGCTCGCGCGGATCGAGCAGCTCGTCGACCCCGGCGGCGGCCACACGATCGTGTACGCGGGCACCCGGGCACGCGCGACGACGCTCGCCGCGCGGCTGGGCCGCCGTCACCCGACGATGCTCTACCACGCCGAGCTCGGCGCCGAGGAGCGAACGCTCGCCCAGGAGCGCTTCGCGTCGGGGGAGGTTCGGGTCGCGGTGACGACCAGCGCCTTCGGGATGGGCGTCGACATCCCGACGGTGCGCCAGGTCATCCACGCGGGCCTTCCCCTCTCGCTCGAGGAGTACTACCAGCAGGCGGGGCGGGCGGGGCGCGACGGGCTGCCGGCGATGTGCGTCGCCGTCCACACCTCCGCCGACCGGCGGCTGCCGGAGTTCTTCATCGAGACCGCGCACCCGGACGCGGCGACCGTCGGGGCGGTCCACCGCTCCCTCGTCGAGGAGGGGTACGACCCCGGGGCGTGGAGCCGGGTGGTGCACCGCGACCCGTTCGTCCGCGCCCTGTCCGATCGCGCCGGCGACGCCGCCCGTGAGCTCCTCCGCCACGCGGGAGTGATCGAGGGCGGCGTCGCGACCCCGATGCCGGCCCACATGCTGCCGGTCGACCATGCCCGGGTCGCGGCCCACCGCCGGGCGGCGACGGCGCGCTTCGCCCGCCTCCTCGACTACCTGGCGGGAAGGCGCTGCCGCCACCGCGACGTCGTCGAGTATTTCGGCGAGAAGGCGTCGACGGTCGACTGCGGCAGCAGCTGCGACGTCTGCACCGGGGCCGCCGCTGTCGCCGGGCCGGCACTCGACGCGACCCCGGTCCGCCAGGCGCTGAGCGCGGCCGCACGGCTGCGCGGACGGATGGGGCTGGTGAAGCTCGCGAAGATCCTGATCGGGTCGGAGAGCCGCGACCTCGGCGGCGCCTCCGGCATCCCCACCTTCGGCGCGCTCCGCGGGTGGCGCGAGGACGACGTCAAGGAGCTGCTGCGCCGGCTCGTCGACGACGGGGCGCTGCGGGTCGCCCCCGGCTCGTATCCCACCGTCGACATCACCCCCCGCGGGATCGAGGCGATGCGCGGCGACCTCGTCCTGGAGGTCGCCGACCCCCGCCGGGACCGGGCGCCCCGGGACACCCGCGGCCCCGCCGGCGACGACGACGACCTCGACGCCGAGGCCCAGGCGCTCTTCGGCAGGCTCCGCCGCTGGCGGACCGAGACGGCGAGGCAGCGTGGCTGGTCCCCGTTCGTCGTCTTCCCGGACCGGACGCTCGCGGCGATCGCCCGCCGCCGGCCGTCCGGGCCGGGCGAGCTCCGGGCGGTGCCCGGGGTCGGCGACGGCAAGATGACGATGTACGGCGAGGCCATCCTCGCCCTGGTCGCCTCGGCGGGGGAGGGGTCCTGATGGCGGCGCCCGCCGAGCTGCTCCTCGTCCACGGGGAGGAGCGCTTCCTCGTCGACCGGGAGGCCCGGAGCTGGCTCGCCGCCGCCCGGGCGGCGAGCACCAGCGAGCTCAGCGTCGAGGTGCTCGACGCGCCGACACGTCTCGACGGGCTGCGGCAGAGCCTCATCGAGCTGCCGTTCCTCGACGCGCGGCGCCACGTCCTGGTCCGGGATCCGCCGCAGCTGTCGGAGCGGCCGCGACGCGGCTCGGACAGCGCCGAGGTGCTCGCCGCCGCCCTCGAGACCCGGGCTCCGACCACCTCGGTCTGCCTGGTGGCGCACACCAAGGTGACCGCCGCGAACCCCGTCCTCAAGGCGGTGCAGCGGCTGCGGGGGAGGATCTCCGAGCATCCCCTGCTGCGCGGTCGGGAGCTCCGCAGCTGGGTGGAGCGCAGGGTGACCGAGCGGCGGCTCCGCCTCCCCCGTGGCGCCGTCGACCACCTCCTCCTCGTCGTCGGCGCCGACCTCGGCCGTATGGACTCCGAGCTCGACAAGCTCGCCGCCTTCGCCGGCGGGGGGCGTTCGGTGTCGCTCGAGGACGTTCGCATCCTCGCCGGCGGCGAGGAGCAGCTCGCGACCTGGGACGTCCTCGAGCGGCTGCTCACCCCTCCCCACGGACGCGGCGCCGCCGCGGTCGACACCCTGATCGAGGACGGGATCGCGCCGCTCTACCTGCTCTCCATCCTCGCCGGCCAGCTCCGCGAGGTGCTCGTGGCGAGCGAGGTGCTGAGCGGTGGGGGCAGCGCCTCGGCGGTCGCCGCGCGTCTCGGGCTGCCGCCCTGGAGGGCGGAGCGGCTGGTCCGCTGGGCCTCTCGGGTCACCCCGGACCTCGTCGCCGGCTGGCTGCGCCGCCTCCAGCGGCTCGACGCCGGGGTGAAGCTGGGCGAACTCGACGACACCTCCGGGCTTCGCGCCTTCGCGCTCCGCGCGAGCGGCGAGCTCCAGACAGCCCGCTGACCCCTAGGACTTGGTCTTCGCCGTCCTGGAGGCGGGCTTGGCGGGAGCCTTGGCAGCCGGCGTCTTCGCGGCGGCGGTCGCCTTCGTGGCGGCCGGCTTCGCGGCCGTCTTGCCCTTCGACCGCGAGCGGCCCTTCTCACCGCCGGCGGCGGCGGAGCGGGCGGCGACCTGCTCACCCGCGGCGGCCGCGGCGGCCAGCTTGTGTGCCATCGACATCAGCCGCGACTTGCGCCGGGCGGCGTTGTTGCGGTGGAGGATGCCCTTCTCGGCGGCGCGGTCGAGGGCGCGCACCGCGGCGAGCACCTGGTCCTCGGTGTCGATCGTGGGGAGGGTGCCGAGCAGCGCGCGTCGCGCCTTGGTGATGCTCGTGCGCACCGCCGAACGGACCGCCCGGTTGCGGATGTGCTTGCGCTCGTTGGAACGGATCCGCTTGCGGGCGGAGCGGGTATTGGCCACGGGACTCCTCGATCTGGGCGCGCGTCGGCAGGTGCGCGACCGGCGGCGGGAGTATAGCAGCAGGTCTGCCGGCATCCGGCCGTCCGGCATCGGACCCCGGTCTCCCGCTACCGTCGCCACCGTGATCGTCCTTCCCGCCGCCGCCAAGGTGAACCTCGCCCTCGAGGTGACCGGCCTTCGCCCCGACGGCTACCACGACGTCGCGACGGTGATCGTCCCCCTCGACTGGCACGACCTCGTCGGGGTGCGACTGCGCCCGGGCGACGGCGAGGTCCGGCTGCGGGTCAGCGGCCCCGCCGCCGCCGGGGTGCCCGGCGGATCCGAGAACCTGGCGGCGCGTGCCGCCGCGGTCCTGCTGCGGCTCGCCGGGGGTGGGCTCGACGTGGAGCTCTGGCTCGACAAGCGGCTCCCCGTCGCCGCCGGCGTCGGCGGAGGCTCCGCCGATGCCGCCGCGGTGCTCCGCGCCGGGGCGGCCCTGCTCGGCCGCGCCGGGCGGGCGCCCGCCGCCGACGCGCTCGCCGCCGCGGCCGCCGAGCTCGGCAGCGACGTGCCGGCCGCGCTCGCCGGCGGCGCGGTGCTCGCCACCGGCCGGGGCGAGGTGCTGACGCCGGTGCCCTGCCCTCCCCTCCACCTCGCCGTCGCCGTCGCCGGGGAGTCCTCGACCGCCGCCGCCTACGCCGCGCTCCACGACGGCGAGCGCCGCGGGGACGGGCGCGCCTCCCGCGTCGCCGAGCAGCTCGCGGCGGGGCGGCGCCCGGCGTCCGACGACTGCGGCAGCGCGCTCGAGGCCGCCGCCTGCCGCGCCACCCCCCTCCTCGGCGAGCAGCTCTGCCGGCTGCGCGCCCGGGTCGGAGCCGACTGGCACCTCACCGGCAGCGGGGGCGCGGCCTTCGCCCTCGCCGGCTCG
>DATKEY010000202.1:0-14415 GCA_035544475.1 Candidatus Dormiibacterota bacterium | reverse complement strand
GCGAGCGCGACCCCGTCGCGCTCGAGGGTGACGTCGACGAGGGCCACGTCGACGGAGTGCGCCCCGGTCATGGCCTCCGCCTCGTCGGCGCTCCGTGCCCAGAGGACGCGGTGCCCCTCACGACTCAGCTTGTGCTCGAGGATGCGGCCGATCATCGGCTCGTCCTCGACGACGAGCACGGTCGCGGTCATCCCGACCCGATCCATGGCCGTCCACGGCTGTCGAGGATGCACACCTTGCAGAGCGGCCCGTAGACGCCGGCGGTCTCGAGCTCCGCCATCGCCTCGTCCGGCGACGTCCTCTCCCTACGGAGCAGGATCCCGTTCTCGTCCATCTCGGCGCTCCAGCCCAGCTCCTCCATCGCGCTGACCGCGAAGGCGACGACCCGGAGCCGGTAGTGGAGGCGCTCGCCGAGGGCGCTGACGGCGCTGCCGAGGGACGCGACCTCCCCGGACGGGTCGGGGCTGCGCAGCGCGAGCGACTCGAGCGCGTACAGCCTCTCCATCCAGCCGGGCCACGGGGCGGTGACCGCCCGCGCCATCTCCCGCGCCTGGCTCTCGAAGAGACGCACCCGGATCGCGACCGTCCCCGCTTCGAGCTCGACCGGGGGGAGGCTCGCGTCGGTCTGGTCGAAGGGCGGCCACTCCGCCATCAGGGGCCGGTGGTGGTGATCTGCTGGTGCTGGATGCGCATCTCTCCGTAGATGAGATACGGCTGGCGGCTGTTCTCGCGGATCACCCCCATCACGATCATCATCACGCTGATCGTGAAGCCGAGGGCGAGGAGCGCCACCTGCAGCCGCCGGGTGGTGTCGCCGATGCGGACCCGCCCCTCGGAGTAGGCGCGCACGTAGCTCGTCGCCGAGATCAGCCCGAAGACCATGAAGACGAGGAGCGCGAGCACCTTGTTGGGGATGAAGTTGCCGATCGGATTGAGCAGCCCCCCGTCCCACCAGGGACGGTCGCGGTGGGCGGCGACGACGTCGTCGCGGGAGCCCGCGAACCACGCCGGCTGCGCCGCGAGCAGAGTGGCGAGGACGAGCATCGCGAAGCAGATCTTCTGCACCCAGAGGCGGCGGATCCCCGACGCCCGCATCCGCCGCCAGAAGTACAGGGAGCCGAGGCTGAAGATCGTCCCGAGGAGGACGATCTGGGTGAGGAAGACGTTGGAGAGCGCGCCGCGCATCATCCGGTACCACGCGGGGAACGAGTGCAGCTGCACCTCCTTCGCGTAGCTGTAGCCGACCCAGATCTGGAAGAGCGAGAGCGTGATCGCCCAGAGCACCCCCCACTGGCCCAGCCAGTCGAGCCAGCCGCGCCGCTCGTCGAGCTCGTCCGGCGCCGCCATCGCGCCGACCGACCGCGCGGGCGCGGCGGCGGCGGCGGTGGCGCGGGCGCGGCGGGTCGCACGCAGGTAGCAGAAGCCCGCGTAGAAGGCGATCACCGCCCCCGCCCAGGCGATGTTGCCGATGGTGCGGTGGATCTGCAGCGGCAGGAAGGTGGGGTTGAGGATCTGGGCGCGCTGGTTGGTGTCGCCGTTGTTGGGCGTGAGCATGTAGGAGGCGACGACGTCGATGAGGAACATCTGCCACCACATCACGATGGTGAGCAGCATCGTCAGCCCGAAGCGGGCGCGGCGATAGCGCTCCAGCCGCTCCCAGTTCGCGTAGATCGTGTAGAGCAGCACGATCTCGGAGAGGAAGGCGGCGGCCTCGAAGACGAGCGGCCAGAAGGTGATGACGCTGAGCGAGACCCAGAAGCGCCCCCAGAGGGTCGTCAGCACCCAGATCACCCAGAAGATCGCGACCGCCGCGCCGAAGCTGAACACGTAGGCCATGGACTTGATCAGGCCGTGGGCGAGGCGCTCGTGGCGGGGGTCGTCGCGCATCAGCGAGATGCCCTGGCTGACGGTCGACAGCGCCGCCGCGCCCTGGAGGTAGGCCGCGATCTGGATGTGGAGCAGCGCGAGGATGGCGACGGCGAGCCCGTTGCCGACCAGGTTGCCGGGCACCGGGGTCGGGGTGACGTCGAGGGGGGCGGGAATCACAGGCTGAAGAGCCGGTTGATGCCGATGACCGCGAGGATCACGATCATGACCGCGAAGAAGAGCCCGGGGAGCAGCACCTCGGGACGCTGCAGCGGCCGGCGGTGCTTGCTTCGGTCGATGAAGGGGAGCACCACGAAGAGGGTGGCCGCGAGCCCGATGAGGCCGAAGATCCCGGCGGCGATGAAGTAGGTCTGGGGGATGAAGACGAGGAGCTGGTCGAGGGGCAGGTAGAACCACTCCGGCGTCGGGGTGTAGGTGAGCGCCGCCGGGTTGGCGCGCTCGTCGAGGGGCGCACCGAAGACGAACCCCATGACGAAGATCACCGCCACGAGCAGGATGCTCACCACCACGTCCTTGCCGAGCTGGAAGGGGAAGAAGTCGGTGACCTCGCGCGGCGCGGCGTAGCGGCGCTCGATCCGCGTCGCCGGGTAGGGGGGCTCGGCCCGCCGGATCCGCTCGACGATCTCGCGCTCGGGGTCCTGGTCACCGGTCTCGTAGTTCACCCAGGCGCCGAACTCGCCGTGGCGGCGGAGCAGGGCGAGGTGGCCGCCGATGAGCGCGAAGAGCAGGAAGGGCAGCACCCAGATGTGGATGGCGAAGGTGCGGGTGAGGGTGATCGGGCCCACGAACTCGCCGCCGCGCCACAGGGTGCGCAGACCGCTGCCGATCAGCGGGATGTAGTGCGGGATGTTGGTGACCACCACCGTCGTCCAGTAGCCGGCGTTGTCCATCGGGAGCATCGCCCCGGTGACGGCGAGCCCGAGGGTGAGGAAGAAGAGGATCGCGCCCGACACCCAGTTGAGCTCGCGGGGCCGCTTGTAGCTGGCGCTCAGCGCGGTGCGCATCATGTGCAGGCCGATGACGAGGATGAGCACGTAGGCGCCCCACAGGTGCATGCCCCGCACCCAGCCGCCGAAGCGGTCGCTGTGCTCGAGGTAGCTCAGGCTCGTCCACGCCTGCTCGAAGGAGGGGACGTAGTCGAGGAGCAGGAAGATGCCGGTGAAGAGCTGGAGGAGGATGAGCACCAGGGTCGCGCTGCCCAGCGTGTAGGCCCAGCCGCCCTTGCGCGGCACGGCCTCGTAGAGCCCCTTGTGGAGCTGACCGGTGATCCCCGCGCGCTCGTCGACCCAGCCGTAGATCGCGCCGAGGCGCCGCCTCCGCGGGGCCTCCTTCTCGCGATCGACCGTCGCCATCAGATGCTCTCGTCGTACTCGTTGGTGATGTAGAGGACGGTCGTGCCGTCCTCGTCCCGGAGGTCGTGGACCCACTGCGGGAGCGGAGACGGCGGCGGGCCGCCGACGTTCCTCCCGTCGATGTCGTACAGCCCCCCGTGGCACGGGCAGAGGAACTGCTGGAGGTCCTCGCGCCAGTGCACGTTGCACTGCATGTGGGTGCAGGTGTTGGTGAGCGCAAGGGTGGTGCCGTTCGACTTGCGCACCACGTAGACGATCCGCTCCACCGGGATGGTGTCGTACGCCTCACCGCTGACCACGCCGACGGTCAGCGGTGTCGGCGTGTCCATGGGGATGTGATCGATGGCGCCGACCCGGAAGGTCTGCCGGCGGCGCTGCTCGAAGAGCGGGCTGATCACGAAGCCGATCGCCGGGACGGTGAGCATCAGGGCGATGAGGCCGGAGCCTGCGGCGGTGACGGTGAGCCACTGACGGCGGGTGAGAGCGCGCATCAGCCCCTCCCGGCGGCCTCGGGGAGCATCGCGACCGCCACGGTGACGAGCATCGACAGCAGGAACACCAGCGCGACCGCCGCCGACGCGAGGACGGCGAGCGCCGGGCCGCGGTCGCCGTTGCGCCACATCGGCCGCACCGCGCTGCGTGCGAGGACGAAGCCGGCGACGGCGAGCATGAGGACGACGAAGAGGAGCAGCGAGTAGTACCAGGCCGCCTGGAAGTCGGCCTCGCGGGCGGGGTTGCCGCCGTAGGCGATCACGGGTACACCCCCGGGTCGGGATTGAACAGCCCGTGGCCCTGCTGCAGGGTCATCTCGCCGTAGATCGTGTAGCCGCCGCGCGCCTCCTCCTTCATGTAGCCCATGAGCAGGGCGGTGGTGACCCCGAGCACGCCGGCGACGACGAGGGCGCGCCGCGCCGTCGCCGATCCGCCGTAGGGGACCGCGAGGGCGGCCCCGGGAGCGGGGCTGAGCTGGGGCATCGCCCCCGCGCGGCCGGTCCGGAGCAGCAGGTGGAGAGCGGTCGCGAGCACCGCGATCCCGATCCCGATGTAGCGCAGGCCGACCAGGCTCGCCGGCACCACCTGCGCGGGCATCAGCCCGACGATCATCCCCACCGCGGTGAGCGCGACCGCCGCGCGACCGGCGTCGTCGGTGCCCGCACGGTGGGGCGTCTCGAGGGCGAGCGCGACGTTGCCGAGGACGAGCAGACCGCCGAAGAGCGCCTCCTGGAGGACGAAGAGCCACGCGGCCTGCCCGGTGACGAGGTTGCCGAAGAATCCCGGCTGGGAGTGCTTCAGCACCTCGACGAGGACGAAGCCGTCGACCGGCATGATCACCGCGAAGGCGAGGCCGATGCGCACGTTCACCCGCGCGGCCCAGGCCTGGAAGAGGCGCTCGCTCTCCGAGGTGGCACGCGCGAGCTTCAGCGCGGCGAAGCCGGCGAGGAAGAGCGCGGTCCAGGAGACGCTGCCGACGAGCCGGTGGATGAGCAGTGGCACGAAGGGCGCGTTGGTGAAGCCCCCGACGGCGCCCGCGTGCCGGGGGGTGATGAGCCAGCTGTCGAGCGCGGTGATCCCGACCACGAAGAGCGCCTGGAGGGCGAGGACGGCGAAGCCGACGGCGATGTGCAGCCGCGGGCTCATCCGTCCGAAGGTGTTGCGGTAGACGACGAGCAGCGCGACGAGCGGGAGGAAGATCCCGAAGAGCACGCCGACGAGGGGGAGGAAGACGTTGAGCTGGGTGGCCCAGGAGCGCCCCCACAGCCCGGTGAGCAGCACGACGGCGAAGACGGCGAGGGTCGCGCCGAGGCTGAACACCAGGTAGTAGCTGTTGGTGAGCGCCTTCGCGTAGCGCGCGGCGCGTGGATCGCCGCTGCGCGCGCCGTGCAGCTCCATCACCGGGGCGATGGCGATCGCGCCGAGGCTGTACTCGGCGATCGCGATATGGAGCATGAAGAAGACGGCGATGGGGACGCTGTTGCCCACCACCGGGAAGTCGGGCGGCGCGACGTGGAGCGTCGCGGGTGCGATCACGGCGTCGCGACCTCCTCGTCGACCCCCCGCGCCGGCGCCTGCCGGTGGCCGAGCGACTCGACGACGCCCGCCGTCACCTCGTTGAGCCCGGCGCCGGCCGGCGCGGCGGGGTCCCCGTTCGAACGGTGCATCGGGCAGCCGGCCGGCGCCTCGCCGTCGCGCGCGCCGAGGGTGTCACGCATCCGCGCCCGCGCCTCGCCGATGCCCGCCTCGACGTGGAGCGCCTCCACCTCGGTCGCCGGGAGCTGGAGGACGAGGCGCTCGACCTGCTCGCGCACCAGGGTGCGCAGGAAGCCCTCGGGGATGCGCTCGAGCCGGCTCTCCGCCTCGGCGGTCCAGGGCAGCCGGCGGGGCCCGGCGCCGCCGCCGCCCGCGTCCTCGGCGGGGAGCGGAGCGCGGTGGGGTGCGGCGGCGGAGTCGAGGGCATCGAGCTCGCGGCGCACGTGGGGCTCGACGACGTCCGCGGTGATCGCGGGGAGCCGCCGCGTCCGCGCCGCCTTCTCGATGATCGCCTTGACCCGGCGGCGCAGGTACCCGGCGGGGAGCTGGTGGAGCAGGCCCCGCGCCTCCAGGGTCCAGCCGAGCTTGCGGCCGTCGAACCCGGTCTCGGCGGCGTCGCCCTCGCTCGCCGCCGCAGCGAGCAGGACGGCGACGTCGAGCCGCTGGAAGCCCTCGGGCGGCCCCCCGCAGACCGGGCACACCGCCGGCTCCGCGGCGCGGGCGGCGTAGCCGCAGGTGTCGCAGACCGCGCGCGCCTCGTCGACCGGCGGCTCCTCGCGCATCGCGCGCTCCGCGGCGCGCAGGGTGCCGGCGACCTCGTCGATCCGCCGCAGGGTCCGCTGGAAGGGCATGACGTCGTCGAGGGCGGCGTCGACGTCGCCGCTGCTCACCACGCTGTGGCCGCGCTCGGTGCACCAGCCGAGCACCGCGGTACGGGCGATCCCCCGGGCTGCGGCGGGGACGCGCTCCATCCGCGCCTCCGCCTCGGGCGTCCACACCACCGCCGCCTCCGCGCGCCGGTCGATCGGGGGCACGTGGGTGCGGCTGGAGACGAGCACGTTGCACGGAGCGAGGCGGATGAGCTGGTCGGTGGCGCTGCCGAGGTCCATCGACGCGTCGGAGTGCACCCCGATGCGCCCGGTGACGAGCAGCCAGGGACGGCGCTCGCGCGCGTAGCGCAGAACCTGCTCGAAGGCCTTGCCGTCGAGCAGGGTGACGGGGAGATCGACGCCCTCGTCGGCCGCGGTGGCCCGCGCCACCTTCAGGTGCGACTCGTAGATCTTCGCGAGCCCGGTGTCGATGATCTCCTCGTGGAGAGCCTCCTGCTCCTTGAAGCGGAACACCTTGCTCGCCTTCTCGCTGAGCACGTCGACGATGCTGTTGAAGACGGCGTAGTGGAGATACGGGTCGTAGACCGCGACCGCCTCCACCGGGCGGTCGAGCGCGCGGCCGAGCGCGAGCGCGGTGCGCAGGCCGCCGAAGCTCTGCGGTGAGCCGTCGATGGCGACGAGGATGCCGCCGCCGCCGTCCGCGTCGGCGTCCGCGGTCGTGCGCCGGACGACGATCGTGTCGGTGCGGATGCGCCGGACCACCCGGTCGGCGACGCTGCCGAGGCGGGACTCCTTGACCGCGCCCATCCCGAGCGCTCCCATCACCACGAGGTCGTACGTGCTCGCCGGATCGGTGATGTCGGCGACCAGCGCCTCCCAGTTCCTCCCGTCGAGCATCCGGCTCTCGAACGGCACGCCACGCTGCATGCAGCGGTAGCGCATCACGTCCCCGTAGGAGTCGCTGATCAGCTGGAGCCCGGTGGTGATCAGGCTGTCGTGGATGCGCCGCTGGCGGAGGAGTTCGGACTCGTCCTGGTACTCCTCGGGCAGCGTGTACTCCATCTGCTTGAAGCGATAGTCGTGCATCCGCGCGGCGTACACATGGCAGCCGGTGCAGTGGGCGCCGAACGCCGCGGCGAGCTCGACGGCGACCTCGATGGCCGCGTTGGAGTGCTCGGAGTTGTCGAGGGGGACGTAGATGTGCCGGTGGAAGGGCGCCATCAGACGGCCGTCAGCATACCCTGTGCAGGACGACGGCGCCTGGCGCGTTTCAGTCGACTGGTGCAGTCTTTCTGTTGGCGCCGCTGGGACATCGACTGCGAGAATGCCGAACCATGGATGGAGCGCAGGGCGGCCGCGGGGGCTGCCCCTTTCCCCACCCCCCGCGTTCCGACACCTCCTCCGGCTGTCCGGTGGCGCCGGGCTGGGACGAGGGCACGCGTGAGCACGCCGAGGAGATCGCCCGGCGCGCCGCGGGCGCGAGCGGGCTGAGCCCCGACCGCGCGGCGGACATGGCGGTGCGCGCCGTCGAGAGCCGCGCCGACGCGAAGCGGCTCGAGGCGATCACCGAGCTCTTCGTGCGCAGCCTCGGGCGAAAGCTCGGCTACGGACACCCGCTCAGCGACCGCACCGGCACGGTGGAGTTCACCTGGACCCCCGAGGCCGAGGCGCGGCTCGCCGACGTGCCCGAGTTCTGCCGCGACCTGACCCGCTGGCGGGTGGAGTGGACCGCCCACAAGCTCGGTCTCGGCACGACCATCACCCCCGAGGTGATGGAGGTGAAGTACGAGATGTGGGGGAAGGTGTCCCACGCCATCCGCGAGCGCGAGCGCGAGGGCCTCCCCTGGACCGACGAGGCGCTGGCGCGCTTCGAGAGGATCCCCGACTTCGTCCAGGGCCAGGTCCTCGAGGCGGTCGAGGGGAACGCGCGGGGGATGGGCGCGACCCTCGTCGACGGCACCGTCGTCGACGCCGTGATCCGGCGGTGGATCGACACCGGCGACTTCCACGAGGGGCTGTACGGCTTCCGGTAGCCGCAGACCTCCCGGGGGCCGCCGGTGGAGCATCCGGGGACCGATCCGTGCTCCGCGGGCGAGAGGCGGTCCGCCGCGCCGCCGTGATAAGAGTGGTCGGCCGGCACGGCGCGGCCCGTGGACGCCGCCGCCGGACGTTGGAGGGAGGACCCGTGGCGCTCCGCCGCGTGCTCGTGGCCAACCGCGGCGAGATCGCCCGCCGGATCATCCGTGCCTGTCACGACGAGGGCCTCGAGGCCGTCGCCGTCCACTCCGAGGTCGACGCCGCGGCGCCCTTCACCGCGGAGGCCGACCATGCCGAGCTCATCGGGGCCGGACCGGCGCCCCAGTCGTACCTGAACGCCGGCGCGCTGCTCGACGCGGCCCGCCGCAGCGGAGCCGACGCCGTCCACCCGGGGTACGGCTTCCTCTCCGAGAACGCCGGCTTCGCGTCGGCGGTGACGGCGGCCGGGCTCACCTGGGTGGGGCCGCCGGCGGAGGTGATCGCCGCGATGGGCGACAAGGTCGCCGCGCGGGCGACGATGCGGGCCGCCGGTGTGCCGGTGGTGCCGGGGACCGACGACGCCCTCGGCGAGGACGACGACGTCGACGCCGCCGCCGCGGCGGTGGGCTTCCCGCTGATGGTCAAGGCGCGCGCCGGCGGCGGCGGCATCGGGATGCAGCGCGTCGACGACCCCGCGGCGCTCGCCGCCGCGGTCGCGACCGCGCGGCAGCGCGCGACCGCGGCGTTCGGCGACGGCGGGGTCTTCCTCGAGCGCTTCGTCGACCGTCCCCGGCACGTCGAGCTCCAGGTGGTCGCCGACGCCCACGGCGGCACGATCCATCTCGGCGAGCGCGAGTGCAGCGTGCAGAGGCGCCATCAGAAGGTGATCGAGGAGAGCCCGTCGTGCGCCCTCGACGGCGCGCTGCGCGCGCGGATGGCGGCGGCGGCGCTGCGCGCGGCGGCGGCGATCGGGTACCGCAACGCCGGCACGGTGGAGTTCCTCGTCGACGCCGCCGGCGACTTCCACTTCCTCGAGATGAACACCCGGCTCCAGGTCGAGCACCCCGTCACCGAGATGCGCACCGGCATCGACATCGTGCGCCTCCAGCTGCGCATCGCCGCCGGCGAGCCGCTCGGGATCGCCCAGGACGAGGTGCGCTTCGACGGCCACGCCGTCGAGATGCGCGTCTACGCCGAGGATCCGTACCGCATGTTCCCGAGCCCGGGGACGATCACCGCGTGGCGCGAGCCCTCCGGGCCGGGGATCAGGGTCGACTCCGGGGTTGTCGAGGGCAGCGTCGTCAGCCACCTCTACGACCCGCTGCTCGCCAAGCTCATCGTCCACTCCGCCACGCGTGACGAGGCGCTCGAGCTCGCCCTGCGTGCCGTCGACGGCTTCACCGTCGAGGGGGTGCGCACCAACCTCCCCCTCCACCGCCACATCCTCGCCTCGGCGCCGTTCCGCGCCGGCGACTACACGACCGCCCTGCTCGAGGTCATCGGCCCGGTGCCGCGCCCGGTGCCGGCCGGCTGACCTGGCCCCCAGGAGATCGACCGTGGAGCTCAGCTGCGTCCTCTACGAGACCGGGGACGGCGTCGCCACCGTCACCCTCAACCGCCCCGAGCGGCGCAACGCGATGAGCACCCAGCTCCTCGGCGAGCTGCTGACCGCGCTCGGGGCGGCGAAGGACGACCCCGAGGTGCGGGTGGTCATCCTCACCGGGGCGGGCGACAAGGCCTTCTGCGCCGGCGCCGACCTCGGCGGCATCGCGACCGGCGCCGGACCGATCCAGCTCCACGAGGAGCGGCGCGAGTTCGTCAAGGTGTTCCAGCTCGCCACCCGGCTCGGCAAGCCGTTGATCGGCTGCATCAACGGGCACGCCCTCGCCGGGGGCTTCGGGCTGGCGCTGAGCTGCGACCTCCTCGTCGCCGCCGACACCGCGACCTTCGGCACCCCGGAGATCAACGTCGGGCTCTGGCCGATGATGATCATGGCCATCATCGGCCGGAACCTCCCTCGCAAGCGCGCGATGGAGCTCTACATGACCGGCGAGCGCATCGACGCGCAGACCGCGTTGAGCTGGGGGCTGGTGAACCGCGTCGTCCCCCTCGCCGAGGTGCGCCGGACCGCCCGGGACCTCGCGCTGCGCCTCACCGAGAAGAGCCCGCTGCTCATGCGCCTGGGCCGGGACGCGTTCTTCGCCATCGACGACCTCGACTTCGAGAGCGCGCTCACCGTGCTGCACTCGCAGCTCACGGTGCTCACCCTCAGCGACGACGCCGCCGAGGGCACCCGCGCCTTCATGGAGAAGCGGGCGCCGAAGTTCACCGGGCGCTGAGCCACATACCATGGCGTCTTTCCCCCACGGAGGAGCCCGATGACCGAGGTCAAGGCGGAGCTGGTCGGCAACCTGTGGAAGATCGTCACCGAGGTCGGCCAGCAGGTCGAGGAGGACGACACGCTGATGATCCTCGAGTCGATGAAGATGGAGATCCCGGTGACCACGCCCGTCTCCGGGACGATCAGGGAGATCCTCGTCAACGAGGGCGACGTGGTCCAGGAGGGGCAGACCGTCGCCATCGTGGAGTAGCACGATGGGGGGATGGCCATCCCCACCCGGCGGTACCGCGGCGTCAGCGCCGAGCAGCGCCACCTCGAGCGGCGCGAGCGCCTCCTCGACGCGGGGCTGGACCTGCTCGGCACCGAGGGCTGGGCGAAGACCACGGTGACCGCGGTCTGCGCCCGGGCGAAGCTGACCGAGCGCTACTTCTACCAGAGCTTCCCCAGCCGCGAGCACCTCCTGGTCGCGGTCTTCGACCGGATCGCCGGCGAGGCCGCCGAGGTGGTGCTCGCCGCCGTCGCCGCCACCCCCCACGACGCCCGCGCCCGTGCCCGGGCGGCGATCGCGGCGTACGTCGAGCTCGTCACCGACGACCCCCGCAAGGGGCGGGTGACCCTGCTCGAGGCGCTGGGATGCGAGGCCCTCGAGACCCGGCGGCGGCAGACGCTCCACACCTTCGCCCAGCTCGTCGCCGTCCAGGCGCGGTCCTTCTACGGCCCCGCGGTCGCGAGCCGTCGGGACGTCGAGCTCACCGCCCACTTCCTCGTCGGCGGTCTCGCCGAGCTCCTCATCGCCTGGCTCCAGGGGGGGCTGGAGATCTCCCGCGACCAGCTCGTCGACCACTGCGCGGCCCTCTTCGTCGCCGCGGCACGGATCCCCGGCGGGTAGGCTCGGCGCCGCCGCGGCGGCGGTACGCTGGCGCCGTGCTCCCCGACCTCCACGAGATCCGGACCGCCGACAACGTCGGCATCGGCTACGACGCGGCGGGCATCGGCAGCCGCTTCCTCGCCTTCGGGCTCGACGTGCTCGTCCAGGCGGTGGTGGTCATCGCCGCGCTCGTGGTGACCCTGGCGGCGGCACCCAACGGCGTCGCCGGGTCGCTCGCCATCGCGCTCTTCCTGCTCGTGCCGCTGCTGGTCAGCGTCGGCTACTTCGCCGTCGCCGAGGCGCTCACCGCCGGCCGCACCCCGGGCAAGCGCGCCGTCGGGCTGCGGGTCATCCGCCTCGACGGCGGCGCCCCGGGGCTGCGCGAGGCGCTGGTGCGCAACATCGTGCGGATCATCGACCTCGCCCTCGGCATCGGCGTCGTCGTGATGTTCTTCGACCGCCGGTCACGCCGCCTCGGCGACCTCGCCGCGGGGACGGTGGTCGTGCGCGAGCACCGCGCCCCGACCGCGGCGGCGCCGCCGGTGCTGCCGCCACCGATCCTGCGCACCCCCGACGCCGGACCGGCGATCGACGGGGTGGAGCGCCTCGGCAGCGCCGAGTGGAGCGCGCTGCGCACCTTCCTCTCCCGCCCGGGGATGGCCCCGGAGCAGCGCGCCCGGCTCGCCGGGGTGATCGCCGCCCGCCTCTGCGAGCGGCTCGAGCTCGCCCCCGGCGCCCCCGAGCGGCAGTGGCCCCCCGAGCTGCTCCTCGAGCGTCTCTACCTCCAGCTCCTCCCGCGGATGGCGCCGGCGCCTCCCGGCCCGGGGATGCCGGCATGACGCCCGAGCAGTTCGCGGCCCGCCGCCAGGCCGGGTGGGCGGAGCTCGAGCGCCACGTCGCCCAGGCCCGCCGGGGGGCGCTCCGCTCGGTGCCCGCCGCCGACCTGCAGCGCTTCGGGGTGCTCTACCGTCACGCCGCCAGCGACCTCGCCATCGCCCGCCGCGACTTCCCCGACCAGCCCGTCACCGAGTACCTCAACGGCCTGTGCGGGCGGGCCCATCCGCTGCTCTACCGGGGGCAGCCGGTGCGGCCGTCGGCGCTCCCGCGCTTCTACGCGTCGGTGCTTCCGCGGACGGTGCGCGCCGCCGGCCCGTACATCGCCGCCAGCCTGGCGCTCAGCCTCGCCGGGGTGCTCGCCGGCTGGCTCGCGGTGCGGCTGCGCCCTGACCTCGCCGCGACCCTCATCCCCGACTCGCTCTTCGACCGGATGGCGCGCGGCGAGGTGAGCGGCGGCATCGGCGACGCCCCGGTCGCCGCCTCGCTGATCATCGGCAACAACGTCAAGGTGGCGCTGCTCTGCTTCTGCGGCGGGGTCCTGGTCGGGGTCCCGACCGCGCTCACCCTGCTCGCCAACGGCTGGGTGCTCGGCACCCTCGCGTCGTCGATCCACCGCGACGGGATCGACTACCGGTTCTGGGCGTACATCGTGCCCCACGGGGTGATCGAGCTCAGCGTCATCGTCCTCGCCGGGGCCACCGGGCTGATGGTCGGAGACGCCATCCTCCGGCCCGGGCTGCTCAGCCGCGGCGACGCGCTCGTCGCGGTGGCGCTCCGCGCCGTCACCCTCTGCGTCGGCGTCGCCTCGCTGCTCGTCGTCGCCGGCCTGCTCGAGGGATTCGTCTCTCCGAGCGACCTCCCCGCCCCCGCGAAGTACGCGATCGGAGCCGCGAGCGGCGCCCTCCTGTACTCCTGGCTTCTGCTGGGCGGACGCACCCGGCGGGACCGGCCCGCCGGGTTGCAGCTCGACGGACCGCCCCGGGGGGCCGAGACGGCGTTGGAGATCGCCGACCTGCTGACGCGTTGACCGGCGCGCGGACACCGCCGCGTACACTGGAGAAGGTATGGAGGTGGTCCGCATCACCCCGCGCGGGTACTGCCACGGGGTCGTCGAGGCCATCCGGATGGCGAAGAGGGTCGGGTCCGAGAGCGACGGCGAGCCGGTGTCGATGCTCGGCTACCTCGTCCACAACGAGCACGTCACCCGCGAGCTCGAGGAGCACGGGGTGCGCCTGGTCGACTCCGACGACCGCGTCGCCGGCCTCCGGCAGATCGACTCCGGCACGGTCATCTTCACCGCCCACGGGGTCTCGCCCGCGGTCGTCGAGGGGGCGCGGGCGCGCGGGCTGCGCATCGTCGATGCGACCTGCAGCGACGTGACCCGCACCCATGCGCTGGTGCGGCAGCTGCTCGACGGCGGCAACCTCGTCATCTATATCGGCAAGCGCGGCCATCCCGAGCCGGAGGGGGTGGTGGGCATCGATCCGGAACGGATCCGGCTGGTGGAGCGGCTCGAGGAGGTCGAGGCCCTCGACTACCCGCAGGGGACGCGCCTCGCCGTCACCTGCCAGACCACTCTCTCGATGTGGGACACCCGGGCGATCATCGACCGGCTCACCGAGCGCTATCCCGAGATCGAGGTCCACAACGAGATCTGCCTCGCCACCCAGGAGCGGCAGGAGGCGGCGGTGCGCGCCGCCGCCGACCTCGACTGCGTGGTCGTGGTGGGGAGCACCCGGAGCAGCAACAGCCGCCGCCTCGTCCAGGTCGTCGAGGAGCGCGCCGGACGCCGGGCCCACCTCGTCGACACCGCCGCCGACCTCGACCCCGCGTGGTTCCGCGGGGTTCGCCGGGTCGGGGTGACCGCCGGAGCGTCGACCCCCACCCAGATCACGCGCGCGGTGATCGCCGCCCTCGAGGCCCTGCCCGACGAGGAGTAGCAGGGTGATGACACCCTGCTGAGACCGAACACCCGTGCCCCGGGACGACCCGGCGACTACACTGCAGGACGACCGGCGGCCGCGCCGGCCGCTCGAGGAGGTGGACGTGTGACCACGTTCGGCACCCCGCCCGACGACCCGCAGCCCCAGGCCTCCCCCGAGGAACCGGCGGCGCCGCAGCCCGAGCCGCCCGTCGGAGCCGGCACCGTCTCTCCCGACGGCCAGTGGATCTGGGACGGGTACCGCTGGACGCCGAATCCCGCCGTGCCCCCGCCCCCACCCGGACCGTACCCCCGCGACCCGGCATACGGTCCGC
>DATKEY010000201.1:0-4310 GCA_035544475.1 Candidatus Dormiibacterota bacterium | reverse complement strand
CCGAGCGCGACCGCCTCGGCGTCGTCGGGGAGCGGGACGCGAGCCGCCTCGACGCCGTCGAGCCCGACCAGCCGGATGGCGTTCGGGACCGAGCCGAAGGGCGCTTCGAGCACCGCGACGAGCGGGGTGACCTGGGCGGAGCGGGAAACGGGACCCGCGGGCCCCGAGGCGCCGCGGGGCTGGCCACAGCCCGCCGCGAGCACGCCGACGGCGAGCACGGCGATCATGCGTCCCACCATTCCTCTCACCCACCAGCCTCCCTGTCGCCCGCCGGACCTCCACTCCGGCGTCCCCCCCACGCTACCGCAGACGGACCGCCGACACGAGTCACGAAAGTGCATCACGCCCGATCCCACCCCCGGCTCACCGCCCTGGGCCTCGCCCTCCTCCTCGGGCTGGTGACCGTCGCCGTGCTCGCCGTCCGCTCGCGCACCGCGGGCTGCTCGGGAGCGCCGCCGCTCCCCGACCTGCCCGCCCAGCTCCGCTCCCTCGGCGACTTCGACCAGCCCTACGACGTCACCATGCCCCGGAACCTCGAGGACGCCGCGCTCGAGGCGGCGTCGGCGCTCCATCCCGATCTCGCCGCGGCGACCTCGCTCGGCTCCCCGGTGGAGATCTCCGCCACCGTCCCGGGCCGTCACGACGCCATCGTCTTCCCGCTCGGCGCGGGCGGCGGCGGCGTCGAGGGCCTCGCCGTCTTCCTCCGCGCCTGCGGCGACGAGGCCTACTACTCGACGGTCGCCGACCTCGCCGCCGCGCCGCCGCGGAGCTTCCCCGCGGTCTCGCGCGACCGCGCCGCCCGGATGCTCGGCACCGCCGATCCGCAGCTCGTCTACACGGAGTCGCCGATCCAGCCGCTGTGGCGGGATCCGCGGACCGGTGCGTCGGTGCCCGCCACCTGACGGCGGCGAGGTTTGGCGGCGAGGCGTCCCCCTCTATACTCCGAGCCCTACCAGGAGCCCTCATGGACAAGTCCTTCTCTCCCTCCGACGTCGAGCCGCGCTGGCGGGCGCGTTGGGAGGAGCTCGGGGTCGGCATCGCCGACGTGAGCAGCGACCGGCCGTCGTTCTCGATCGCGCTGCCGCCGCCGAACATCACCGGCGCGCTGCACGCGGGTCACGCGCTGCAGCAGTCGGTGCAGGACATCCTCGCGCGCCATCACCGCATGCGCGGCTACGAGGTGGAGTGGTGCCCGGGCACCGACCACGCCGCGATCGCGACCCAGAACGTCATCGAGCGCCAGCTCGCCGCCGAGGGAACCACGAAGGAGGAGCTCGGCCGCGAGCGCTTCCAGGCGCGCGTCGACGCCTGGTACGAGGAGTACGGGGGTCGCATCTTCGAGCAGATGCGCCGCCTCGGCTTCTCCTGCGACTGGTCGCGGGCGCGCTTCACCCTCGACCCCGCCTACGTTCGTGCCATCCGTGTCGTCTTCAAGGAGCTCTACGACTCCGGGCTGATCTACCGCGGTCCGCGGATCGTCAACTGGTGCCCGCGCTGCGGGTCGGCGATCAGCGACGAGGAGGTCGAGTGGCAGGAGCACACCGACTCCCTGGTGAGCATCCGCTACCCGGTCGAGGGCGGCGGGGAGATCGTCATCGCGACGGTCCGCCCGGAGACCATGCTCGGCGACACCGGCGTCGCCGTTTCCCCCGGCGACCCGCGCTACGCCGCGCTCGTCGGCCGCACCGTGATCCTGCCGCTCACCGGCCGCGGGGTTCCCATCATCGAGGACGCCGCCGTGGAGCCGCAGTTCGGCACCGGCGCCCTCAAGGTGACCCCGGCCCACGACCCGACCGACTACGACATCGGCCAGCGTCACGCGCTCCCGATGATCAGCGTCATCGCCCTCGACGGCACGATGGATGTCCCCGACCTGCCGCTCTTCCACGGGCTCACCGTCAACCAGGCCCGGGTGGCGGTGACCGAGGCGCTGCGCGAGCTCGGCCTGGTGGTCAAGGAGGAGGAGTACGTCCACTCCGTGGGCCACTGCGACCGCTGCAAGGGCGTGCTCGAGCCGCTCATCAGCGAGCAGTGGTGGGTGAGGATGCGCCCGCTCGCCGAGCCCGCCATCGCCGTCGTCGAGTCCGAGGAGGTGCGCTTTCATCCGCGGCGCTTCGCCGCCGTCTACCTCGACTGGATGCGCAACATCCGCGACTGGTGCATCAGCCGCCAGCTCTGGCTGGGACACGCGATCCCGGTGTCGACCTGCGGCAACGGCCACCGCTTCGCCTGGATCGAGCACCCCTCCTCCTGCCCGGAGTGCGGGAGCACCGAGCTCCGCGACGACCCCGACGTGCTCGACACCTGGTTCAGCAGCGCGCTCTGGCCGTTCGCGATCTTCGGCTGGCCCGACGACACCCCCGACCTGCGCCGTTTCTACCCCACCGACGTGCTCGTGACCGCGCGCGAGATCATCTTCCTCTGGGTCGCGCGGATGGTCATGACCGGGCTGCGCTTCGCCGGCGCCAGGCCCTTCAGCGACGTGATCATCAACAGCACGATCCTCGCCGGCGACGGCTCGCGGATGAGCAAGTCCAAGGGCAACGTCGTCGACCCCCTCGACATGATCGAGCGCTACGGCGCCGACGCGGTGCGCGCCTGGGCGGGCGCGGTGGGGACGTCCGGGCAGGACATGCGCTTCGACGAGAACCGCATCGCGTCGTACAAGCTTTTCGCGAACAAGCTGTGGAACGCGACCCGGCTGCTCGTGACCCGGCTCGGCGACGGGGACACGATCGCCGCAGCGCCGGAGGCCGACCCGGAGACGCTCCATCCCGAGGACCGCTGGATTCTCGCCCGCGTCGCCGAGACCGTCGAGGCCTGCGACGCCGCGATCGCCGGCTACCGCTTCCACGAGGTGATGGAGAGGCTGTACGACGTCACCTGGCACGGCTTCTGCGACTGGTACGTCGAGATGATCAAGGGCCGGCTCGCCGACGACGCCGAGCCGGCGTCGCGCGCCGCCGCCACCTGGACCGCGGTCACCGTGCTCGACACTCTGCTTCGCACCCTCCACCCGCTCATGCCCTTCGTCACCGAGGAGTGCGCGGTGCGCCTCCCCGGCGCCGCGCCGACGCTGCAGCGGCGGGAGTGGCCGGCGCCGCCGGCGTGGTGGCGCGACGGCGCCAACGGCGCCGCCTCCGGCGTCGACCGGGTGATCGAGCTCGTCGGCGCGCTCCGCAACGCGCGCCACGACGCGGGGCTGCCGAACAGCTTCAAGGAGCGGCAGCCGGTGACCCTGCGCACCGCCGACGAGGCGCTGAGCCCGGCCGACCTGCACCGGCTGGTCCGCGCACTGGTGCCGGTCGAGGTCGTCGACGAGCTGCCCACGGGCGCGACGCCGGTTCGACTCGTCGCGGGCGGGGTGGAGGCGGCGATGCACACCGGTGGCGTGCAGGCCGTGGACCGCGCACGGCTCGAGAGGCAACTGCGGCAGGCCGAGGACCAGGTGAAGCTCTTCACCGACAAGCTCGCGAATCCCGGCTTCATGAAAGCTCCGCCGCACGTCGTCGAGGGCGCGCGTCGCAGCCTGGCCGAGGCCGAGGCACAGCGCGACACCGTCCGTCGGCTCCTCGACGGCGGATGACCCCGGCGCCGGCCGCCCTCCTCGACTCCGGGGCGGGCGCCTTCCTCGCGATCGTCGTCGTCCTCTTCCTCGCCTTCTTCTGGATCGCCCTCGCCTACTGGGCGTATCGCGACGCGCGCCGCCGCAGCGACTCGGTGTGGCTCGCGGTCTTCGCGCTCGCCGTCAACGTGCTCCCGTATCTCGGGCTGCTTCTCTACGTCGTGCTCCGCCCGCCGCGGACGATGGACGAGGAGCGCGCGCTCCTCCTCGAGGAGCAGGCGCTCACCGAGGGGCCGGCGGAGGTGATCTCCCGGCCGTGCCCGACCTGCGGGCGCGAGATCGAGCTCGACTTCGTCATCTGCCCGTACTGCCGGACCCAGTTCGCCCGCCGCTGCCGCGCCTGCCAGCGCTGGCTGCGCCTCGGCTGGCGGGTCTGTCCGTACTGCGCCGAGGAGGTGGCGGCCCAGGGGCGCGGCGGCACCGGACAGGCGGCCTCGTCCTGAGCCCCGGGCTGCGGCCGCTGCTCACCTGCGGGGTGCTCATCCTCTGCACCTTCGTCATCTACCCGCTTCCTCCCCACGCGGTGCGGGCGGCGCGGCTGGTGGCGGCGGTGGGGGTGCTCGCCGCCCTCGCCCTGCTCGCGAGCGATCTCCCGGTCGTGCTCCCCGCGTCCAGGGTCGAGCGCTCGCTCGGCCAGCTCGTCCCCGGGGTGGCGTTGACCCTGCGCGCCGATCCCGCCGGGATC
>DATKEY010000200.1:0-18160 GCA_035544475.1 Candidatus Dormiibacterota bacterium | reverse complement strand
GGCCGCGCCGGTGGCGGCGGCACGCGGGCCGCAGGTGTCCATCTTCCCGTCGTCCGTCAACTTCGGCAGCCAGCCGGTGGGGAGCGTGCAGCAGCGCTCGGTCTCGGTGCAGAACTACGGCGACGCGCCGCTCCACGTCCACTCGGTGTTCGTCAACGACTTCTCCGGGTCGTACAGCCTGGTGTTCAACAGCTGCACCGGGGCGACGGTCCGGCCGGGCGGGCTCTGCCAGTTCTACATCCAATTCCATCCCCACACGACCGGGCAGCACAGCGCCTACGCCGAGGTCCAGGACGACGCTCCGGGAGGCGCGCAGAACGTGCCGATCTGGGGGAACGCGACGGCCCACTGAGTGCCGTCACCGATCCGTCACACCGCTGTCCCCGGGACGTCGCAGCCCTGACGGCGCGGGGGAGGAACATCGAGGCGCGGCGCTCCGGCGCCAAGGCTCGATGAACCGAGGAGGGACGGAGCGGATGCTCCCCAGGATGCGGCCCGTGACCTGGCTGGTCGCGGCGTTCAACGCCCTGCTGGTGCTCGCGATGGCGACCGGCACCCCCCTCAGCGGGCACGTCTGGTTCCTCGGAAATCTCGTCCTCGCGGTGCTCTGGGTCGCCGGCTCTCCGCGGCGTCAGACCTGCCCCCGCTGCCGCACCGAGCTGCCTCGCACCTTCCTGGTCTGCACCGTCTGCCGGCACGACCTCTACCGCCCCCTCCCGCCGCGCCGTCCCCGGGGTGCAGGTCAGCCCTGACCGACAGCCCGCAGGCCCCGGGCCGGGGGCGCGGTACTCTGTCTCGATGCAACGAATGGGGCCGGTCGGCCGCCTCTCACGGACCGTCGACCACGCCGTTCGCTGGCGTCTGGGGCGGATCGGGGTGCACTCGGGGCCGGCGTCGTTCGGGGCCCACGACGGGGTCGAGGAGTTCTGGGCGGCGAGCCGGGTGCTCGACCCCGCCCCGGTGACCGCCCTTCCGGCGATGCACCGGCGCGGTCGCGGTGCCGGTCACCTCCTCGACATCACCGCCCCGAGCTCGGGCCCCTGCGTGCTCCCCGATGGCGGCCGGGTGGTCGGCAGGGTGGCGATCCACCCCCGGCCCGGGGCCCCGGCGGTGCTCCTGCTCCACGGCTACGCGGCGCCGACCCCGGTGTACGAGGAGCACCAGATGCGCCTCCTCCTCCGCCGGGGGATGAGCGCGGTGCGCATCGAGCTGCCCTTCCACATGCACCGCCGCACCCCGCACCGCGGTGCCGGTCACGGGTTCTTCGGCAGCGAGCCGGCGCACACCTGCGCCGTGCTCCGCCAGGCCACCGAGGATGCGGCCGCGGTCGTCGCCTGGCTCCGCCGCGAGCTCACCCCGGCGGTCGGGGCGCTCGGCTTCAGCCTCGGCGGGCTCGTCGGCTGCCTGCTCGCCGCCCATGTCGGCCTCGACTCGCTCGTCGCGGTCACCCCGCCCTGCGACCTGGCCGACCTCACCCTCGAGCGCTCCCCGACGCGGCTGCGCCGCGAGCTCGGCGTCCGTCCCGGTGGCGGGGGCCCCTGGGGGACCGACGCGGTCGCCGCCCGCGCCGTGCTCGAGAGAGCGATGGCGCCGGTGACCCCGCGGCTGCTCACCCCGCGCACCCCGGGCGACCGCGTCACCCTGGTGAGCGCGGACCACGACCTCATCGTCGGCGACGAGCCCGTGCGCGCCCTCGCCGGCGCCTGGGGGACGGAGTGCTGGTCGTACGGCCACGGCCACGTCACCGTGATGACCGCCCGCGGGATCACGGCGCGCATCCACGAGCGCCTCGGCCGCGACCTCGCCGTCGTCACGGCGGCGTCCGGCGCCGTCGCGGGATGACCCCGGCGACACCGCTTCTCCGGCGCACCGGCCGGACCCGCTCGGGGCGCGAGTTCCTCATCAGGCCGGCGAGCGCCGACGACGCCGCCGCGCTCGTCGCCCTCCGCGACGAGGTCGCCACCGAGGGCATCTGGGTGGCCGCAGAGCCCGGCGAGCGCACCGTGCTCGAGGAGAGCCTCGCGCTGGCCGGACTGATCAGCCACGGGGGGCTGGCGCTCGTCGCCGAGGTGGAGGGGCGGTTCGCCGGCCAGCTCGCGATCCAGCGCCGGCAGGGGCGGTACGAGGGCCACCGCGGCGACCTCTCCATCACCGTCGCCCGCGACGAGCGCGAGCAGGGCCTCGGCCGCGCGCTCGTCGAGACCGCGGTCGGCTGGGCGCGCGCCGTCCGCCTGGGCAAGCTCACCCTCGGCGTCTTCCCCGAGAACCAGCGGGCGATCGCCCTCTACCGGTCGGTGGGTTTCGAGGAGGAGGGGACGCTGCGCCGCCACCTGCGCACCGGCTCCGGGGAGCGCGACCTCCTGCTCATGGGGCTCCTCCTCGACCGTCGCTGATCGGGGCGCGGGGTGGCGGCGGCGGGGGGCCCTGCTATCCTCGGCCGCGATGAGTGACGTCCGTCCCGTCGGCGTCTTCGATTCCGGCGTCGGCGGGCTCACCGTGCTCCGCGAGCTGCGCCGCCAGTGTCCCGGCGAGCGCCTTCTCTACCTCGCCGACCTCGCCCACTTCCCATACGGGCCGCGCTACCAGCACGAGGTGCGCGAGTTCGCGCTGCGGATCACCGAGCACCTCGTCGGCGAGGACGTGAAGCTCGTGGTCATCGCCTGCAACACCGCCACCGCGGCGGCGCTGCACGCGGCGCGCGAGCGCTTCGACGTCCCCATCGTCGGGGTCATCGCCCCGGGGGCGCAGGCCGCGGTCGAGGCGACCCGCAACGGGCGCATCGCGGTGATCAGCACCGAGGGCACCTTCGCCAGCCAGCAGTACCTCCACGCCATCAAGGAGGCGAATCCCGGTGTCGGGGTGCTTCCCAAGGCGGCGCCCCATCTCGTCGACGTCGTCGAGGCCGGCGAGGCGGACTCGCCGGTGGCGGAGGCGGCGCTCCGTGACGTGCTCGAGGAGGTGCACGGCTGGGGCGCGGACACCCTCGTGCTCGGATGCACCCACTACCCGCTGCTGCGCCCTGCGCTCGCCCGGGTCGCGCCGGGGCTCACCGTCGTCGACAGCGCCGAGACCACCGCCGCGCGGGTGCGGCGGATCCTCGCCGTCAACCGCCTCGAGTCCGCTGTCGCCACCGCGCCGCCGCCGCGGTTGCTCGTCACCGGCCACCCCGAGCGCTTCATCGACGCCGCCGCCCTGCTCTTCGGCGAGGCACCTCCCGCGCCCGAGGTGCTCGAGCTCTGGAGCACCACGCGCCTCGGCGGCAGGATGGCGTCGTGAGCGTCTCCTCCGAGACCTTCCTCGAGCCGATCGCGGCCGAGCTGCGCGAGCTGGAGCGCCGTCTCCACGAGACGGTGGCCGCCGACCTCGGCCCGATCGCCGAGGCGATGGAGCACATCGTGAGCGCCGGCGGCAAGCGCATCCGTCCCGCGCTCCTCATCCTCAGCGCCAAGCTCGGCGACGCGAACATCGACGACGTCTACAACGCCGCGATGGGGATCGAGTTCATCCACACCGCGACGCTGATCCACGACGACCTCATCGACGACGCCGAGACCCGTCGCGGCCTGGCGACGATTCATGCCGTTCTCGGCGCGAACCCGGCGATCATCGTCGGCGACTACTACTTCGGCAAGGGCGCCAACCTGCTGTCGGCGATCGGCGTTCCACTCATCACCGAGGTGGTGAGCGCGACGGTGATGAAGATCTGCATGGGCGAGCTGCAACAGCTGACCAGCAAGCGCCACTACGAGCAGCCGATCGAGGACTACTACACGAAGATCGAGCGCAAGACCGCGACGATGCTCAGCGCCGCATGTCACTGCGGGGCGATCGTCGCCGGGATGGGGGAGACCGAGCAGCGCGCCCTCGAACGCTACGGGCGCGACCTCGGCATCGCATTCCAGATCGCCGACGACGTGCTCGACTACACCGCCACCGAGGAGCAGCTCGGCAAGCCGACCGGCGCCGATCTGCGCCAGGGCACGGTGACCCTGCCGCTGATGTACGCGCTGAAGGACCCCGAGGTGGGGCCGTCGCTGCGCCCCCTGCTCGCCCGCGAGCCGCTGAGCGACGCCGACGCCGACGCCGTCGTCGCCCTGGTGCGCGGTTCGCGCGCGGTCGCCGGGGCCGAGGCCCGCGCCCACGAGTTCGCCGACCGCGCGCGCGCCGAGCTCGTCATCTTCCCGGACTGCGAGGCGCGCAGCGCGCTCGAGTCGATCTGCGACTACGTGGTCGAGCGCCGCACCTGACCTCCGCGGGCTACAACGCTCCCCAGCGCTCCAGCAGGCGGGCGAAGATCACCCCCCAGAGGGTGAGCATCACCGCCGCGATGACCAGGCCGAGCGCCTCGACGACGGTGGCGAGCACGCTGCCGCGGGCGACGCTGTCCCCGGTCGCGGCGGCGACGGTGTAGACCGCGGCGCGAGCGCCGTCGATGAGCGCGACGACGCCGAGGACGACGATCGCGGTCCGCACCGCCGCGTACTCGCGGCGGAGGGCGGAGCGGATGTCGGCCGCGGTCCACTGGCCTCCCGGGGGCCGTCCGGCGGGGGGCTCGGGCCGGCCGCGCCAGAGCCGGATCAGAGCCAGGCCGAAGAAGACCGCGGCGAGCCAGCCCGGCCATGCGGTGCGCGGCGAGGAGCCGTCACCGACCAGGGTGGCGAGGACGTTGAGGTCGGCCCCGGAGTTCAGCTGGGCGGAGAAGTGGCGCTGGCCGGCGAGGGCGGCCACCCCGATGCCGACCGCAGCGGCGCAGACGAGCCAGAGCACGACCATCCGCTGCACCGGATGGAGCCGGCCGAGACCGTAGAGGCGGGCCAGCACCGAGTCTCAGGCGCCCGTGTGGGCCGCGCGACGGAGAAGGGCTGCGAGCATCCGACCAGCCTAACCAACCGGTGTGCGGACGCGGACCCGTACCATGCGTCGCGGTGAGCCACGCTCCCTCCGTTCCCCCGACCGACGGCGTGCCCCGCCTGCGCGTGGTCACCTACAACCTCCTGCTCGGCGGCGGCGGCCGGGGAGAGCGTATCGCCGCGGTGCTCGAGCGCTGCGACGCCGACGTGATCGCGCTCCAGGAGTGCTGCGACCTCGACCTGGTGCGCGACCTCGCCTCCCGGCTCTCGATGGAGATGCTGGTGGGAGAGTCGAGCGACGGCACCGACCTCAACCTCGCCATTCTCACCAGGCTGCCGGTGCGCCGCTGGCGCAATCACCGCCATCCCAATCTCATGCTCCGCAGCCATCTCGAGTGCGAGGTCGCCACCGGCCGGCGCGGACTTCCCCGGCTGCGCATCCACTGCCTCCACCTCGCGGCCCGCTTCGGGGAGCGCACCCACGGCGAGGTGCGGCGGATGGGGGAGATCCAGTCGGTGCTCCACGACATCAGCCGCTTCCGCGAGATGCCCCATCTCATCACCGGGGACCTCAACTCGATCGCCCCCGGCGACAACGTGGCGGCGAGCGCCTTCCTCGCCCGCATGGCGGAGCTGCGCCGCGCCGGCGTGGTCGTCCGCGGGCTCGACGGGCTGCTCTCGCCGCTGGAGCGCGGCTCGGCCGCGGAGTCCGAGGTCGCGGGGCGCTACCAGAAGGTGGGCATCGCCCCCGAGCTCGACGTCGGACTGCCCCGGCTGCCGTGGATCCTCACCCCGTTCACCGAGGTGCTCCCTCGGCTGCCGTACACCGACCGCTTCCTCAACGCCAACATCCAGCGCTGGACGATCGAGCACCTGCTGAAGGCCGGGTACGTCGACTGCTACCGCGAGCGCCACCCGGTCGGCGACGAGGGCTACACCTGCGCGACCTGGATGCCGGCGGCGCGGATCGACTACGCGTTCGCCGACCCGCTGCTCGCGCCGCGGCTGCTCGACTGCGTGGTGATCGGCTCCGCGCGCAACCTCGATCCGGACGTCGAGACCGCCTCCGACCACCTCCCGCTGCGGACCGACTTCCGGCTCGACTGACCCCACCCCCTATACTCGGCGGCTCATGCCCAGCGTCCCCCCCTGCGCCCACGCGATCGTGGGTGGCTCGGGCACTGCCGCCATCGAGTTCCCCGAGGCCCTCGGCGATCCCCGGGTTGCGGTCGTCGGCGACCCGATCACGGTGCCCACCCCCTTCGGGCAGAGCCCGCCGGTGAAGCGCCTCGTGCTGACCCGTGAGGACGGCTCGGTACGCGAGGCGCTGGTGGCGCGGATGCACGGCTGGCAGCGGGGCGTCGACCGTCACAGCGCGACCCTCGCGCTCTTCTGGCTGTTCCGGGAGGCCGGGGTCCGGCGGATCATCGCCGAGGCCGGCGCCGGGAGCATCCTTCAGAACTTCCGCCCCCGTGACCTCATCCTCCCGCACGACGTCATCGACCTCACCCCGCAGGTCAGCGGCCGGCTCGAACCCGAGCACGTGGTGGTGATGCGGGCCCCGTTCTGCCCGGAGCTGCGCGCCGCGATGTGGGAGCGTGCGACCCGCTGGGCGACGGACAAGGCGACCCGCGCGTTCGACCGCGCGGTGTACGCGACCAGCCAGGGGGTGCGCTTCGAGACCGCGGCCGAGATCTCCGCCTACGCGCGGCTCGGCGCCGACATCGTCGGCCAGGCGATCTCCCCCGAGGTCTACCTGGCCCGCGAGATCGGCGCCTGCTATGCGGCGATCACCATCGTCCTCAACTACGCGGAGGGCGTCCGGCCGAAGTGGGACTACGAGCTCATCCAGGAGATCCTCCAGGACGACGCCCGGACGATGGGCCAGCTGCTCGTGGAGGCGCTCGCGCGCACCCCCGAGGTCGCCGGATGCGCCTGCCTCTCCTACCGTAAGAAGGTCGCCTCCTCCGATCCGGCGGCGGCGATGACCGACACCGCCTGAGCGGCGAGCAGGGCGACGCCGGCGGCGCCGGCGACGACGAGGCCGGGGGCGATCGCCACGGACCACCCGGTCCCGCTCCCCGGGCGGTAGCCGCCGGTCAGGGTGAAGAGCGCCGCGCCGAGGACGAGCAGGGCGCCGCCGAGCGCCTCGAGGCCGTCGCGGAGGCGGGCTCGGCGGGGGAGGCCGAGGCGAAGTGCGAGGGCGAGGAGCGCGACGCTCGCCCCCGCGCACGCGAGCACCCCGGCGCCGTGGAGGGCGTCGAGGTGGGTGACCCCGCCGGGGCCGGCGGCGTCGACGGTCACCGTCTCCCAGGGGAGCAGACAGCCGGCGGGGGCGGCGACAGCACCCACCACGGCGAGGGTGGGTCCGAGCCGCGCCGCCCCCCGCAGGGTGCGCCCTACCGCGAGGAGCGGCGCAGGCTGTGGGTCCCGGGGCCGGTCTGGCTCTCGAGCCGGGCGCCGACCACCATCCCGCCCGCGGAGAGCAGAGCGACGACGACGCCGATGGTCATGGAGTGGAAGGCACCGCTGCCGTTCACCCCGATCAGCAGCTGCAGGACCACCGCGGCGAGGGCGACGCCGGCGATCCAGAGCACGTGGCGGTCGTCGAGCTTCAGCTTGCGGGCGTCGAGCAGGCCGGCGCGGACGGCGATCAGGAGCAGCATCGCGACCGAGGAGAAGAAGACCACGTCGCCGAGGAAGCCCGCGCCGAAGCCGTTGACGGTCACCGTGCCGTGGGCGTCGCGGAAGTGGTACCAGGGCAGATAGGTCGAGATGAGGGCGAGCAGCGCGCTGACGCCGCAGATGCGATCGGCCTGACCGAGCCTGTCGAGCATGGCTCGTCTCCCCTGTGCGGACCCCTGCTGAGATGCTGCGCACGGACGCGGTCCGGGACGCCGTCGAAGGGTGGGCCCTGCCGCGCGATGGTAGGGCACAGACGTTCGGATGTCAAACTCGACTGCGGTTGTGCGCCGGCACAGACCGGGTCAGACCTGGGGCGGGGAGACCTCGTCGCCGCCGTCGCCGGGGGCGTGACCGTTGCCGCTCCCGTTGCCGTTGCCGTTCACCCCGTCGCGGCCGCGGCGGCGACGCCCCCGGCGCCGCCGGGGACGGCTCGGGGCGGCCGGGTCCTCGCCGTCGACGGCCACCGCCACCGCCGCGGCGGGGGAGGCGGTGGGGGTGGAGGACTGGACCCGCGGGCGCCGGCGGCGTTCGGAGCTCGTCGGGGCGGGCGGGCGCACCGGTGGCCGGCCGTCGGCGAGAAGGTCTCCGAGGGTCCGCCAGCCGAACCGCTCGCGGCCGCGGGCGACGAGCTCGAGGAAGCACGCGGCGGTCGCCTCGGCGTCGGCGAGGGCGTGGTGCGGCTGGCGGTGGGTCACGCCGAGCTCGGCGCAGAGCCGCTCGAGGCCGATGGTGTCCCGCAGGTCCCACAGCTTGCCGGCCAGCCGCGAGGTGTCGATGTTGTCGGCGTCGAAGTCCTCGCCCGAGGTGCGGCCGATGAGCCGGGTGTCGAATGCGTCGGCGCTGTGCTCGATGAGGACCGACCCGGCGGCGAAGCGGCGGAAGCGGTCGAGCACCGCGTCCGCCGGCGGTGCGCCGGCGAGGCTCGCGCTCGTGATGCCGTGGAGCCGGCGGGCGTAGGGGTTGATCCGGTCGGTGCAGTGGACGAGGGTCTCGAACGAGGCGATGTGCCCGGTCAGGGTGAAGGTGACGCCCCCGAGCTCGACGAGCCGGTGCGGCGACTGCCCGGTGGTCTCGCAGTCGAGGGAGACGAAGCGGAGCTGCTCGAGCGGGGTCTCGAGGCCGGGCCGGGCGAGCACCTCGGTCTCCTCGGGATCGTCGAGCGCCGCGAAGGGCTCTCCGTTGGCCGGTCCGAGACGGCTGACGAAGCACTCACCGACGGGCACGGTCCCGCGGCGGCGTCCGTAGCGACGGCGGCGCGCACCCGGGGGGGCGGTGCCGTTTCCGTCGGAGCCCGGGGTGGCCGGGGCCGCGGGGTCCGTTGGCCCGGAGCCCGCTGTCCTCGGATCCCCTTGCACCATGGCCTCCATCGTACCCCACACCACTTTCGTGGTACGACGCTTCGAACGCGCCAGCGGCGAAAACGATGCGTTGAGCAGGCGCACGCCGCGTTCGGCGAGACTCCACCTCGACACGGGTGAGCGGCCGCGCCGGTCCGGCGGACGCCGGCTGGGTGCCTCACCCCAACCTATACTTGGGCTCTTCACCCCAACAATGGCGATCTCCTCACGGATGCGTCCCGCCTACTATCCGGCGATGCTCGACCTCGCCGGTCGCGATGCCCTCCTCGTGGGGGGCGGTGAGGTCGCGGCACAGAAGGCACGCCCGCTCCTCGACGCCGGAGTGCGGCTGCGGATCGTGGCCCCCGCGCTCACCGCGTCGCTGCGCGCCCGCGTCGAGGCCGGCGACGCCCGGTGGGAGGCCCGCGAGGTGCGCCCCGGGGACACCGCCGGGGCCGCGGTCGTGGTCTGCGCCACCGACGAGCGCGCCGTCAACCGGACGGTCTTCGAGGAGGCGAGCGCGGCCGGCATCCCGGTGAACGTCGTCGACGACCCCGAGCTCTGCTCCTTCATCGTCCCCTCGGTGGTGCGCAGGGGGCCCCTCCAGGTCGCGATCAGCACCGGCGGGCGCAGCCCCGCCTTCGCCAAGTTCATGCGTCACACCCTCGAGGAGGCGATCGGCGAGGAGTACGGGGTGCTCGCCGAGCTCGCCGGGCGGATGCGCGACCGGGCCCGGGAGGCGGGGATCGGCTACGAGGAGCGCGACCGCATCGCCGCCGACGCCCTCCCCCGGCTCCTCGACCTGCTCCGCGCCGGCCGCGCCGCCGAGGCCGAGGCGCTCGCCGACGCCCTGGTGTCCGCGGATCCGCGATGACCGAGATCGTCGTCGCCGGGCTCAGCTTCCACACCGCGCCGCTCGCCGTCATGGAGCGCGCCGCGGTCGCCGAGTCCGAGGCGCGCAACCTGCTCCGCTATCTCGTCGGCCACAGCGGGCTTCTCGAGGCGGCGGTCGTCTCGACCTGCAATCGCACCGAGTTCTACCTGGTGTCGCCGTCCGCCGAGCTCACCGGCGAGGTGGTGCCGCGGCTCGTCCGGTACCTCGATCCCGCCGGCGCGGGGGGGCTCGCCGAGCACCTCGGAGCACGCCGCGGCGCCGAGGCGGTGCGCCACATCTTCCGGGTGGCCTCCGGGCTCGACAGCATGGTGCTCGGCGAGGCCCAGATCCTCGGCCAGTTCAAGGCGGCGCACCGCCTCGCCCGCGGCGCCGGCACCCTCGACGCCCGGCTCGACTTCGTGATGCGCCGTGCGGTCAGCGTCGCCAAGCGGGTGCGCACCGAGACCGGCATCGGCCGCGGCACGGGCAGCGTCACCGAGCTCGCGCTCGAGCACGCCCGCGAGGTGCTCGGCGGATTCGAGGGCCGCGGCATCCTCCTCGTCGGCGCCGGGAAGATGAGCGCGGCGGCGGCGCGGCAGCTCGCCGCCGGTGGCGCCCGGCTCACGATCACCTCGCGCAGCGGCGAGTCCGCCGAGGCGCTCGCCCGCGAGGTCGACGGCGCGGCCGCCCAGGACGGGATCGTCGCCGCCGTCGGCGACGACGTCGACCTCGTCATCTGCTCGACGAGCAGCTCGCGGCCGGTGCTCACCGTCGCCGACGTCGCCCGCATCCAGCGCGCCCGCGGCGAGCGGCCGCTGTGCATCGTCGACATCGCGGTGCCCCGCGACGTCGAGCCCGCGGCCGCCGTGGTGCCTGGGGTCAGTCTCGTCGACCTCGACGTCCTCGGCCGCCGGGTCGAGAGCAACCTCGAGCGCCGTCGCGGGGAGCTGCCCGCGGCGGAGCGGATCGTCGAGCGCGAGCTCGCGCGGACGATCGCGGTCGTCGGCGAGCGCGACGCCGCCGGGCCGACGATCGCCGCCCTCGGTCGCCAGGCCGAGGCCCTTCGCCGGCGCGAGGTGGAGCGGACCGCGGCGAAGCTCGGCTGGGCCGACGCGGAGAGCCGCCGCCACCTCGACGCGCTCACCCGCAGCCTGGTGCGCAAGCTGCTCCACGCACCGATCAGCCACATCAAGGAGAACGTCGACGACCCCGGCGTCGCCCTCGCGCTGCGCGAGGCGTTCGCTCTCGACGACCCCCCTCCCGCCCCGGGGGAGTCGTGACCGCCCTCCACCCGCCCGACACCGTGTCGCCGTCGCAGACCCCCGCGACCCTGCGGCTCGCGACCCGCGGCAGCGCCCTCGCCCGGATCCAGACCGAGCTCGCCGCCGGCGCGCTCGCCGGCGCCGGGGCGGGGCCGACGGCGATGGTCGTCGTGCGAACCCGCGGCGACGTGGAGGCGGAGACGCCGGCCTCGCGGATGACCGGCGACGGCTGGTTCACCTCGGAGCTCGAGTCGGCGCTCCTCGACGGCCGCGCCGACGCCGCGGTGCACAGCGCCAAGGACCTGCCCTCGCAGCTCCGCGACGGGCTGGTGGTCGCCGCCCACCTCGAGCGCGCCGACTGCCGCGACGCCCTGGTGACCCGCGACGGCTCCGGCCTCGAGGCGCTGCCCCCGGGCGCCGCCGTCGCCACCAGCAGCCCGCGCCGCGAGGCCTTCCTCCGCGCGCTGCGCCCCGACCTGCGGGTGGTGCCGATCCGCGGCAACGTCGACACCCGGTTGCGCAAGCTCGACGAGGGACAGGTCGACGCCCTGGTCGTCGCCTGCGCCGGGCTCGACCGGCTCGGCCTCGGCGGCCGGATCGCCGAGCGCCTCGATCCCCGCCGCTTCGTCCCGGCGCCCGCGCAGGGCGCGGTCGCGCTCGAGGCCCGCGGCGGGACCGACGCCGCCCGGCGCTGCTGGCTCGCCAACCACTTCCCGACGTCGGCCGCGGTCGTCGCCGAGCGCGCCGTCCTCGTCACCCTCGGCGGTGGCTGCCGCCTCCCGCTCGGCGCCTATGCCCGGCTCGAGCCGGTCGAGGGCGCCGAGGGCTGGGTGCGGCTCGTGGTGCTGGCGGCGCTCGCCACTCCCGGCGGGGTGCGCACGGTCGAGCTCGACGGCCCTCCCGGCGACGCCGTGGCGGTCGGCACCCAGGCGGCGGAACGGCTGCGGTGAGCTCGCCCCACGGGGGCATGGTCCACCTCGTCGGCGCCGGACCCGGAGACCCCGAGCTCATCACCCTGCGCGGGCGCGACCTGCTCGCCGGCTGCGACGCCGTCGTCCTCGACGCCCTCGCCAGCCCGTTGCTCCTCTCCCATCTCCGCCCCGGGGCGGAGGTCCACGAGATGGGCAAGCGCGCCGGCGAGCCGTCGGCGACCCAGGCGGAGATCGGTGCCCTGCTCGTCCGGCTCGCCCGCGAGGGCAAGCGGGTCGTCCGGCTCAAGGGCGGCGACCCGTTCGTATTCGGCCGCGGCGGCGAGGAGTGCGAGCTGCTCGAGGCCGAGGGGATCCCCTACGAGGTGGTGCCCGGGGTGACGAGCGCCGTCGCCGCGCCCGGCGCCGCCGGCATCCCGGTCACCCACCGCGACTGGGCCGGCCACGTCACCGTCGTCACCGGCCACGAGCGCGGCGACGCCGACGGCTCTCACGTCGACCTCGCCGCGCTCGCCCGCCTCCTCCCCGACGGCACCCTCGTCTTCCTCATGGGGGCGCGCACCCTGCCCCGGATCACCGCCGGCCTCATCGCGGCCGGCGCCGACCCGGACATCCCCGCCGCCGCGGTGCAGTGGGGCACCGACCCGCGCCAGCGCAGCTGCTCGGGGACGCTGGGGACGATCGTCGACGCGGTGAACGCCGCCGCCATGGGGGCGCCGATGGTCACGGTGGTCGGACGGGTCGCCGCGCTCGGCGAGCGGCTGCGGAGCATCGGGCGGCGGCCGCTCGCGGGGCGACGCATCCTCGTCACCCGGGCGCGGGCCCAGGCGAGCGGGTTCGTCGAGCGGCTGCGCCGACTCGGAGCCGAGGCGGTCGAGCTGCCGGTCATCGCGGTCGAGCCGGTGGGGGAGAGGCGGGCGCTCGAGGACGCCGCCCGCCGCCTCGCCGCCGAGGCCGCGTCCCCGCCGCCGGGCGGTCGCCACGCGGTGTTCACGAGCGCGAACGCGGTGCGGCTGGTGTGGGAGGCGGTCCGCGCGGTCGGGCTCGACGCCCGCGCCTTCGCGGGGGTGCGGCTGGTCGCCATCGGACCGGAGACCGCGGCGGCGCTCCTGGAGTGCGGCCTCGCCGCCGACCTCGTCCCCGGCGAGTACGTCGCCGAGGCGGTCGCCGAGGCGATGATCGCCGGCGGCGTGTCCGGCGCGCGGGTCTGGCTGCCGCGGGCCGCGGCGGCGCGCGACGTCCTCCCGGTGCGGCTGCGTGAGGCGGGCGCCGACGTCGAGGTGCTCCCCATCTACCGCACCGTCCTCCCCGAGGGCACCGCCGACCGCCTCCGCGCCGAGCTCGAGCACGGCGTCGACGCGGTCACCTTCACGAGCAGCAGCACCGTGGCCCACTTCGGCGAGGCCCTCGCCGGGGCCCCGTTCCCGCCCGGGGCGATCGCCGCATGCATCGGCCCGGTCACCGCCCGGAGCGCCCGCGAGGCCGGCTACCCGGTGGCGGTGGTGGCGGCCGAGTACACGACCGCGGGGCTGGCCGCCGCCCTCTCCACGCACTTCACGCTCGGGACCGCCGCCCCGTTACCCTGACGCCCGCATGCCCTTCCCCACCGACCGTCCCCGCCGGCTGCGGCGCACCGCGGCGCTGCGCCGTCTCGTCCGCGAGACCCGGCTCCGCCCCGACGACCTCATCCACCCGGCCTTCGTCCGCGAGGACATCGACGTCCCGCACGAGATCCCGACGATGCCGGGGCAGTACCAGGAGACCCACGACAGCCTGATGCGCGCGGTCGAGGACGCGCTCCGTGGCGGTGTCGCCGGGGTGGTGCTCTTCGGCGTCCCGGCGGTCAAGGACGCGGAGGGGTCGGAGGCGTGGAACGATCGCGGCGTCGTCCAGACCGCGCTGCGGCGGCTGCGCGCCGAGTTCCGCGACGACTGTGTGCTCATCGCCGACTGCTGCCTCGACGAGTACACCGACCACGGGCATTGCGGGGTGCTCCTCGCCGACGGCCGGGTCGACAACGACGCGACCATCGACCTCTACGCGCGGATCGCCGTGAGCCAGGCCGCCGCCGGTGCCGACATCATCGCGCCGAGCGGGATGATGGACGGTCAGGTCGCCGCCATCCGCCAGGCGCTCGACGACAACGGATTCGCCGAGACCGCGATCCTCGCCTACAGCGCGAAGTACGCCTCGGTGATGTACGGGCCCTTCCGCGACGCCGCCGACTGCGCGCCGAAGTCCGGCGACCGGCGTGGCTATCAGATAGACGTCGCCAACCAGCGCGAGGCGGTCCGCGAGACCCTGCTCGACATCGAGGAGGGCGCGGACATGGTGATGGTCAAGCCCGCGCTCACCTGCCTCGACGTCATCGCCCGGGTGCGTGACGCGACCGACCTCCCGCTCGCCGCCTACTGCGTGAGCGGGGAGTACGCGATGCTCCGCGCCGCCGCTGCGGCGGGCGCCTTCGAGGAGCGCGCCGCGGTGCTCGAGGCGCTGACCGCCATCCGCCGCGCCGGCGCCGACATGGTCATCACCTACCACGCGCGCCAGGTGGCGCGGTGGCTCGCGGAGGATCGAGGATGAGCGACACCGACCCGACCCCGCGGTCGAGGGCGACGGCGCTCGCGGTCGGCGTCCTCATCGCGCTCGTCGCCGGGCTCTTCGCCGTCGGCGTGGTCTTCAACCGCGTCGCCGGGAAGGACTCGAGCGCCGGCCTCGTGACCCCGGCGCCGTCGCCGACCCCGACCCCCACGCCGGCCCCGACGCCGACGCCGTCCCCGACTCCCGCGCCCGCGACGATCCCCTACGCCGACTGCTCGAAGGCGACGTTCGGGCCGCCGCTCGCGCCCGTCAACGCGCCCGCCGACGTGCACAAGTACAGCGCGCCGCCGCCGGTGTCGATCGACGCGACCAAGCTCTACGAGGCGACGATCAGCACCTCGCGCGGGAAGATCGTCCTCTGCCTCCAGCCCCAGCTCGCGCCGAACACGGTGAACAACTTCGTCGTCCTCGCCCGCAACCACTTCTACGACGGCCTGACCTTCCACCGCGTCGAGGCGATGTTCGTCATCCAGGGCGGCGATCCGAAGGGCGACGGCACCGGCGGCCCCGGCTACAGCTTCGCCGACGAGCCGGTGCACAACCTCTACGTCGACGGCGCGGTGGCGATGGCGAACTCCGGTCCGAACACCAACGGCTCGCAGTTCTTCATCTGCACCGGCAGCCAGTGCCAGTCGCTGCAGCCCCAGTACAACCTCTTCGGCAAGGTGGAGAGCGGGCTCGACGTCGCCCAGAAGGTCCAGAAGGGCGACGTCATGTCGATCAGTGTCAGCGAGCAGAAGTGAGCGGACCGCGCTCGGCGGAGGTGATGCGCCGCGCGCGGGCGCTGATGCCGGGCGGGGTGAGCAGCCCGGTGCGTGCGTTCGCCGCGGTCGGCGGCGAGCCCCCGGTCTTCACCGCGGGCCACGGCTGCCGGCTCATCGACGCGGACGGCCGCGACTACATCGACCACGTCCTCGCCTACGGCCCGCTCATCCTCGGCCACGGCCATCCCGCGGTGCGCGCCGCGCTCGGCGCGCGCCTACCGCTCGGCACCGCCTACGGCGGCCCGACCGTGCTCGAGGTCGATCTCGCCGAGCGGGTGGTGGCGGCGATCCCGTCGATCGAGATGGTCCGGTTCGTCAACTCGGGGACGGAGGCGGCCATGTCGGCGCTCCGGCTCGCCCGCGCCGCCACCGGGCGCGACCGGGTGGTGAAGTGCGCCGGCGGCTACCACGGCCACGCCGACCTGCTCCTCGTCGAGGCGGGCTCGGGGGTCGCGACCCTGGGGATCCCCGGCTCGCCCGGAGTTCCGGAGGCGGCGGTCCGCGACACCCTGGTCGTCCCCTTCAACGACGCCGCCGCGGTCGAGGAGCTCCTCTCCGCGCAGGGCGAGCGGGTCGCCGCGGTGATCGTCGAGCCGGTCGCGGGGAACATGGGCTGCGTGCCGCCCCGCCCCGGATACCTCGAGGCGCTCCGCGATCTCACCGCCCGGCACGGCGTCCTGCTCGTCTTCGACGAGGTGATGACCGGGTTCCGCGTCACCTACGGCGGCTACCAGCAGCTGTGCGGCGTGACCCCCGATCTCACCTGTCTCGGCAAGGTGATCGGGGGCGGTCTGCCCGTCGGCGCCTACGGCGGGCGGGCCGAGCTGATGGCGCTGGTGGCGCCCTCCGGCCCCGTCTACCAGGCGGGGACGCTCAGCGGCAATCCGCTGGCGATGGCGGCCGGCTGTGCCACTCTCGACGAGCTCCGCGACGGGTCGGCGTACGCGCGGCTGGAGGCGCTCGGCGGCCGGCTCGCGGCGGGGCTGGCCGCGGCCGCCGAGGAGCGCGGCGTCCCCTGCGCCGTCAACCGGGTCGGGAGCATGCTCACGCCGTTCCTCGGCGTCACCGAGGTCACCGACTACGCCGCCGCCCGTGGCGCCGACGCGGGTCTGTTCCGCGCCGTGCACGCCGCCTGGATCGACCGGGGCGTCTTCTGGCCGCCGTCGCAGTACGAGGCGGGGTTCCTCAGCACCGTGCACGGCGACGCCGAGGTCGACCGCACCGTCGAGATCTTCGCGGCGGCGCTCGCCGGCGACGGATCCGCCCACCGCTGAGCTGCGTATGACTGTCAGCCCGGCTCTCGATCATCTCTCAGGGGTGGCGGAAAGCCCGGTGGTAGACTTCGACCGATCCCGACACTCGACTCGCGACGCGATGCGGAGCGGGGCGCGGAGGCCGTCCAATGCCGTTCATCAACCCGGGCCATTTCTGGCTGATCCTGCTGTTGCTGATCGTGGTCCTCATCATCTGGGGGCCGGGCAAGCTCCCCGATGTCGGCGCCGGCATGGGCCGTGCGATCAAGGAGTTCAAGAAGGCGACCAACGAGGTCAGGGACTCGGTGGTGAACGCGTCGCCCACCGAGACCCCCCCGACCCCGCCCGCCCCCACCACGACCTCGAAGGCCGAGGTCGGCGAGGAGCCCAAGGCCCAGGTCTGACCGGGTCGCCGTCGGCGTCATCGCGGCCGGTGCGCTCCCGCCGGGGGAGGCACGGGCCGCGGTGGTTCAATCGGGCGGGCGGCAGCGCCGCACGCCTCCAGCGGGGTGAAGACGGGCAGTGCAGGGCGTCGTGAACGACGATCGGCGGATGACGATCATCGAGCACCTCGAGGAGCTCCGACGGGTGCTCATGATCTCCGCGGGCGCCTGGGTTGTGGCCACGACCGGCTGTTTCTTCTTCCGCAACTGGCTCTTCGACTTCCTGGAGCGGCCGATCAAGACCGTGCTGCGCAACCAGCACCAGCACCTCACGCCCACGCCGATCATCACCCAGGTCACCGAGCCGCTGACGATCCCGCTCAAGGTCTCGGCGATCGCCGGCTTCGCGGTGGCGCTGCCGATCATCCTCTGGCAGGTGTGGACCTTCGTCTCCCCGGGGCTGAAGCCGGCCGAGCGGAAGTTCGCCTGGCCCTTCATCGTCTCGGCGGTGATCCTCTTCGCCGCGGGCGGCGCCTTCGCCTACTTCGTGATGCCGATCGGGCTCAACTTCCTCGCCGGGTTCCTCGGCAGCAACGCCACCTTCCTCCCCGACCTCAACTCCTACCTGACCTTCTTCACGCTGCTGATCGTCATCTTCGGCGCCACCTTCGAGCTGCCGATCGCGATCCTCCTGCTGGGGATGCTCGGCATCGTCTCGTCCCGGATGCTGCGGTCGCGGCGGAAGGGGATCTGGGTCGGCATCGTCTTCGTGGCCCTGGTGGTCACCCCGGGCGCCGATCCGTTCACCCCCACCGCGCTCTTCATCCCGCTCATCGTCCTCTTCGAGGCCAGCATCCTGATCCTCGACAAGGTGATGAAGCGTTAGGACGATCGCATCGAGCGGTTGACCCGGAACCCGGGATGGCCCGTGCCCGGCCGGGTCTGGCCTCCGGAGGAGCCGGTGGTCCTGTGGCCGGTGGTCGAGCCGTGGCTCTGGCGGCCGCCGCCGCCGCCCGAGGTGCCCGAGCCTCCGGCCCCGAGCGCGCAGCTCCACGGGAACGGCTGGCAGGCGGACGACTCCTGGGCCTCGGGGAAGGCGCAGTGGCCGCTCGGCGTCCCGGTGAGGTGGTCGTCAGCGTCGCCGTCGCCGTCGCACTGGGCGTTGTGGGCGCTGCCCGGCGCCGCCAGCCCGAAGTCGTGGAAGACGATCGGGTCGGAGGCT
>DATKEY010000199.1:0-7503 GCA_035544475.1 Candidatus Dormiibacterota bacterium | reverse complement strand
TCGCCTCCGCGCCGAACACCGACATCAAGGTGCTCGCCACCGGCCTCGGCGCCGGCATCCTGCTCGACGCCACCATCGTCCGCGCCCTGCTCGTCCCCGCGCTCATCAGCCTGCTCGGCCGCTGGAACTGGTACATGCCCGGCTGGCTGGCCCGGGTGCTGGGGGTCCGCCCCGATGCCCCGCGGCCGGCGATCGCCGCCGCCTCGGAGGCCGACGCCGCCGCGTAGCCTCCGTCCTTTCCTCCGGGCGACGGGCGGGGGGCCTCCCCCCTGCCACCTCCCCCCTGCCGCTGGATCTGCGCAGCCCCGTCCCACGTCGCGTGGGGCGGGGCTGTTGGCATCATGCGCGGATGCGTCTCCCGGTCATGCCCCCGGTGAAGCCGATGCTCGCGAAGTCGGTGCCGCGCATCCCCGAGGGGATGCACTACGAGGGGAAGTGGGACGGCTTCCGCTGCGTCGTCTTCCGCGACGGCGACGAGGTCGAGCTCGGCAGCCGCAACGAGCGGCCGCTGACCCGCTACTTCCCCGAGGTGATCGAGGCGCTCCGCGCGAACGTCCCGGGGCGGTGCGTCCTCGACGGCGAGATCGTCATCGTCAACGGCGACCGGCTCGACTTCGAGGCGCTGCTCCAGCGTATCCACCCCGCGGAGTCGCGGGTGACCATGCTCGCGACGAGGACGCCCGCCTCCTTCATCGCCTTCGACATCCTCGCCCTCGGCGACACGTCGCTCGCCGGCGAGCCCTTCCGCGCCCGCCGCGAGCGGCTCGTCGAGGCGCTGGCGCCGGCGCGGCCGCCGATCCACGTCGCGTCGGCCACCACCTCGGTCGAGACCGCGGAGAGCTGGTTCCGCGAGTTCGAGGGCGCGGGCCTCGACGGCATCGTCGCCAAGCCCTTCGACATCACGTACCGCCAGGACCAGCGGGTGATGTTCAAGATCAAGCACGAGCGCACCGCCGACTGCGTCGTCGCCGGGTATCGCTGGCACAAGAGCGGCGGCGTCGTGGGCTCGCTGCTCCTCGGCATCTTCGACGCCTCGGGGTCGCTGCAGCACGTCGGCGTCGCCGGCGCCTTCTCGATGAAGCGGCGCGCCGAGCTCGTCGACGAGCTCGCGCCGTTCGCGATCGACGACCTCGGCGGACATCCCTGGCAGGCCTGGGCCGAGACGGAAGCCCAGGCCGCGGGCCGTCTCCCCGGCGCCACCAGTCGCTGGAACCGCGACAAGGAGCTCGGCTGGGTGCCGCTGCGGCCGGAGCTCGTGTGCGAGGTCGGCTACGACCACATGGAGGGCACCCGGTTCCGCCATGTCGCCCAGTTCCGCCGCTGGCGGCCCGACCGCGACCCCGCATCGTGCACCTACGCCCAGCTCGACGAGCCGGTGCGCTACGACCTGGCCCGCGTGCTCACTGGAGGATCCCCATGACCGGCGACCCGACCGACGCGACGCCCGACGACACCACGGACGACGCCGCGCAGCACGGCGACGAGCCGGCCGACGACAGCTTCCTGATGGGGGCCACCGGGGTCCAGGCGGAGGTCGAGGCCGAGCTGGCCCGCGCCGAGGCGGAGTTGGAGGGCGACGCCCCGGCGTCCGACGACAGCGACGCCGTCGTCTAGATGAGCGCCGAGGCCGCCCGGCAGGTGCTCGCGGCCATGCCCTACGCCGCCGCGCTCGGCATCGAGCTCGACTCCGTGAGCCCCGAGGAGGTGACCGCACGGCTGCCCTGGGCGCCGGAGCGCTGCACGACCCTGGGCGTCATGCACGGCGGCGCGCTCATGACCTTCGCCGACAGCCTCGGCGCCCTCTGCGCCTTCCTCAACCTCCCCCCCGGGGCGGGGACGTCGACGATCGAGTCGAAGACGAACTTCTTCCGCGCGGTCCGCGAGGGCGGCGAGGTGCACGCGCGCTCCTTCCCGCTCCACACGGGGCGTACCGTGATCGTGGTCCAGACCGACCTGAGCGACGGCCGGGGGAAGCGGGTCGCCCAGGTGGTGCAGACCCAGGCGGTGCTGACGCCGCGCTGAGCCCGGAGGAGACCGACGATGGCCGTGGCCCTCTACGAGAAGAGCGACCGCATCGCGCTGATCACCCTCAACCGGCCGGAGGCGATGAACGCGATCAACCCCGAGCTGCACGCACGGCTCTGGGAGATCTGGGAGGACTTCCGCGACGACGCGGCCGTCGACGTCGCCATCCTCACCGGGGCAGGCGAGGCGTTCTGCGCGGGGGCCGACCTCAAGAGCTACATGCCGCGATGGATCGGTGCCGGCTACCGCGAGGTGCGCGACAACGTCGCCACCGGTCTCGGCGGGCTCACCCGGGGGCTGCACCGGATCACCAAGCCGGTGATCGCCGCGGTGAACGGGTGGGCCCTGGCCGGCGGTCTCGAGACCGCGCTCGCGTGCGACATCCGCATCGCCTCGGAGCGCGCGCGCTTCGGCTCCTTCGAGGCGCGGCGCGGCTTCCATCACGCCGACGGCGGGATCGTACGGCTCGTCAACATCTGCGGCGCCGGCGTCGCGCTCGAGATGCTGCTCACCGCCGAGCCGATCGACGCCGAGCGCGCGCTCCGCTGCAACCTGGTCTCGCGGGTCGTCCCCCACGAGCGGTTGATGGAGGAGGCACACACCGTCGCACGGCAGATCCTCCGCAACAGCCAGACCGCGGTGCGCTCGGCGAAGGAGACGATCCTCGACGTCATCGGCCGCCCCCTCGACGACCAGCTCCGGATCGAGGCACTCAACGGCTACTCGAGCCTCGGCGCCGACACCGCCGAGCGGCTGCAGCGGTTCTACGAGAAGACCGACGCGGGCAGGGCGGGCCGTCGGGAGACCCCCCTGCCCTGACGACTTCGCGCCGAAGGTGTGACACGTCCGCAATCCCCGGACGAACGTGACGCCTATCCTTGGAGGCGTCCCCGCCCTCCCCATCACGACGGGAGGGCGTGAGGAGTGTCGCTCCCCCCTCGGCGGTGACACGTGCATGAGTTCAGCAGAGGTTTCCATGGTCACCGCACGTATCTCGGTACTCTCCCTCGCGCTTCTCGTTCCCCTGGCCGGCTGTGGAGCCGGCGGCACGGCGAGCGGTGAGGCGTCGAAGACCCCCGCCCAGATCCTCGCCGACACCCAGCTGGCGCTCGGTTCGGTGCGCAGCTTTCACATGACGGGCACGCAGACGGACAAGGACGGTCCCAGCACCCTCACCGCCGACGTCAGCCTCCCCGGCAAGGTGCACCTCACCATCCAGCAGGGCACGACCGACCTCGAGATCATCGTCGTCGGAACGGACGGGTACTTCAAAGCCAACCGGGCGTTCTGGGACAAGAATGGTGGCGGAGCCGCGACCGCCCTCTTCGCCGACCGCTGGGTGAAGGTGCCCGCAGCGTCGACCCCCGGATTCGCGGAGTTCTCGGCGATCAGCGATTCCGCCACCATCGGTCACTGCTTTCTCGGCAGTCGACATGGCGCGATCACCAACGCGGGGACCAGCACCGTCGCCGGAACTCCCGTCATCGTCCTCGCCGACGACGGCAAGGCGCCGGGCGCGAGCCCTGGGGAGGTCTACATCGCCTCCACCGGGCAGCCCCTGCCGCTGCGGTCGACCCAGACCGGGCCGCAGCGGGCCGGGGGTGTCCCCGACGCCGCCTGCCACGAGACGGACGTCTCCTCGACGACGACGGTGGGAGACATCCACTACGGCGCGTACAACCAGCCGGTCAGCATCGTCGCTCCCCAGGGAGCCATCACCCTCCCGGGCGCCAAGGGCCCGAGCGCCTGACGCACGGCCGGGCGGCCACCGTGAGCTCCGTGCCCACGGTGGCCGCCGTGGTGCGCCCCCCAACGCCTCCACGAACTCGGCGTCGACCGTCACGCCGTCCCGGACGGCGGGGACGGGCGTGCCCCCGATCACCAGGTTCTCGCCCTCGACGTCGACGCGCACCTCATCGCCCTCGCGGAAGCGGCCCTCGAGGATCGCCATCGCGATCGGGTCCTGGAGCCGGCGCTGGATGAGCCGCTTCAGCGGCCGGGCGCCGTACACCGGGTCGTAGCCCTCGCGGGCGAGCAGGTCCATCGCCGCGTCCGAGATCACGAGCTCGAGCTTGCGCGCCGCCAGCCGCTCGCGCAGGGAGCCGAGCTGGATGCCGACGATCTCGCGCAGCTGCTCGCGGTCGAGCCTACTGAAGAGGATGATCTCGTCCACGCGGTTGAGGAACTCGGGACGGAAGTGACCGCGCACCTCGTCGAGGACGTCGCGCCGCATCCGCTGCAGCGCCGCCTCGTCGGGGTTCTCGGGCATCGCAGCGATGAGGTGCGAGCCGAGGTTGCTGGTCATGATCACCAGGGTGTTGCGGAAGTCGACCACCCGGCCCTGACCGTCGGTGAGACGGCCGTCGTCGAGCAGCTGCAGGAGCACGTTGAAGACGTCGGGGTGCGCCTTCTCGATCTCGTCGAGGAGCAGCACCGCGTACGGACGCCGGCGCACCGCCTCGGTGAGCTGCCCGCCCTCGTCGTATCCGACGTACCCCGGAGGCGCTCCGATGAGCCGAGCCACGGTGTGCTTCTCCATGTACTCGCTCATGTCCATTCGGATCATCGCCCGCTCGTCGTCGAAGAGGAACTCGGCGAGGGCGCGGGCGAGCTCGGTCTTCCCCACCCCGGTGGGGCCGAGGAAGATGAAGGAGCCGATCGGACGGTTGGGATCGCTGAGCCCGGCGCGGCCGCGGCGCACGGCGTTGGCGACCGCGGTGATCGCGTCGTCCTGTCCGACGACGCGCTGGTGCAGACCCTCCTCCATGCGCAGCAGCTTGTGCATCTCCCCCTCGAGCATCCGGCTCACCGGGATGTGCGTCCAGGTGGAGACGACCTCGGCGATGTCCTCCTCGTCGACCTCCTCCTTGAGCAGGGGACGCTCACCCTGGCTGCTGTGCAGCCGCTGCTCCTCCTCGGCGAGCTGGCGCTCGAGCTCGGTGAGGCGGCCGTAGCGGAGCTCCGCGGCGCGGGCGAAGTCGGCCATGAGCTCGGCGCGCTCGGCGTCGTGGCGGAGCTGCTCGATCTGCTCCTTGATGGAGCGCATCCGCTCCAGCGCGTTCTTCTCCTGCTGCCAGCGCTCGCGGAGCGCGGTCGCGCTCTCCTGGAGGTTCGCGAGCTCGCGCTCGAGCGCCTCGAGCCGCTCCTTCGACGGAGCGTCGCTCTCCTTGCGCAGCGCCTCGCGCTCGATCTCGAGCTGGCGGATCTCGCGCTCGACGGTGTCGAGCTCGGTGGGCATGGAGTCGATCTCGATGCGCAGCCGCGAGGCCGCCTCGTCGACGAGGTCGATCGCCTTGTCGGGGAGGAAGCGGTCGGTGATGTAGCGGTTGCTGAGCACCGCGGCGGCGACGATCGCGGGATCGGTGATGCGCACACCGTGGTGCACCTCGTACCGCTCCTTGAGGCCGCGGAGGATGCTGATGGTGTCCTCCACCGACGGCGGCTCGACGATCACGGGCTGGAAGCGTCGCTCGAGCGCGGCGTCCTTCTCGACGTGCTTGCGGTACTCGTCGAGAGTGGTCGCGCCGATGCAGCGCAGCTCGCCGCGGGCGAGCGCGGGCTTGAGCATGTTGCCCGCGTCCATCGCCCCCTCGGCGGCGCCGGCGCCGACCAGGGTGTGGAGCTCGTCGATGAACAGGATGATCTCGCCATTGCTGGCGGTGACCTCCTTCAGCACCGCCTTGAGACGGTCCTCGAACTCGCCGCGGTACTTGCTCCCCGCGACCATCGCGCCGAGGTCGAGGGCGACGACGCGCTTGTCCTTGAGGCCCTCGGGGACGTCGCCGGCGGCGATCCGCTGGGCGAGCCCCTCGGCGATCGCCGTCTTGCCGACGCCGGGCTCGCCGATGAGCACCGGGTTGTTCTTGGTGCGGCGGGAGAGCACCTGGACGACGCGGCGGATCTCGGCGTCGCGGCCGATCACCGGGTCGAGCCGGTTGCGCCGAGCGTCCTCGGTGAGGTCGCGGCCGTACTTGGCGAGCGCCTCGTACTTCGCCTCGGGGTTGGCATCGGTCACCCGCTGCGAGCCGCGCACCGCCTCGAGGGTCGAGTAGATGCGCTCGCGGGTGACGCCGGCGGCCTTGAGCATCCGTGCGGCCTCGCCCTGGTCCTGGGCGGCGAGGGCGAGCAGCAGGTGCTCGGTGGAGACGTACTCGTCCTTGAGCCGCGCCATCTCGTCGAAGGCGGACATGAGGACGGTGCGCAGCGCCGGGCTCACCGGCGGCTCGGCGACGCCGAGCTGCTTGGGGCGGGAGTCGAGGGTCGCCCGCAGGCGGGCGGAGAGCGGCTCGGGCTGAACCTCGATGCGGCGCAGCAGTCCGGGGACGAGCCCCTCGGGCTGCTCCAGCAGGGCCAGGAGCAGGTGCTCGGGGTCGATGCCGGGGTGCTGCAGCGACTGCGCCGCCTGCTGGGCGGCCTGGAGCGCCTCCTGGGAGCGCTCGGTGAAGCGGTCGAGTCTCACGGCGTGAATGAAACCTTCGGTGGGGCTGATTGGGACACGTTCTTGATACCCGACAGGGGTGCTGGCCAATCCTCTCTCGCGCCGCTACCATTGGCCACCGATCGAGCATGCGTTTCCCCCACCTCCGTCTCTCCGCCATGCTCCGGTCGCGATCCGCCGCCGTCGCGGTGGGCGCCGCCGTTCTCGTGACCGTCGTCGTCGCCAATCAGCCGCACGACGAGGTGATCGGCCATCCGCAGTCGGCCGCCGCGTCGACGGTCCGGACCCACGCCACCCCCGCCCCACCGCTGCGCACGGTCCAGCGCCGCGTCGAGTTCGGCGACGCCTCCGCGTCCCACGGCGGGGCCCCGGCGGTCGCCGCCGACAGCGGCATCGTCGTCGACCTCGACACCCGCACGATCATCTGGGAGCGCAACCCCCACCTCTCCCACGCCCCGGCGAGCACCACCAAGATCGTGAGCACCCTGGTCGCGCTCGTGAACTTCGCCCCCGAGCGGCAGGTGACGATCACCGCCGACGCCCTCCACCAGGCCGGCGACGAGACCGTGATGGGCATCCACGCCGGCGAGACGTACACCATCGCCGACCTGCTCGCCGGGATGCTCCTGATCAGCGGCAACGACGCCGCCACCGCGCTCGCGGTCGACACCGTCGGCATGGACCGCTTCGTGGCCGGGATGAACGCGCAGATGGGCGCTCTGGGGCTGCACGACTCGCACTTCACCACCCCGGTCGGGCTCGACGATCCCGCCCAGCTCTCGTCCGCCTACGACCTCGCCGCGGTGGCGACCGTCGACCAGGAGATGTTCCCCCAGTTCCGGCAGCTCGTGTCCACAATCGACATGCAGCTGCCGGCCTCGCAGACCCATCCGGGGTTCGCGCTCCACAACCTCAACCGGCTGCTGTCGCTCTACCCGCCGACGGTGGGGGTCAAGCCCGGCTACACCGGCAACGCCGGTCCGTGCCTCGTCGCCGAGGCGGTGCGCGAGGGCCACCACATCCTCGGCGTCCTCCTCGGC
>DATKEY010000198.1:0-23502 GCA_035544475.1 Candidatus Dormiibacterota bacterium | reverse complement strand
GACCCTCGCGGGGAGGAGCGCGCTCCCCGCGGGCCGGGTGCGCTGGGAGGAGGGGGCGAAGGTCACCCTCGCCGCCGGCGAGCCGGCGCCCTTCGGGAGCGACACCCCTCCGAGCACGGGGAGCGCGTGGCTGCATCCCTTCGGTCCGCTCGCCGGCGGCAGCGGCCACCCGCTGCTCTTCACCTACTCGCTGATCATCGGGATCGTCTTCGGCACCATGGGGCTGCCCCACATCCTGGTGCGCTTCTACACCAATCCCGACGCCCGCGCCGCACGGCGTACGGCGTGGTACGTGCTGGCCCTCGTCAGCCTCTTCTACGTCTGGCCGCCGCTCTACGGCGTGATCGGCCGGCTCCATGCCGCGCAGCTGTACACGACCAATCTCACCGACGCGGTGGTGCTCATCCTGCCGCGTCAGCTCGGACCCGCGTGGCTCGGCGAGATCCTCGCCGCGGTCGTCGCCGCAGGCGCCTTCGCGGCGTTCGCGTCGACCCTGAGCGGGCTGCTCGTCTCCCTCGGCGGCGCGCTCGGGCACGACATCTACGGTCGCTGGCTGCGCCCGTCGGCGAGCGCGCGGGCGCGCAGCCGTGCGTTCCGGGTGGGCGCGCTGCTCGCCGGGGGCGTCGCGGCGGCGCTGGGGCTCTCGGTCGAGCACTTCGACATCAGCATCCTCGTCGGCTGGGCGTTCGCGATCGCCGCCAGCTCCTTCTTCCCCCTGCTCGTGCTCGGCATCTGGTGGCGGAGGCTGACCCTCCTCGGCGCGTCCGCCGGGGCGGCCGTCGGCGGCCTCGCCGCCACCGCGGGGATCGTGATCACGATGGTCGCCTTCGCGAGCCAGCCGCTCGCCGAGCTGCTCGACAGCCACGCGGCGCTCGCGGTCGTGCTCGCCCAGCCCGCGATCGTCACCATCCCGCTCGCGTTCCTCGTGATGGTCGTGCTCTCGCTCCTCGACGGGCGCGTGCCCGCGAGCGTGAACTCGACGATGCTCCAGCTCCACGCGCCGGACCGCCTCGGGCTTCGCCGCGACTACGTGCCGGAGTGACCGGCGCGCAACGGTTCCTCCTGCTCCTCGTCGGGCTCAGCGCGGCGGCGGTGCTGCTCCGCGGGCTCTCCCGCCGCGCGCGGGTCCCGTACGCGGTCGTGCTCGCGGCCGGTGGGATCGCAGTCGGCCTGATCCCCGGCGTCCCGAGCCAGTTCATCAGCCCCGACCTCATCCTCCTCGCGTTCGTCCCCGGGCTGGTGTTCGAGGCGTGCCTCACCCTCGACCTCAACTCGCTGCGACGCGTGCTCGCCCCGGTGACACTGCTCGCCACTGCCGGCGTTGCGGTCACCGTCGTCGTCATCGGGCTGCTCACCCACGCGCTTCTGGGGCTGCGCATCACCGACGCGATGCTGCTCGGCGCGGTGCTCGCCCCCACCGACCCGATCGCAGTGGTGTCCCTGCTCCGCCGGCAGGAGGCACCGCGACGTCTCGCCACACTGCTCGAGGGCGAGAGCCTGCTCAACGACGGCACGGGCGTCGCCGTCTTCACCGCGCTCGTGGCGTCCATCGGGGCGGGCGCTCCGTCTGCGCCGGACGTGCTCGTGCGATTCGCCGTCGAGACGGTGGGTGGTGCCGCGGTGGGGCTGGTCGTCGCCGTCCTCGGCGTGGCCCTGCTCCGCGCCGTCACCGAACCCCAGGTCGAGATCCTCGTCACCCTGATGATCGCGTACGGCAGCTACCTCGCCGCCGACCTGCTCGGCGCCTCGGGGATCATGGCGGTGGTCACGGTGGGCGTCGTGGTCGCCGGGGCCGGCCGCCGGCTGCGCCTCCATGGTGAGGAGCTCACCGACTTCTGGGCGGTTCTCGCGTTCGTGCTCAACGCCATCCTCTTCCTTCTCGTCGGCACCGCGGTGCCCGCACGCCGCCTGCTGGGGGTGGCGGGCACCGTGGTCGTGGCCTTCCTCCTCATGGTCGCGGCGCGGGCCCTGCCCGTGTACGTCCTGCTCACGGTGGCCGACCCACGGACACGCACGATCCCGTGGAGGTGGCGCCACCTCGTCTTCTGGGCCGGTCTTCGCGGTGCTCTGTCGGTCGCGCTCGCGCTCTCGCTCACCCACAGCCGCGGGGTCGATCCCCGGGTCGCGACGATCGCCTACGGCGTGGTGGTGCTCTCACTGCTCGTGCAGGGAGGGCTCACCGGGCTGCTCGCCCGCCGGCTGCGGATCGGTGCCGGGGAGTGGGCCGGTTCCGGACGATCACAGCACTGACGCGCCGTTTCGACGAACAGCAATGCGCAAACCGCAACGCAACGTTGCACCGCACGTGAGCCTCGCGCAGCAGGAGAGTGCGCGCAATCTTGTGCACGGTCCATGACGCGGCCATAACCGGGGTCCGTGCTAGCCTGCGCGTGCACTGTGACAGTGCGATCTCCCGCACCGCACGGGGAAGAGAGACCATGATGCGAACCTCGCGTGAAACCGCGGAATGCCTGCTCGTGCACGCCCACGCGCTGCGGTTGCACGCGCACCGCTCGCTCGCGATCGGCACCCGCGAACGCGCCGACCTCGATGCCTGCATCGGCCGCTTCGAGGCGTCGCTGCTGCTCGAGGCGCCCCCGTCGCTGACCGTCGAGTGCGGCGCCCGCCTCGACGAGCAGATCTGCGCGCTGGCCGGGTGGGCGTGGACGCCGTGAACGGGAGTGCCGCGATCGACCACGAACCCTGGTGGGAGGAGATCGTCGGCGATCTGGTCGAGATCCTCCTCGACCTCGGGGAGACGGCGTGCGCGCGTCGCACCCTCGACTTCTACTGCGCGGCGCAGCGCGAGCGGCGCTGGCGCGTCGGCACCTCCGTGGAGCTGCGCTGCCGCGGGATGCTGCGCGCTGTCGACGGCGATCTCGGCGGGGCGCTCGGCATCCTCGAGGCTGCGATCGCGGGCCACGAGGAGGACGATCGCTGGTCGGTCGAGCTCGGCCGCGCCCTGCTCGTCCGCGGCGGGCTGCTGCGGCTCCTCGGCCACACCTGGCAGGCACGCGCCGACCTGAAGCGGGCGCTCGCGCTCTTCACCCGCAACGGAGCGGCCTCGTGGCGCGCGGCCGCGCTGCGCGCCCTCGTCGGCACCGTCTCGGCGGAGCCGGAGCCGTGGGCCTCCGTGACCTCGGGCCGCGTGCTCCCTGCCCTCACCGGCGGACACTGGACCGACCGGGAGATCGCCGCGCGTCTCCAGGTCTCGCTGCTGGTGGTGCAGCGCGAGATGGGTGGCCCGCCGCTCGGGATGCCGCTCGCCGGGTCGTTCTGACCGGCTACGCGAGGATCGGTGCCGGCGTCTCCGGGTCGATGCGGTAGCGGTCCATCGCCTCGGAGACGAGAGCGGGGTCGATCCGCTGCTCTCGCCCGAGGGCGCCGAGCACCGCGACGACGAGGTGCGCGGCGTCGGTCTCGAAGTGGCGGCGCAGCGCGTCGCGGGTGTCGCTGCGACCGTATCCGTCGGTGCCGAGCGAGGTGTAGCTGCCGGGGACGAAGCGCGCGATCTGGTCCGGCACCGCCTTGAGGTAGTCGCTGACGGCGATCACCGGGGCCGGCGCCGCGGTGAGCTGCTGGGTGACGTAGGGGACGCGCGGCCGCTTCTGGGGATGCAACCGGTTCCAGCGCTCGACCTCGAGGGCGTCGAAGCGCAGCTGCTGATAGCTGGTGGCGCTCCACACGTCGGCGGCGACGTCGTGGTGGTCGGCGAGCAGCTTCTGCGCCTCGAGCGCGCCGAGCATCGCGGTGCCGCTGGCGAGGATGTGGGCGCGATGACGCCGCGCCTCCGGCGCCGCCTGGTAGCGGTAGAGGCCGCGCAGCACCCCCTCCTCGACGCCCTCGGGCATCGGCGGCATCGGGTAGTTCTCGTTGTAGAGAGTGATGTAGTAGAAGAGGTCCTCGCCGTCGTGGTACATGCGGCGCATGCCGTCGCGGAGCACCACCGCGAGCTCGTACGCGAATGCCGGATCGTAGATGCGCGCGTTCGGCACGGCGGAGAAGAGCAGCGGGCTGTGGCCGTCCTCGTGCTGCAGCCCCTCACCGTTCAGCGTCGTGCGTCCTGCGGTGGCGCCCAGCAGGAAGCCTCGGCCGCGGGCATCGCCGAACGCCCAGACCAGGTCACCGGTGCGCTGGAAGCCGAACATCGAATAGAAGATGTAGAAGGGGATCATCGGCTCGGCGTGGGTCGCGTACGAGGTGCCCGCGGCGGTGAAGCTCGCCATCGCACCCGCCTCGGTGATCCCCTCCTCGAGGATCTGCCCGTCCGACGCCTCGCGGTACGAGAGCACCATGTTGGCGTCGACCGGCTCGTACTGCTGCCCGAACGGCGCGTAGATCTTCACCTCGCGGAAGAGCGCGTCCATGCCGAATGTGCGCGCCTCGTCGGGGATGATCGGGACGATCCGCTTCCCCACCGTCTTGTCGCGGAGCAGGCTGCGGAGGATGGCGCCGAAGGCCATCGTCGTCGAGGCGGCGCGCCCGCCCGAGCCGCCGAGCGGCTCGGACCAGGGCCCGTCGTCGACGACGGGCAGCGGCTTGGCGCGCACCAGCCGCCGCGGCACCGAGCCGTGGAGCATGCGCCGCCGCACCCGCAGGTACTCGACCTCCTCGGAGTCGTCCCCGGGGTGGAAGTACGGCGGTGTGCCCTGCTCGAGCTGACGGTCGGCGATGGGCAGCTCGAGGGTGTCGCGGAACGCCTTGAGCTCCTCCTCGCTCATCTTCTTGATCTGGTGGGTCGCGTTGCGCGCGGTGAAGCCCGGCCCGAGCGCCCAGCCCTTGATGGTGTGGGCGAGGATGACGGTCGGCGCCCCCTCGTACTCGGTGGCGAGCTTGTACGCGGCGTAGAGCTTGCGGTAGTCGTGGCCGCCGCGACGCAGGTGGGTGAGGTCCACGTCGGAGAGATGCGCGACCATCTTCTGCAGCCGCGGGTCGGGACCGAAGAAGTGCTCGCGGATGTACTCGCCGCTCTCGATGGAGTACTTCTGGAACTGCCCGTCGTTGGTGATGTTCATCTTGTTGACGAGCACGCCGTCGACGTCGCGTGCGAGCAGGTCGTCCCACTCGCGCCCCCACACCACCTTGATGACGTTCCAGCCGGCGCCGCGGAAGACCGCCTCGAGCTCCTGGATGATCTTGCCGTTGCCGCGCACCGGGCCGTCGAGCCGCTGCAGGTTGCAGCAGACGACGAAGACGAGGTTGTCGAGCTGCTCGCGCGCGGCGAGACCGAGGGCACCGAGCGACTCGGGCTCGTCGCACTCGCCGTCGCCGAGGAAGCACCACACCCGCGACTCCGAGGTGTCGGAGATCCGGCGGTTGAGCAGGTAGCGGTTGAAGCGCGCCTGGTAGATCGCGTTGAGCGGGCCCAGCCCCATGGAGACGGTGGGGAACTCCCAGAAGTCCGGCATCAGCCGGGGGTGGGGATACGAGCTCAGCCCCTGGCCTCCCACCTCCTGGCGGAAGTTGTCGAGCCGCGCCTCGCTGAGCCGCCCCTCGAGGAACGCGCGGGCGTAGACACCCGGAGCGGCGTGCCCCTGGTAGTAGACCTGGTCGCCGGCGCGGCCGTCGTCCTTGCCGTGAAAGAAGTGGTTGAAGCCCACCTCGTAGAGCGACGCCGACGACGCGTACGTCGAGATGTGGCCGCCGATGCCCTCGGACCGCTTGTTCGCGCGGGTGACCATCACCGCCGCGTTCCAGCGGTTGATGCGGCGGATGCGGAGCTCCATCTCCTCGTCGCCGGGGAACCAGGGCTCGCTGTCCGGGGGAATGGTGTTGATGTAGTCGGTCGACACCAGGGAGGGCAGGCCGACCTGCTGGGCGCGGGCGCGCTCGAGCAGCTTGGTGACCAGGAATCGCGCCCGCGTTCGCCCTCCCATGGCCACGACGGACTCGAAGGAGTCGAGCCATTCGCGGGTCTCGTCGGGATCGACGTCGGGAAGCTGGGTGTGGAGCCCGTCGAAGGTCATCTGAGTGCCGCTCCAGAGAGCGCGGAATGCGTGTGAGCAGCACCCTGTATACCACCCCGCCGCACCGGGGGGAGCCCGCCGAGGACGGGAGGGCTGACGCCCTCGTCAGCCCTGACTATGCCTCGTCGGTCGAAGCGACGATGAACGAGGCGTACCGCACGTCGTCGGTGCGCAGCCGGTCGAGGGCGGCGACGGCCGCGGCGAGGGTCCGGTAGCCGACGCTGAGGGCGGGCCCGTCCGGGTATTCGAGAATGGCGTACATCTGACAAGTCCCCGTTTGGGTTGCGGAGCCGGTTCCCAGTTGCGTCCGGTGGTGCCGTGGCGGATTCCCGTGCCGCCTCGCATGGTACCGGCGAGGACGCCGCCGGACGTTGTGCGCGTCGCAACAAATGACGAGGGCCTGGTTATGGGAGGTCGCGGCCCGGTGACGGCGCTCCTAGCGGATCAGGCCGCGCTCGCGCAGGGCCGCCACCGCGGCGACGGTGCGGTCGACCGGGGTCTCGCCGGCGACCCACCGGGCGAGATCGCGCAGCGCCTCGGAGCGGACGGCACGGGCCTCGAAGCCGAGCAGGTCGCGCGCCCGGCGCACGTCGGCGACGCAGTGGCGGATGTCGCCGGCTCGGAAGCGCCGGGTCACCTCGGGCTCGAGGTCGACACCGAGCTCGGCGGCGAGGACGAGCGCGAGCTCGCGGACGGTGATCGACACCCCGGTGCCGACGTTCACCGGAAGCCCGACCACCCCGGGCGCGTCCATCGCGAGCAGGTTGGCGCGGACGACGTCGGAGACGTGGACGAGGTCGCGACGCTGCCGGCCGTCCTCGAAGACGAGCGGCCGCCGCCCGCCGAGAAGCCGGGTCGAGAAGATCGCGGCGACGCCCGTGTACGGGTTGGAGAGCGCCTGCCGTGGACCGTAGACGTTGAGATAGCGGAGCGCGACCGTCTCCAGCCCGTGGGCGTGCCCGGTGGTCAGGGTGAGCTCCTCGCAGTCGCGCTTCGAGATCGCGTAGGGCGAGGTGGGCTGGAGGGGGTGGTCCTCGGAGGTCGGCACCGGCTCGACCGCCTCCCCGCAGCGCGGGCATCGGTTCTCCCAGCGCCGGGCGTCGAGGTCGGCGCGGCGGCGCAGACCGGGGGCGACGACGCCGTGCTCGGCGCAGCGATAGGCGCCCTCGCCGTACACGACCATCGACGAGGCCGTGACCACCCGGCGCACGGAGTCGCGTGCGCGCAGCACCTCCTCGAGGAGCACCGCCGTCCCACCGGAGTTGACGTCGACGTAGCGGTGGATCTCGTACATCGACTGGCCGTTGCCGACCATCCCGGCCTGGTGGAGGACGACCTCGACGCCGCGGAGCGCCCGGGCGACCGCCGGGGAGTGGCGCAGGTCGGCCTCGACGAGCTCGGCCTCGGGGCTGAGGAAGCGGGGGGCGCCGCTCTCGTGCGCCTGGGGGTCGAGGTTGTCGAGGACGCGGACCGCGTGCCCGGCCTCGAGCAGCGCGTCGACAAGGTGGCTGCCGACGAAGCCGGCGCCGCCGGTGACGAGGACCCGTGCCATGAGCCCGAGACCATGCACCCCGGGGATTGCGCAGGGATGACGCGGCCCGACTTCGCTCCGCAACACGGCGCCGTCAGAGTGGCGGCGTGCCCTCCCCCCAGACCGCCGCACCCCCCGCCCCGGCACCGGCGCCGCCGCGCCCCCGGACCGGCCGCCGCCGCGCCCTGCTCCTCAGCCTCGGCGCGGGAGCGGTCGCCGGGGTGCTCTTCAACGCCGCGAGCCTCGGGCTGCGCCACCTCGTCGGAGCCCCGTCCTTCCCCGAGGACGTCTCCGACCTCACCGTCCCCTTCATCCCCGCGTCGCTCTTCGGCCGCCTCCTCTCCGACCTCGGCTCGCAGGGGAAGCCCCTGCTCATCGAGGGGAGCATCGCCGGCTCCACCTTCGGCTTCGTCCTCGCCGCGCTCCTGTACGGCACGCTCGTCCGCCGCGGGGTGCGGCCCTGGCGGCTCACCGCCGTCCTCGGGCTCGCCGGGTTCGTCGGGCTCTGGGCGCTCTTCGGCCCGGTCCTCGACGCCGGCGACGCCGGCGGCACCCTGCTCCTCCGCCGCGCCGTCGCCGCCCTCACCCTCGCGTTCGACGTCGCGGTGGGGATGTCGGTGCTCCACCTCGTCCTCGGGCGCGCGCTCGCGCCGTCCACCGCGAACGCGCCACGCACGGTCGAGGAGGACCGGCGCCGTTTTCTCGGCGGGCTGGTCACCCTCGGCGGGGCCACCCTCCTCGGCATCGGTGGGCTCGCCGCGTCGCTGCGCAGCTTCACCGGCGCCACCAACTACGACTACGAGGGGCACGGCGTCCCGACCGACCGCCTCCTCGACGCGATCACCCCGACCGAGTCCCACTACGTCGTCTCGAAGAACCTCATCGACCCCACCGTCGACACCGGACTGTGGCGGCTGGAGATCCACGGCCTCGTCGAGCGCCCGGTGACGGTGACCCTCGACGACCTGCGCCGCCTGCCCCAGCAGGAGGAGATCGTCACCCTCGAGTGCATCGCCAACGGCGTCGGCGGGTCGCTGATGAGCACCGCGCGGTGGCGCGGGCCGCGGCTCGCCGACGTCGTCGGGCTCGGCGGGCGCACCGACCCGCGCGCGACCCACCTCATCGTGAGCGCCGTCGACGGCTACTACGACAGCCTCCCCGCCTCGGTCGTCGACGACCCGGGGACGATGGTCGCGCTCGAGATGAACGGGGCGCCGCTCCCGGACCGCCACGGACGGCCCGCTCGGATCCTCCTTCCCGGGCGCTACGGCGAGAAGAACATGAAGTGGCTGAGCGGCATCGAGGTCGCCGACCACGACCACACCGGCTTCTACCAGCGCCAGGGCTGGAGCGAGACCGGCGTGGTCCGCACCTTCTCGCGCTTCGACAACATCGAGGACGGGACGCGGCTTGCCGCGGGGCAGCCGTTCGAGGTGCGAGGCCACGCATACGCGGGGACCCGGGGCATCCGCAGCGTCCAGGTGAGCACCGACAGCGGCGCCACCTGGAGCGAGGCCGACCTCGATGCCCAGATCTCGCCCTACGCGTGGCGCTTCTTCCGCTGGAGCTGGACCCCGCCCGCGCCCGGCCGGTACCGGATGGCGGTGCGCGCCGTCGACGGCGGCGGCACGGTGCAGCCCGACCGCTACGAGGACATCGTCCCCCGAGGTGCGAGCGGATACCACCGCTTCGACGTCGAGGCGAGGTGAGGCTCGGCCGCGCCGGGGAGGTGGAGCTCGAGCGGTGGTTCGCAGCCCACGGAGCCCCGCCACGGATCGACCTGGCCCGCAGCGGCGCCGCTCCGCTCAGCGTCGCCGCGCTCCTCGCCCTCGCCGGCCCCGGGGCGGTCGACGAGTACCTCGGCCTCTCCCTCGACTACGGCGACGGACGTGGCGGTGAGCGCCTCCGCGCCGCCGTCGCCGCCGCGGGCGCCGCGCGGCGGCCCGCCGAGGTGGTGATCACCCAGGGTGCGGTGGAGGCGATCCTCCTCGCCTGCGCCGCGGTCGCCGGACCCGGCGACACGGTGGTCGTCGGGACCCCGGCGTACGCGGGGATGCTCCGCGCGCCCGAGGCGGCCGGCGCCTCCGTGGTCGAGGTGCCGGTGTGGAGACCCGGCAGCTCCCGGCTCGACCTCGGCCCGCTGCTCGCCCGCCTTCCGGACAGGACGCGGGCGGTTCTGGTCAACTCCCCCCACAACCCGACCGGCGCCGCCGTCGACCCCGCCGAGCTCGAGGCGCTCGCCGCGCGGTGTGCCGCGGCGGGCGCGACGCTCATCGTCGACGAGGTGGCGCGCGGCACCCTCGACCCGGCCGCGCCGAGCCTCACCGCCTCACCGGCGTTCGCGGACGGGGCGGTGGTGGCGATCGGCGACGTGAGCAAGGCGTTCGGGCTCGGCGGTCTGCGCGTCGGCTGGCTGACCGGCGCCCGGCCGGCGCTCCTCGACCGTGTCGCCGCGCTCAAGGACCTCACCACCCTCGGCACCCCGGCGCCGAGCGAGCTGCTCGCCGCGCTCGCCCTCGAGAACCGCGGCGCCCTCGCCCCCCGGGTCGCGGCCGTCGCCGGGGCCAACCTCGACCTCCTCGCACGGTGGACCGCCGGCGTCCCGGGAGCCGAGCTCACCGCGCCCCGGGACGGGCTCGTCGCCTTCCCCCGCCTGCCGGACGAGATCGCGGCACCGATGCGGCTGGAGCGGCTGCGCCGCCGTGCGGGAGTCGCCGCCGTTCCCGGCGCCCTCTTCGGCGTCCCCGGACGGGTCCGGCTCGCCCTCGGCGGCCGGCCGGCCCACCTCGCCGAGGCGCTCACGGCGATGGCGGCGGGGTGCTGAGCGGGCACAATCGGACCCGTGACCGCGACGGGGATGGCGACGGAGTGGGAGGTCGAGCGCCTCGACCTCGACGCCTACCTGGGACGGATCGGCCTCGATGCACCGCCCCCGCCGACGGCGAAGGGGCTGCGCCGGCTGCACCGCGCCCACGCTCTGGCGATCCCGTTCGAGAACCTCGACGTCCTCCTCGGCCGGGGCGTCCGGCTCGACATGGACGCCCTCCAGGACAAGCTCGTCACCCGGCGCCGTGGGGGCTACTGCTACGAGCACAACCTGCTCTTCAGCGCGGCGCTCGAGCGGCTCGGCATGGAGGTGGTGCGGCTCAGCGCCCGGGTGCGGATGGGGTCCGAGCACCTGCGCCCCCACTCGCACATGCTCATGCGGGTCGACGCCGGGGGCGTGGACTGGCTCGCCGACGCCGGCTTCGGCGGTGAGGGGTTGATCGATCCGATCCCCTTCGCCGACGGCGCGACGACCCACAGCGAGGGGGGCTGGAACCACTCGCTCGCGCGCGAGTCCGAGGACACCTGGGTGCTCCGCTCCCTCCATCCGGACGGCTGGTTCGACCTCTACGCCTTCACCCTCGAGCCCCAGCACCACGTCGACTACGTCGTCTACAACCACTACATCTCGACGTTCCCGCGGTCGCCCTTCGTGACCACCCTCGTCGCCCAGCGCTCGGCACCGGATGTCCGGCTGACGCTCAGCGACCTGCGGCTCGTCGAGACCCGGCCCGACGGCGCGGAGGCGGTCACCGAGCTCGAGCCCGACACCCTGGCGGACACGCTCCGAGAGCGGTTCGGCATCCCCCTCGACGGCGACGAGGCGGCGCGGCTCGCCGCCCGGGCTCAGGCGGTCTGAGCGAGCCCGCCGAGCGGCTTTGTCCCGCGCACCAGCTCGTAGCCGTGCGCCTTCCAGCCACCGACGCCGTCGGCCATCGACTCGACGTTGGTGTAGCCGAGGCGCAGCACCGACTCGGCGGCGAGGAGCGAGCGCACCCCGCCCGCGCAGTAGAGGGTGATCGGCGTCGAGCGGTCGGGGACCCTCTCCTCGAGGAGGACCTCGATGTAGCCCTTGCTGATGTGGATGGCGCCGGGCAGGTGACCGGACTCGTACTCGTGGCGCTCGCGGACGTCGATGAGGACGCGTCCGGAGAGCGCGGGCCGCGAGTGGACCTGATCGGCGGTCACCTCGGGGACGACCGCCCGGGCCGCGGTGAGAAGGTCGTGAGCGGTCATCGCCATGGGCCGATTCTATGGAATCTGGATCGGGTTAGTCAACAAATACCGGCGGGTCAGGCGGTGGGGAGGCTGAACCAGAACCGCGCCGACCCCGGGGGCGCCTCGACGCCGACCCGTCCCCCGGCCCCCTCGACGAGCTGCTTGACGATGGCGAGCCCGATCCCGGCGCCGCCGCGGGCGCGGTCGCGGGACTTCTCGACCCGGTAGAAGCGCTCGAAGAGGCGGGGGAGGTCGGCGGCGGGGATCGCCTCCGCCCCCTCGGTCGTGTTCGTCACCTGGACGAGGGCGTGGTCGCCGGAGCGCCCGGCGCTCACCCGCGCCCGGCCGCCCGCCGGGGTGTAGCGGAGCACGTTCTGGAGCAGGTTGCCGAGCACCTGGGCGACGTGGTCGGGATGGGCGTGGACGATCAGCCGGTCCCCGACCTCGACGTCGAGCTCGATCCCCGCCCGCTGGAAGCCGGGCTGGTAGAGGTCGACCGCGGAGCGGACCGCCAGGGCGAGGTCGGTGTCGCGGTGGCTCGCCTGATGCCCGGCGTCGCCGGCGGCGAGGACGTCGAGCGACCGCGACAGCCGGACCAGCCGGTCGGCCTCCTCGTGGAGCGAGGCGAAGGTCTCGGCGCTCGGCGGGATCACCTCGTCGCGCAGCGCCTCGAGGTAGCCCTGGAGGTTGGTGAGCGGGGTGCGCAGCTCGTGGGCGGTGTTGGCGATGAGCTCGCGGCGCATCTGCTCCTGCTCCTCGAGGCTCTCCGCCATGCGGTTGAACGCGCCCGCGATGGCGCGCGCCTCCTCGAAGCCTGCGTCGGGGACGCGCGCGGCGTAGTCGCCGGCGGCGATCCGGCGCGCCGCCTCGACGATGCGCGCGAAGGAGCGGGAGACGGCGTACGCCAGCAGCCCGGCGACGACGACCGAGGCGACCGCGGCGGCGACCAGCGCCCAGGCGAAGGTGTGCTGGACCGAGGAGTTGAACATCGCCCGAGAGTCCGCGGTCGAGGCGCCGTGCCGGACCATGAGCTCGTCGAAGGTCGACCGTCCGACGTCGAGCACCCCGGTGGCGATGATCGCCACCGCGACCGCGGTCACGAGCAGCGAGGCGAGGGCGACCCGGACGGCGATCCGCCGCGGGCGGATCATGCGACGTGCTCGGGCGCGGCGCGGTAGCCGGCGCCACGCACGGTGGCGATGTAGCGCGGCACGTCGGCGTCGTCGCCGAGCTTCTCCCGCAGCCGCCGGATGTGCACGTCGATGGTGCGGTCCAGCACCTCCACGTAGTTGCTCCCATAGAGCGCGTCGAGGAGCATCTCGCGGCTGAGCACGCGACCGTCGGCCTCGACGAGCGCGGCGAGGAGCCGGAACTCCGCGGTGGTGAGCTGGAGGAGCCGGCCGTCGCGGGTCACCTGGTGGCGGTCGAGGTCGATGACGAGGTCGGCGTGGCGCAGCGTGCCCCGGTCGCCGTCGCGCCCGGAGGGGCGGGTGGCGCGGCGGAGGATCGCCTGGACGCGCACCACGAGCTCGGCCGGCGAGAAGGGCTTGGGAAGGTAGTCGTCGGCCCCCTGGTGGATGCCGGCGACGCGGTCGTCGGTCGAGCCGAGCGCGGAGAGCATGAGCACGGGGATGTCGTTGCGCTCGCGCAGCCGGCGGAGCACGCCGAGGCCGTCGAGCTCGGGGAGCATGACGTCGAGCACGACGAGCTGCGGGGCGTGGGCCTCGATCGCCGCCAGCGCGGCGCGACCGTCGCGCGCCTCGACGACGGAGAATCCCTCGCGCTCGAGGTAGGTGCGGACCAGCGAGACGATCTTGGCGTCGTCGTCGACGACCAGCACGGGTGCGGCGGAACTCATCTCTGCGGCCAGTGTACGGAGGCCCGGTGTCGGCCGCGTGACTCGTTGCGACCGTCGCGACGTAGGTTTTTCCCTCCTCCCGCGTCGTAGGGCCAGGGGCCGAGTCCGCCTTCGGCCCGAAGGGAAGGGAACGACATGACTCCTCGTCGCCTCACCGCCGCGCTGCTCGCCGCCGGGACCCTCGCTCTGGGTGGCACCACCGTGGCCTTCGCCAGCACCCCCGGCAACAGCGGGAATCCCCACCACCGGCACAACTGCGTGAGCCCCCAGCCGACCGGCGCGCCCGGCAAGCAGTGCGACCAGAAGCCCAAGCCGAAGCACACCCCGCACGCGACCCCCACGCCGAAGCCGACGCACAAGCCGCATCCGAAGCACCCGACGCACCCGACTCACCCGACGCATCCGCCGAAGCCGTAATCGCCGGTCACGCGGGCGCCTCCTCGGCTGAGGGGGCGCCCCCGCGTGTCATCCGAGCGAGATCCGCGGCGCATAGGATGGCGCGGTGCCCGGCCCCCACGAGCCCCCCCGCTGCACCGTCGTCATCCCCGCCCTCGACGAGGCCGGGGCGATCGCCGAGGTCGTCCGCCGCGTCCCCGCCGCCCTCGCCGCCGACGTGGTCGTCGTCGACAACGGCAGCCGCGACGGCACCGCCGTCGTCGCCGCCGCCGCGGGCGCGCGGGTGGTCCACGAGCCCCGCCGTGGCTACGGCCACGCCTGCCTCGCCGGCGTCGCGGCCAGCCCCGACGCCGAGGTGCTCGTCTTCATCGACGGCGACGGCAGCATGCCGCCCGAGGAGATCGAGGGACTGATCGCGCCGATCGCCGACGGGCGCGCCGACCTCGTCTGCGGCTCGCGCACCGCCCGCCGGGAGGTGGGGAGCATGCCCGTGCACCAGGCCCTCGGCAACCGTCTCGCGCTCGTGCTCCTCCGCCGTCTCCACGGGGTGCGGCTCACCGACCTCGGGCCCTATCGCGCGGTGCGCGGCGACCTGCTCCGGGGGCTGGGGATGCGCCCGTCGCGCTTCGCCTGGCCGGCCGAGATGCTCGCCCGGGCGGCGCGCCGCGGCGCCCGCATCGTCGAGGTCGAGGTCGGCTACCGGAGGCGGAGCGCGGGCAGCTCGAAGGTGGGCGGAAACCTGCGCGGGAGCCTCGAGGCCGGGGCCGGGATCGTCGGAACCCTCGTGGGCCAGTGGCTCGTGCGGCGGTGACCGCGGGCGACCGCATCGTCGTGCTGATGCGCTGGCCGGAGCTCGGCACCGGCAAGAGCCGGCTCGCCACCGCGCTCGGGGCCGAGGCGGCCCACCGCCTCCACCGCGGGTTCGTCGCCGACACCCTCGGCTGGTCGGCGGCCTGGCCCCGGCTCGTCGCCTTCAACCCGCCGGAGGCCGAGGCGGCGGTGGCGCGGGCGGCGCCGGGGGCCTCGCTCGTCGCGCAGCCCGACGGCGACCTCGGCGTCCGCCTCGCCCACGCCTTCGCCGCCGGCTTCGCGCTCGGAGCGCGGCGGGTGCTGCTCGTCGGCAGCGACAGCCCCACGCTCCCCGAGACGCTCCTCGAGGAGTGCCTCGCCGCCACCGGCGAGACGGCGGTGTCGCTGGTGGGCGCCGACGACGGCGGCTTCGTGGCGATGGCGGCGCCCCGGGCCGCGGCGGAGCGGTTGCCGGCGGTGTTCCGCGACGTCGAGTGGAGCACCGAGCGCACCGCCGCCCAGGTGGCGGAGCGCGCCCGCGCAGCCGGCCTCGGGGTGTGCTCGGCGGGCGCCTGGTACGACGTCGACGATCGCGCCGGCCTCGAACGCCTCGCCGGCGACCTCGAGCGCGATCCCGCTCGCGCTCCGCGGACGGCGGCGGCGCTCGCCACATTGAGACCGGCGACGACGTGCCCTCCGGCCTGCTGAGCCCGCCGCGGGTCGAGGCGCCGGCGGCGGGGACGCCCCCCGCCGGCCGCCGCCGGGGCGACGCGACCCCCTGGGTGCTCGGCGGCACCGCGGCGGTCGCGCTGTTCGCGATCGCGGCGGTGCGCTGGTCGACCTTCCACAGCACCACGTACGACCTCGCCTTCTTCGACCAGGTGGTGTGGAACGCGTCTGCGGGGCACGGGCTGCGCTCGAGCTTCGTCGACTACTCCTTCTTCGGACAGCACTTCGAGCCCGCGCTCCTCCTCTTCGTGCCCCTCTATCGAGCGCATGCGACCCCGCTCTGGCTGTTCGCCGGGCAGTCGCTCGCGCTCGGCCTCGCGGTCGTGCCGCTCTGGGCCCTGGCGCGGGAGTGGGTCGGCGGGCGCGGAGCCGCCGTCGCCGCCTGCACCGCGTACCTCCTCCAGGTCGGCGTCGCCCGGGCGGCCGGCTTCGACTTCCACACCGAGACGCTCGCCGTCCCCTTCGTCTTCCTCGCGCTCCTGGGCGCGGCCCGGGGGCGCACCGCCCTGCTCCTCGCGGCCGGGATCGTGCCCCTGCTCTGCAAGGAGGACGGAGCGCTGGTGACGCTCGGCATCGGCCTGCTCGCTCTCGCCGTCCACCGCCGCCGCGCCGGGCTCGTCCTCGCCGGCGCCGGGGTCGCGGCCGGGGCGCTGGTGACCCTCGTCCTCATGCCCCGGCTGCGCGCCGGCGCGCCCGGGGATCTCATCGACCGCTACCGCTACCTCGGCGCGACCCCCGGGGCGGTGGTCGAGCACCTCGTCACGACGCCCCAGAGCTGGCTCGGCCATCTGCTCTCGACGCCCTCCGGCCCCGCCATGCTCCTCGCCCTCGCCGCGGTCGGGCTGCTCCCGCTCCTCCGTCCCGTCGCGCTCGCCGCCTGCCTGCCGGTCCTGTTCCTCGCGCTGGTCTCCGCGGACACGTACCAGTCGGGCCTGCGCCTCCAGTACGGACTCCCGGCGGTGCCGCTGCTCGTCGCCGCCGCGCTCGCCGGCTGGCGCAGCCGCACGGGGAGGCGGCTCGGCCGCGCCGCCCCGGCGCTGCTCGTCGGGGGCGCAGCGGCCACCTGGCTGGTCGCGGCACCGCTGCCCTGGGGGCCGGGGCCGGACCGCCTCGACCTCGGTGGGCTCGATCGCGTCGCGGCGGCGGACCGCGCGCTCGGCCGCATCCCCGCGGGTGTCCCGGTCGCCGCGAGCGGCTCCCTGCTCACCCACCTGTCGGAGCGGCCGGAGATCTGGGAGCTGCCCTCCGGCGTCGGGGTCACCTGGGTGGCCGTCGACTCCGCCGCGCAGGTGACCGGGCAGAGCCGCACGGCGGGGTACTGGACCGCGGTCGGGTCGCTCCCCGGGCGCGGCTACCGCCGTGTCGCCGAGGGAGGCGGCGTGACCGTCTGGACTCTGTCGGAGCACCGGTAACCGCCGGGCGTTGCGGGAACGACGGCCGGCGCGGTGTGTCCGCGCCGGCCTTCTCCCTCCCTGACAGCGGTGACGCGGCGTCCCATGGGACGCCCGTCGACAGCGAGGATCGGCGGAGCGTGTTGAGGTCGAGACTGTCATCAACGCGAGCCGCGCGACGCGGTGGCGACACTCGCGGCGCGGCCCTGATCGATCGGTCCCTTCCTGTGCCTGGGATGATATCCCAGCCTGCCCACAATGGCGCATTTCCGCGCAATCGCGTCCATTCGTGCGATTTGGAGTCTCTGTGGTGAGCGACGATCTGAGCGGCTGGTGCGCCCGGGTGATCGCGGCGATGTCCGCCTGGCAGGAGGGCTTCGGGCCCGCGCCGGCGCACCCGGCCGTCGAGCTCGACCCGGCCCGGGTCGAGGGCCTGCTCGACGAGCTCACCGCGCGGCTGCGCGACAACTACCCCTTCTTCCACCCCCGCTACGCCGGTCAGATGCTGAAGCCGCCCCACCCCGCGGCGATCGCCGCCCACCTCGCCGCGATGCTCGTCAATCCGAACAACCACGCCCTCGACGGCGGCCCGGCGACGGCGGCGATGGAGCGCGAGGCGGTGGCGGTGCTCGCGGCGATGCTCCACCTCCCCGAGGACGGCCTCGGCCACCTCACGAGCAGCGGCACCATCGCCAACCTCGAGGCGCTCTTCGTCGCCCGCGAGCTCCATCCCGGTCGCGGGGTGGCCTGCGGCGCCGACGCCCACTACACGCACGCGCGGATGTGCCACCTCCTCGGCATGGCGTGCGAGCAGGTCCCCACCGGCGCCGGCGGGCGCATCGACCTCGACGCGCTGCAGGCGCTGCTCCGCACCGGGCGCGTCGGCACCGTCGTGCTCACCGCCGGCACCACCGGGCTCGGCGCCGTCGACGCCGTCGACGAGGCCGTCGTCCTCGCCCGGGCGCACGGGGTGCGGGTGCACGTCGACGCCGCCTACGGGGGGTTCTTCGCGATCCTCGCCTGGGCCGGCGACCCGCTCGTGCCGGGCGCCCCGCTGCGGGCGATCGCGGAGTGCGACTCCGTCGCCGTCGATCCCCACAAGCACGGCCTCCAGCCGTACGGCTGCGGCGCGGTGCTCTTCCGCGACGCGTCGGTGGCGCGGCTGTACGCGCACGACTCGCCGTACACGTACTACACCTCCGCGGTGGGGCACCTCGGGGAGATCAGCCTCGAATGCTCGCGCGCCGGGGCCGCGGCGGCGGCGCTCTGGCTCACCCTTCGCGCCTTCCCCCCGGAGCCCGACGGGCTCGGCGCGGTGCTCTCCGCGGGGGTGCGCGCGGCGAGACGGTGGCACGAGCTTCTCGACGCCTCCGAGGTGCTCGCCCCCTGCCACCGGCCGGAGCTCGACATCGTCACCCTCGCGCCGCGCTCCGCGCGCACGCTGAGCACGCTCGACTCCGCCTGCCAGGGGATGCTCCGGCGCGGGATGACCGAGCCGGACCCGGTGTTCCTCAGCACCCTGCGAATCGACGGGCACCGCCTGGTGGCGGCGCTGCCGGGGCTCGGCGATGACGCCCCCTCCGCACGGGTGCTGCGCAGCGTGCTCATGAAACCCGCGCACGAGCTCTGGGTGGAGCGGCTGCATGCCCGGGTCGAGGCGCTCGCGCTCGGCGCGGCTCAGAGGTAGGCGGCGAACCCCGGCCAGCGCTCGACCATCATCTGCTCGAGCTCGCGGGTCAGCGGCAGGTACGTGCCCCGGGCGTCGGCGACGACGGTGCCGTCGGGGCCCAGCAGCCGCCCCTCGGTGGTGACGACCCGCCGGCGCACCCCGGTCATCCGGCCCTCGACCCTGAGCGGCGTGGCGGCCGCCGCCGGAGCGCGGTAGCGCACCTCGAGCCGGCCGGTGACCGTCCAGCGGCGGAGCAGCATCGTGCTCCGGCCCATGACGTCGTCGAGCAGCGCCGAGACCAGGCCGCCGTGGACGACCCCGGGGAAGCCGACGTGGAGCTCGGGGTCGGGCATCCACTCGCCGTGGACCCGGTGCGGGGGCAACCCCGACGCCGGGTCCGGCTCGCCCTCGAGGAGGTCGAGGCGGTACTGGATGTGGAGCCCGATCGGGTTGCGCAGCCCGTGGACGAAATTCCTCTGGAACTCGCTGCGGTCGTTGAGCCAGGACTCGTCGAGCCGGACCACGGACCGCGCGACCGTCATCGCGGGACGAGCCGCTCCTGGCCGCCCATGTATCCGCGGAGCGACTCGGGGATCACGACCGAGCCGTCCTCCTCCTGGAACGTCTCGAGGACGGCGTCGAAGGTCCGGGGCACCGCGAGCGCGCTGCCGTTGAGGGTGTGCACGAAGCGCGGCTTCGCCTGCGCCGCCGGCCGGTAGCGGATGTCGGCGCGGCGTGCCTGGAAGTCGGCGAAGACGCTGCACGAGGAGACCTCGAGCCAGCGGTCCATCCCCGGGCACCACGCCTCGAGGTCGTACTTCTTCCACTGGGCGAAGCCCATGTCGCCGGTGCACATCAGCAGCACGCGGTAGTGGATGCCGAGCCCCTGGAGCACCGCCTCGGCGTCGCCGACCAGCCCCTCGAGCTCGTCGAGCGAGGTCTCGGGGTCGACGAACTTCACGAGCTCGACCTTGTCGAACTGGTGGAGGCGGACGTAGCCGCGGGTGTCCTTCCCCGCCGCGCCCGCCTCCCGCCGCCAGCAGGGGGTGAAGGCGACGTGCCGGATCGGGAGCAGGTCGCCGTCGAGGATCTCCTCGCGATAGAGGTTGGTCACCGGCACCTCGGCGGTGGGGATGAGGAACATGTCGCCGTCGGTGTGGAAGGCGTCGTCCTCGAACTTGGGGAGGTTGCCGGTGCCGACCATCGCCTCGCGGCGCACCAGGTAGGGCGGCGCGACCTCGCTGTAGCCGTGCCGGGTTGTGGCCAGGTCCAGCATGTACGTGACGAGCGCGCGCTGGAGCCGGGCGCCGTCGCCGCGGAGAACCGCGAAGCGCGCACCGCTGATCTTGGCGGCGCGCTCGAAGTCGAAGATCCCGAGCGCCTCGCCGAGCTCGTGGTGGGGGCGCGGGGTGAAGTCGAACCGGGCGGGCTCGCCCCAGGTGCGCACGGTGACGTTGTCGGCGTCGCTCGTCCCCACCGGCACGCTCGGGTGCGGCGGGTTGGGCACCACGAGGAGGAGCGCCGCGAGCTGCGCCTCGAGCGCGCCGAGCGATTCCTCCGCCTCCTGGATCTGCCGCTTGAAGCCGGCGAGCCGCTCGCGCTGCTCGTCGGTCGGCTTCCCCCGTATCTCCTTCGTCTCGCGGTTCTGCTCGGCGCGCAGCGACTCCATGTCCGCGCGGAGCGCGCGGGCCTGCTCGTCGAGCTCGAGGATCTCATCGACGGGCGCGGGCTCGCCCTTGAGGCGGGCGCCCTCGCGGATGAGCTCGGGCTCGTCGCGGATGCGCTGGAGGGCGATCACCTGGTCTCTCCGGTGGCTCCGGTCTGCGGCCGCATCATGGGAAAGAGCAGCACGTCGCGGATGGTGGTGCTGTCGGTGAGCAGCATGACGAGCCGGTCGATGCCGACGCCCAGGCCGCCCGCCGGCGGCATCCCGGTCTCGATCGCCTCGAGGAAGTCCTCGTCGACGAGCTGGGCCTCGGCGTCGCCGGCGGCGCGCTTGCGCGCCTGCTCCTCGAAGCGCCGGCGCTGGTCGATGGGGTCGTTGAGCTCGCTGAACGCGTTGGCGAGCTCGCGACCGGCGACGATCAGCTCGAAGCGCTCGGTGAACCGGGGGTCGTCGCTGCGGCGGCGTGCGAGCGGCGAGACCTCGGCGGGGTAGTCGAGGACGAAGGTGGGATCCCAGAGCGTCGACTCGACGTTCTGCTCGTAGATCTCGAGGAGCACCCCGCCGGGGCCGGCGCCGGGCGGAGGCTCGACGCCGAGGCGGCGGGCCTCGTCGAGCATCGTCCCGGCGTCGAGGGCGGCGACGGGGTCGAACTCACAGCGCTCGGCGACGAGGTCGACCATCCGTGCGGTGCGGAAGGGCGGGGTGAGGTCGAGCTCGCGGCCGCCGAGGCGGCGGGCGAGCGGGTTGAGGCACACCGCGGAGCCGCCCTCCTCCGGCTCCGGCTGCGGGCCGGCGGCGTGGGCGGCGTCGACGACGATCGCCTCGGTGAGCTCACGCATCGTCGTGTAGTCGCCGTACGCCTCGTAGGCCTCGAGCAGGGTGAACTCGGGGTTGTGGCGCGGCGAGAGCCCCTCGTTGCGGAAGACGCGCCCGATCTCGTACACGCGGCGGTAGCCGCCGACGAGCAGGCGCTTGAGGTGGAGCTCGATCGCGATGCGCAGGTAGACGTCGGTGTGGAGCGCGTTCCAGTGGGTCGAGAACGGCCTCGCGCTCGCGCCGCCGGCGATCGGCTGGAGGATCGGGGTCTCGACCTCGAGGTAGCCGCGGCGGTCGAGGGTGTCGCGCACCGAGCGCACGATCGCCGAGCGCACGGCGAAGTGGCGGCGCTGCTCGACGTGGCTGAGCAGGTCGAGGTAGCGACGGCGGTAGCGGGTCTCCTGGTCCTGGAGCCCGTGGAACTTCTCGGGGGGCGGGCGCAACGCCTTGACGAGCATCACCACCTCGTCGCCGAGGACGCTCGGCTCGCCGCGGCGGGTCCGCGTGAGCCGGCCGCGCACCCCGACGATGTCGCCGAGGTCGAGGCGGCGGACCACCTCCCATCCCGCCTCTCCGACCCGGTCGAGCTTGAACCACAGCTGCAGACGGCGTCCCTCGTCCTCGATGTGGGCGAAGACCATCTTCCCCGACGGACGCAGCTGCATCACCCGTCCCGCGACCGCGACCTCCGGCCCCTCGAGCGGCTCGTCGCCGTCGCCGGGAAGCCCCTCCTCCTCGGCCTCGAAGGCCTCCAACCGCGCGAGGGCCTCGTCGAGAGTCGCGTCGGGACGGAAGTCCACCCCGTACGCCGGCACCCCCAGCGCCGCCAGCTCGTCGACCTTGCGGCGCCGCTCCGCGACGAGATCCTGCTCGGGCAGGTCAGCTCACCTTGACGATCGTCACCGGGCGCGTGCCGCCGGGGGTCTGCACCTTCACCTCCTCGCCGACCTTGTGGCCGAGCAGCGCCTTGCCCACCGGCGACTCCATGGAGATGCGGCCCCGGGCGACGTCGACCTCGGCGGGGCCGACGATCGTGTACTCCTCCTCACCGAACTCGTCGCGCACGGTCACCCGGGAGCCGACCTGGACACGTCCGTCGTGCTGCTCCTCGATGATCACCGCGTTGCGGATCATCTTCTCGAGGGTGAGGATGCGGCCCTCGAGCATGCCCTGCTCGTTCTTCGCGTCGTCGTACTCGGCGTTCTCGCTGATATCGCCGAACTCCTTCGCATACTTGATGCGCTCGGCGATCTCGCTGCGCCGGGTGGTACGCAGCTCCTCGAGCTCCTTCTGGAGCTTCTCCAGGCCCTCCTGGGTGAGGAGGACGGGCTTGTCGAGCATGGGGTGACAGACCTCGGCGGGCGTCGGCGGCCCGCCGGTGCGCACGGGCGGGATGGCCGGCGAGTATAGGCGAGCGCTGACACTTCATGCCCCTGTGTGGGGAACTGTCATCAGGGGGTGACGATGGTCGCTCGAATGTGACAGGCGCGCTATAATAAAGCTCGACCATCTCGATGGCAATCCCCCTGCCCCCCCTCTCGGGGCGTCTCCCTCTGGGAGGCGCCCCTTTAGCATTCCCGGGATGACTGCAGGCACCGGTGTCGGCACCGCGACGCTGCGCGTGGGCGGGCTCGAGCTCCGCTCCCCGGTGCTCGTCGCGCCCATGGCCGGGATCACCGACGCGCCCTTCCGCCGCATCGCGGCGGAGATGGGCGCGGGGCTCGTCTGCACCGAGATGGTCGCCGCCGAGGCGGTGGCGCGCAGCGTCGAGGCGAGCCTCAAGCTGCTCGACTTCCCCGCCGGGATGTCGATCCCGGTCGGCGCCCAGTTCGTCGGCAGCGACCCCGCGACGATGGCCGAGGCGGCGCGGATCGCCGTCGAGCGCGGGGCGAGCACCGTCGACGTCAACCTCGGCTGCCCGGTGCGCAAGGTCGTCGGCATCGGCAACGGCGCCGCCCTCGCCCGCGACACCGTCGCCACCGCCCGGGTGCTCGGGGCGATGACAAAGGCCGTCGACGTGCCGGTCACCGCCAAGATGCGCCTCGGGTGGGACCACACCTCGATCAACGCCCCCGAGCTCGCCCGCGCCCTCCAGGACGTCGGCGTCGCCATGGTCACCGTCCACGGCCGCACCCGCTGCCAGGGGTACGCCGGGAGCGCCGACTGGGACGAGATCGCCCGGGTCAAGGAGGCGGTCGACATCCCGGTGATCGGCAGCGGCGACGCGATGGACGTGAGCAGGATCGCGGCGGAGATCGAGCGCGGCCGCGTCGACGGGGTGGTGGTCGCCCGCGGGATGCTCGGCAACTTCTGGCTCGTGCGCCAGGCCGCCCACCGCCTCGCGACCGGCGAGCTGCTCCCCGAGCAGCCCTTCGCCGAGCGGGTGCAGCTCAGCCGGCGGCACCTCGACGACCTCCTCGTCTACTACGGCGACCGCCGCGCCCTGAAGATCGGCCGCAAGTACGTCGCCTGGACGATCCGCGGCTGCGCCGGCGCCTCCCGCCTCCGCGCCGCGGTCCAGGACCTCGACTCCCGCGAGCGCCTCGACGAGCTCTTCGACGCGGCGGTCGTCGCCGGTGAGTCGCCGCAGGGCTTCTTCCGCCCCGTGTTCACCAGCGGCGAGGGATGAGCCAGCCCCGCCGCCTCG
>DATKEY010000197.1:0-3377 GCA_035544475.1 Candidatus Dormiibacterota bacterium | reverse complement strand
GTGCCGCCGACGGGCTCGGGGCGCGGGTGTGCGTCATCGTCGGCGAGGACGAGGCGCGCGAGGGGGCGGCGACGGTGAGGGACCTCGGCCGGCGCACCGAGGAGCGCCACGCCGCCGAGCGGGTGATCGACGCCGTGCGCGGCGTGCTGCACGCGAACGCCGCCTGATGGCGACCGAGCGCACCCCCTGCGGCGAGCCCCGGGCGGCCGACGCCGGCCGCCGCATCACCGTCTTCGGGTGGGTCGACGGCCGGCGCGACTTCGGCGGGCTGACCTTCATCGACCTCCGGGATCGCAGCGGCATCCTCCAGGTCGTCTTCAATCCCGCAACCGACGGCGAGGCCCATCAGATGGCGCAGCGGACGCGCAACGAATGGGTGGTGCGGGTCGAGGGAGAGGTGCGGCTGCGCGGCGCGGCGAACACCAACCCCAAGCTGGAGACCGGAGAGGTCGAGCTGCACGCCGCCTCGTGCACGGTGCTCTCCCAGGCGCGCACCCCGCCGTTCCCGGTCAACGAGGAGACCGACGTCGACGAGCGGCTGCGGCTGCGCTACCGCTACCTCGACCTCCGCCACCCGCGGCTGCAGCGCAACCTCCGCTCCCGCGCCCGCTTCATCGGCGGCCTGCGCCGGGCGATGGAGTCGCTCGGGTTCATCGAGATCGAGACCCCGATGATGATCCGCGCCACTCCGGAGGGCGCGCGCGACTACCTCGTCCCGAGCCGGATCTTCCCCGGCCGGTTCTTCGCGCTGCCCCAGTCGCCGCAGCTCTACAAGCAGCTCTGCATGGTCGCCGGGCTCGACCGCTACTTCCAGATCGCGCGCTGCATGCGCGACGAGGACCTGCGCGCCGACCGCCAGCCGGAGTTCACCCAGCTCGACCTCGAGATGTCGTTCATCGACGAGGAGGACATCTTCGCGGTGCTCGAGACCGTCATCTCCCGGGCCTGGGAGGAGGCCGGGTTCCACGGCCGCATCGCCACCCCGTTCCCCCGGCTGACCTGGCAGGAGGCGATGGACCGGTACGGCAGCGACAAGCCGGACACGCGTTTCGGCCTGGAGCTGCAGGATCTCACGGAGGTCGCGCGCACCTGTGGCTTCCGGGTGTTCGCCGGCGCGGTGGAGAAGGGGGGAGTGGTCAAGGGGATCACGGTGCGCGGCGGCGCCGACCTCACCCGCGGGCAGATCGAGGGCGACCTCACCGCGGTGGTGAAGACCTTCAAGGCCGCCGGCCTCGCCTACCTCTGGCGCCGTGAGCAGGGATGGGAGGGCGGCATCGCCAAGTTCTTCAGTCCCGAGGAGCTCGACCGCATCGGCGCGATCACCGGCGCAGACCCCGGCGACGCCGTGCTCATGGTCGCCGATCGCGCCGCGGTGGTCGCCGCCGCGCTGGGAGCGCTGCGGCTGCACCTCGGGCGCGAGCGCGGCCTCTACGATCCGGACCGGCTCGACATGATCTGGGTCACCGAGTTCCCGATGTACGAGCGCGACGAGGACACCGGTGCGCTGGCGCCGCTCCACCATCCCTTCACGATGGTGCACGCCGACGACCTCGAGCTGCTCGAGAGCGACCCGCTGCGAGTGCGATCGCGCGCCTACGACATCGTCCTCAACGGCCGCGAGATCGGCAGCGGCAGCATCCGCATCACCGACCCCGCGGTGCAGGAGCAGGTGCTCCGCTCGCTGGGGATGACCGACGAGGAGGCGCAGGCGAAGTTCGGCTTCCTGCTCGAGGCCTTCCAGTACGGGGTGCCGCCGCACGGTGGGTTCGCCGCCGGCGTCGAACGGCTGGTGATGGAGGGGCTGCGCGAGGAGAACATCCGCGAGGTGATCGCGTTCCCCAAGAACCAGCAGGCGCAGGAGGTGATGACCGACGCCCCCGCCGACGTCGATCCCTCCCAGCTCGAGGAGCTCGGCATCGCGCTGCGGCCGCGGCCACCGGCCCGCTGAGTGGACGGCGACGGTTCTGCAACAGGGTTGGGGTGCCCGCCCGCTGGGGTACCATGACCGCGTCCCTGGCCGGTCGGCGCCTCATATGCGGCTGGACCAACATTCTCCACATCGGGGCTCCTACATCCGGCGCCAGCCCTCGTGCCCGGGCCGTTCACGGCCTGCCGGGAAGAGGAACGGCGGCGTGCGGAACCCCACCTGGTTCTGGGGACCAGCCCAGGCTGGCGCGGCCGGTGCAGGGACCGTCCCCGTCCCCTCCAGTGGTCTGAGGGTTTGCGTCCGAGTCCCGGCCTCGTGCTCGCCGCCCTGCTCGTGCTCGTCGCGACGCAGGTGACCCGCCTCGTCGTCCCCGGACGCGGGCCGTATCCGTGGACGCTCCTCCTCTCCGCCGCCGGGCTCGTCGGCGGCGAGATCCTCGCCGGCTCGGGCTACCTCGCCTCGCCTGCCATCGGGGTCGTGCATCCGGTGGCGGACGCCCTGGTGATCGCACTCCTCCAGGCGGGCGGGGCCTATGTCACCGCGCCCGAACAGACGGGTGGGCGACCACGGCGCTGAGCACAAAGCGAGGGTTCCGCAGCCGAGTCGCCCGTATAATCGGGCGGTTCCGGGTCTGGCGGCCCATGCTCGACAGGAGGATCTCCATGCCCTCGCGCACCGCGGTCTACGGCGTCGGCGCCGCCACCGGCATCCTGGTCGGAGCGCTGGTCGCCCAGCTGAACGGTGCTGCGGGCCGGCAGCGGCTGCAGCGTCTTCTCGGGCGCGGCGCGGCGAGTGGCGGAGCACCGACCCACATCACCCTCCCCGACTGGGTGTCGGGGCTCCCCGAGCCGAACGGCGACGCGGTCCGCGACGGCCGGGGCGCGCCGGCCGGACTGACGTCCCGCTAGCGCTCTCGATGGTTTCGGCGGTCCTGCCGTCGGGTATGCCGTGGGTGAGATGGCTGCAGTGAGCACATCCGAGCTCCGGATCCCCGCCGACCCCGACTACATCGTCGTCGCCAAGCGGGCGGTCGCCGGGTTCGGGTGTGTCGCAGGCTTCGGCGTCGAGGCCATCGACGACCTCGTCATCGCGGTCGCCCAGGCCTGCCAGAACGCGATCGCCGTCGCCGACTCCACGACCGACCGGGGCCGGGGGCAGATCCGCCTCAGCTTCAAGCTCGAGGACCGCCGGCTCGAGGTCCAGGTCCGCAGCATCTGCGCCCGCGAGGGCGATCCCGACGCCCCCTGCGGCCCCGCGGCGAGCGCCACCCGCCTCGCCGCGGAGCCCGTCCCCACCTCCCAGCACGACCTCGCGCTCCGGGTGATGGGCCTGTTCGTCGACGACTGCCGCTACCGGGTCGACCACCGCACCGGCGGTCTGCGGGTGCGGCTCACCAAGTACCGCCTCGGGTAGCCTCCCACTACACCCCCCACCCCCCGCCCTTTTCAGG
>DATKEY010000196.1:0-3920 GCA_035544475.1 Candidatus Dormiibacterota bacterium | reverse complement strand
CGCCTCCGCGGCCTCGCCGCTCGACCGCTTCGGCCGCGACCTCTGGTGCCGCCCTCCCCCGCCGCTCCTCTCAGGCTCTCTGCGCTGACGCGCAGAACGGAGGGGGCCTCCCCCAGGCCATCAGCACCTGGATCGTGAGTCCTCCCCCTCCCGGACTGACACAGAGGCGGGCCAGAATGCCCGCGGGCGCGATCCGCGCCGTCGACAGTCGACCCTGAGAGGAGCCTTCCTTCCGTGAGAATCACCGCATCCAGAGCAGTCCGCGCGGGCGCCGCCGCACTCGCCGCCGGGGCGCTGTCCCTCGGCGCCGTCCATCCCGCACTCGCCCACGACGTCCATCCCTTCGGCCCGTACACCGTGGCCCTGGGCTGGCTCCACGAGCCCGCCTTCGTCGGCTCCGACAACGCCGTGCAGGTGCTGGTCAAGCAGGGTGACGCCCCCTTCACCGACATCACCGACAAGGACCTCACCGTGGTGGTGAGCCTCGGCAGTCAGAAGATGGACTCGATGCCGATGGTGCCCAGCGCCGACCCCGACACCGGCCTGGGAATCCCCGGCGAGTACGAGATGCACTTCATCCCGACCACCCCGGGCAACTACACCTTCCACATCTCCGGGAAGGTCAACGGCACCCCCGTCGACGAGACCGTCACCGCGAGCGACAAGACCTTCGCGACCGTCGACAACCCCACCGACGTCGAGTTCCCCAACAAGGTGCCGACCAACAGCGACCTCGCCACCAAGCTCGACCGGGTCACGTCCCGGGTGAGCGCGGTCGAGGGGCGCAGCATCCCACCCGACTCCCAGCCGCTCGCGGTCATCGCGCTCATCGTCGCGATCGTGCTCGGTGGCGGCGCGTTCCTGATGGCCATGGGCGCGCGGCGCAAGGGCTCGAGGATCTAGGACCATGCGGCGCCTCGTCCTCGGGCTCCTCGCCCTGCTCGTGGCACTCGGTGCGGCGGCGTCGCTGCCGCACCGGGCCTCGGCCCACGCGCTGCGGCAGTCGTCCGTGCCCGACGACGGGGCCGACCTGCAGCAGCCGCCCTCCACCGTCACCATCACCTTCGGGGAGACCCCGGATCCGAAGCTCTCCTCGATCCAGGTGCTCTCCACCAGCGGTGAGCAGTTCCAGGGGCCCACGATGGCGGTGCCGGGGAACCCCCTGGAGCTTCAGGTCGCGCTGACCCGGCAGCTCCCGACCGGGGTCTACACCGTCAACTGGCGCACCTTCTCCCACGTCGACGGCCACGTCGCCGGGGGTGCCTTCGCCTTCGGGGTGCGCGCCAACCCCACCGGGGTGTCCGTGGCCTCGACGGCGGTCTCGGCCCCGCCCGGCCCGTCGGCGCTCGACATCGCCGGCCGGGCACTCCTCTATGTCGGGCTGGTCGTGCTGGTGGGGAGCGCCGCGATCCTCATCGCGGTCCTGCCCCGGCTCTCGCGCCCGGTGCTGCGCACCCTCCCCGCCGGCTGGGTGCTGGCGGCGGCGGGCACGGCCACGGTCGTCGTGTCCCAGGCACGCAACGCCGGGGCCGGGTGGGGCGAGATCTTCTCGACGTCGATCGGCTCGGCGCTCCTCCAGCGCGCCATCCCGGTGGCGATCGCCGGGCTCGCCCTCCTGGTCTGCATCGGGGGCACGGAGATCCGGCGCCGCGTCGCCGTGGCGGTGGCCGGGCTCGCCGCGGCGGAGGCGATGCTCGCCGACGTGATGAACAGCCACGCGGCGGCGGGGTCGGACGTGGCGATCAACAGCGCCCTGCAGTGGGTCCACATCGCCGCGGGCGCGGTCTGGCTCGGCGGGCTCTTCGCGCTGGTGCTCGGCGTCCGGAGCCTCGAGGGGGCCGAGCGCGGCCGGGCGGTGCGCCGCTTCAGCCTCGCGGCCGGGGTGGCCCTCGTCGCGGTCGCCGCGACCGGGACGATCCGCGCCTGGGTCGAGATCGGCTCGTGGGGCAGCGTCCTCACCACCACCTTCGGAGTCCTCGTGGTCGTGAAGGCCTGCCTGCTCGTCGCCCTCGGCGGGCTCGGCGCCGTCAACCGCTACCGCAACGTGCCCCGCTCCTCGCGGATCGTGACCGGGCTTCAGCGGGTCGCGAGCGTCGAGGTGATCGTGGCGGTCGGCGCCCTCGCGGTCGCCGCGGCGCTCGTGAACGAGGAGCCGCCCGCGTCGATCACCGCGCTCGCCGCGAAGAACGCCCCGCCACAGCTCGTCCTCACCGCCAGCGACTACGGCACCAGCGTGCGGATGAAGCTCACCATCACCCCCGGTGCCACCGGGCCCAACCAGTTCTCCGCGTACCTCACCGACTACGACAGCGGAAAGCCGATCGACCCCGCCGGGGTGCAGCTCGGCTTCGCCGCCCCCTCGTGCCAGAGCCTCGGACCGACCACGCTGGCGCTGAAGCGCACCGCGCCGGGCACCTGGACCGCGGGCGGGAGCAACCTCGCCCTGGGAACCTCATGGCAGGTGACCGCCCTCGTGAACCAGGGCAGCGGCTCGGTGGAGATCCCCTTCACCGTCAACCCGAAGGTGCCGGCTCAGACGCTGAGCGTCACCCCGGGCGGCGACGGCCTTCCCACCCTCTACAACATCACCCTCCCGGTCGGGAAGCTCCAGATCTACATCGACCCCGAGCAGGCCGGGCAGGTCGAGTTCCACACCACCTACTTCGACCAGACCGGCAACGGCCTGGATGCGACCGTCGGCTCGGTGAAGGAGGCCGGCCAGAGCCTGCCGACGCGCCAGCTCGGCCCCGGCCACTACGTCTCCGACGCCACCGTCAAGAAGGGGACCAACGGCTTCGACATCGTCGCGACCGCCGGCTGCCAGCAGCTGACCTCGCACATCGACATCCCCGTCCGATGAGGATCCGACACATGAGAACCCCCCGCATCGCCGCCAGCCTCGGCGCCCTCTTCACCCTCGTCGCGGGATGCGCGGGATGCGGGAGCACGACGGACTCCCCGGCGCCCACCCAGCCGGCCACCGCCTCGGCGACGCTGCCTCCGGGAACGCCGACCGGCACGCGCCCGGCCTCGCCGGCGCAGATCTCCATCACCTCGCCCGCCGACGGCAGCACGGTGACCGGGACCATGATCCACGTCGTCGTCGACCTGACCGGCGCCCAGGTCGTGCAGGCGACGAGCTCGAACATCAGCCCCACCATGGGCCACGTCCACCTCTACATCGACGGCAACCTGCAGTACATGGCCTACACGCTGTCGCAGGACTTCCCGGTCCACGCCGGCACCTACACGATCAAGGCGGAGTTCGTCGCCTCCGACCACTTCCCCTTCAACCCGAGGGTCTACTCGAAGCCGATCGTCTTCACCGTGAAGTAGCCGGCGGGAGGAGGGTCAGGCGCCCTCCTCCTCCATGCCTTTCAGCATGTCCCCGATCTCGAGCAGGTCCTTCTGGATGTCGCGGGGGAGCCGCTCGAACGCGTGCGACGGTGCCGGGACGGCGGCGCCCGCACCCGCCGGGGCGAGGCCCGAGGCGGTCGCCTTGACCACCGCCGGCGTCGGACGGTTGCGCAGCGCCATCGCGACCCCGCTCCCGCCGAGGAGGAGGACGCCGAGGAGAGCCACGATCGGGGCCGGCCCCCCACCGCCACCGCCACCGCCACCCGGCGAGGACGGCGGGCCGCCCTGGCCGAGGCCGCTCGCCGGCAGCGCGGCGACCGGCGCCGGGCTGGCGGGATCGGACCCGGCGGTGGGCGGAGGCGTCGGCGGCGTCGCCGGGACCGCCGCGGCATCGGTGGGCTGGGCGGGCGGAGGCGGCGCGGGCGCCGCGGACACCGGCGGAGGGGCCGGGGCCGGCGGTGCGGGCGCGACCGGCGCGGGCGCGGTCACCGGCGGGGCCGGGTGCGGCGGCGCCGGAGGCGCGGGCCGGGGCGGGGCCGGCGCCGGCGTGGGCTTGCGCGTCG
>DATKEY010000195.1:0-5374 GCA_035544475.1 Candidatus Dormiibacterota bacterium | reverse complement strand
GGACGACCGACCGCCCCGAAGAGGCCAGCACCGACGCGAGGGCGGTGCCCCACGACCCCGCCCCGAGAACAGCGATCACGGACCGCTACCGCCGTCCGCGGATCGCCGCCCGGCGGCGCTCCCCAACTCCGCCGTCCTCCTTCTCCGCCCGCGCCCGAGCGACCACCCGCAGCGGCACCCCGGCGAAGCCGAAGACCGCCCGGATCCGGTTCTCCAGGAAGCGCTGGTACGCGAAGTGCAGCTGCTCCGGATCGTTGACGAACAGCGCGATCGTCGGCGTCTGCGATTGCGCCTGCGCCGCGTAGAGCAGCTTGAGCTTGCGTCCCTTGTGGTACCGGGGCGGATGCTCCTCCATCGCCGCCCGCAGCAGCGCGTTCAGCGCGGCGGTGGGGATACGGGTGCTCCGTGCCGCCGCCACCTGCCGCGCGGCCGCGAGCACACGGCGCACGCCGCGACCCTCCAAAGCGCTCACCGCCAGCACCGGCACGCCGGGGACGAAGGCGAAGGCCTCCTGGACCTCATTCAACGTCGCCGGATCCGCACGCTTCTCGGTGTCGAGCAGGTCCCACTTGTTCACCACGACGACAACGCCCTTGCCCGCGTCGGCGGCGTAGCCGGCGACGTGGCGGTCCTGGGCGACGACGCCGTCGGCGCCGTCGATCACCACCACCGCGACGTCGCTCCGCTCCATCGCCCGCAGCGCCCTCAGCAGGCTGTAGTGCTCGACGTCGGTGCCGACCACCCCCCGCCGCCGGATCCCTGCGGTGTCGACGAGCACGACCTCGCCCTGCTCGTCCGCGATCACGGTGTCGACGATGTCGCGGGTGGTCCCCGGCACCGGCGACACCAGCGCGCGCTCCTCCCCCACCAGCGCATTGAGCAGCGACGACTTCCCCACGTTCGGGCGCCCGACGATCGCCACCCGCACCGGCGCCCCGGCGTCCACCGCTTCGACCGAGCCCTCCGAGCCGTCCTCCGAGGACTCCTCCTCGTCGGCCGCAGGCAGCAGCTCCACGACCTGGTCGCAGAGATCGCCGACGTCGGTCCCCTGCAGCGCGCTGATGAGCAGCGGCTCGCCGAGCCCCAACCGGTACAGCTCGTGCGACAGGTACGGGTCGACCGGGCTGTCCGCCTTGTTCCCGGCGAGCACCACCGGCTTCCCGCCGGTGCGGAGAAGAGCCGCCACCTCCTCATCCAGGGCCGTGATCCCGTCGCGGACGTCGACCATCAGCACGCACACGTCCGCCTCGGCGATGGCGAGGCGCGCCTGCTGCTGGGTCCCGCCCACGAGCACGGCAAGATCCGAGCCGTCATCGCGCCCGCCGGTGTCCAACCCCGCCGTGTCGACGACCGTGAACCGCCGTCCCGACCACTCCGCGACCCCGTAGAGGCGGTCGCGGGTCAGCCCCGCGAGCTCGTCGACGATCGCCCGACGCTCACCCGTCAGCCGGTTGAACAGCGTCGACTTCCCCACGTTCGGCCGGCCGACGATGGCGACGATCCCGGACGGCGCGGCGGTGACCGGATCGGCGCGGCGGTGCCGGCGGGCGCGGGGCGTCCGCGTCCCCGCCGCCCGGCCGCGCCCCCGGGGCCGGCTCGGGGCCATCAGCGGCCCGCCTCGGCGGCCGCGTCCACCGAAGAGACCGGCACCTCGACGAACCGGCCGCCGCCGGCCGGCAGCCGCCACGCCTGCACCTCGAACGACCCACCCGGCGACGTCGACACGATCACATAGAGGTAGTCGGCCCAGGCCCGCTCGGTGTCGAGCCGCGACGGCACCGCCGGGTGATCCGGATGCGAGTGCCAGAACCCGACCACGTCGAGCCCCGCCTCCCGCGCGGCACGCTCCGCCCGGACGATCGCCAGCGGGTCGAGCTCGTAGCGGTCGCGCCCCCGCGGCGACAGGTTCGCCGCCCCACTGACCGACCGGACGGACACCGATCCGTCCACCCCGACGGCCCCCACGAGCACCCCGCACCCCTCCAATGGGTACGCGGCGGCCGCGAGGTGGCGGAGCACCGCCTCCGCGTCGGGGCCGAACACCACGCTCGCGCCCATGAGGCTACTGATCGCGCTGACGGTAGAGCCCGCTCGACAGATACCGGTCGCCGCCGTCGGCGAACACGATCACGATCACGCCGCCCTGCCCGGACGCGGCCAGCGCGGCCCCCTCACGCCCCGCAACACACAGAGCAGCCCCGGACGAGTGCCCGATGAGGATCCCCTCCGTCGTCGCGAGCCTCCGGGCGACCTCGTACGCGTCCTCGGTCGAGACCCCCACGTTGGCATCCGCGATCGACGGGTCGTAGATCCCCGGGACGATCGACGTCTCCATGTGCTTCAGCCCCTCGAGCCCGTGCCAGGGCTCGTCGGGCTCGACGCTGATGCAGCGCACCGAGGGGCTCAGCTCCTTCAGCCGCCGCGAGGTGCCGACGAAGGTCCCGCTCGTCCCGAGCCCGGCGATGAAGTGGGTCACCCGCCCGCCGGTCTGCTCCCAGATCTCGGGCCCGGTCCCGTCGTAGTGGGCCTGCCAGTTCGCGTCGTTGTTGTACTGGTCGGGCATGAAGTAGCGGTCCGGCTCGGCGTCGCGCAGCTGCCGCGCCAGGAGGATCGCCCCGTCGCTGCCCTCGAGCGCGTCGCTGTACTCGATCTCCGCGCCGAACGCGGTGACGAGCGCCTTGCGCTCCTCGCTCACGTTCGTCGGCATGACGAGCTTCACCCGGTAGCCCTTCGCGGCGCCGATCATCGCGTAGGCGATCCCGGTGTTCCCGCTCGTGCTGTCGAGGATCGTCTTGTCGCGGGTCAGCCGCCCGGAGCGCTCGCCCTCCTCGATCATCCGCAGCGCCGGCCGGTCCTTGACCGACCCGCCGGGGTTCATGAACTCGGCCTTGGCGTAGATCTCGACCCCCGGCGCCGCCTCGTCGAAGAGGTGGATCCGCAGCAGCGGGGTGTTGCCGATCTCGTCGGTGATCCGCCGGTCGGACGCCATCCGGAGCTGGCGCCGCAGCGGGGCGGCCGATTGCTGACTCATCCGATCAATTATGCCGAGACGGCGACGCCGGCATCCCTGGGAGACGGGTCCCTGCTACGACTCCCCTACCGATGGCCACCCGAAAGCGCCCCGACCCCGCCGGTCCCCTCCTCCTCGGCCAGCTGGTGATGTTCACCGGCATCGCCGCGCTCTTCCCCGTGGTCGCCCTCTACGTCCGCCACCGCGGGGGCAGCGCGCTCGACGCCGCTCTCTTCATCGCCGCCCCGATGGTCGCGAACACCCTCGTCCAGGTCCCGGCCGGCCGGCTCACCGACCGCATCGGCCGCCGCCCGGTCCTCATCGGCGCCCGCCTCGGCTACTCGGTGATCTGCTTCGCCCTCTTCGCCGACCGCGGTCCTCTCTGGCTCCTCGCCCTCCTGCGCGCCGGCCAGGGCGCCTGCAGCGGCGCCTACGTCCCCGCGCTCCTCGCCGCGCTCACGGATCTGACGCCGCCAGACCGCCGGGCCACCCGCTTCAGCCAGCTCCAGCGCGCCGAGCTCGCCGGCCTCCTCATCGGCCCGGCGATCGGCGGCGCCGTCGCCGGCTGGCGCGACTCCGCCGTCTTCGGCGTCGCCGGCATCGCCGTCCTCATCGGCATCGGCGCGATCTGGCGGGTCCCGGAGACGGGAAGCACGGCCAGGCGCGCCCACGAGCCGAGGACGGCCCCGCCGCGCCTCCTCCGGAACAGAGGCATCCTCGTCGCCTGCCTCGCCCTCGGCACCGTCGGGCTCGTCTTCACGATGTACGACGTCGTCTGGCCCCAGTACCTCGCCGCCCGCGGCGCGAGCACCTTCATGATCGGCATCTCGATCACCCTCTTCGCGCTGCCGATGCTCGTCCTCGCCACCCCGGGAGGACGCCTCGCCGACCGCGCCGACCGCCGCGCCATCCTCGGCCCCGCCCTGGCGATCGCCGGCTCGTGCGCCGCCACCTACCCCTGGCTGCGTTCGATCCCCGTCATCCTCGTCCTCGGCACCGTCGAGGCGGTCGCGTTCGTGATGGTCGAGCCGTCGCTCTACGCCACCCTCTCCGAGGCCGCGCCCCCCGACGGACGCGGCCGGATGATGGGCACCGGCGGCCTCTTCCAGTTCGGCGGCTCGGCGATCGGCGCCGCGGTCCTCGGCGCCCTCTACGGGGTGCGCGAGGGCATCCCGTTCTGGGCCGGCGGCGCGAGCCTGGTGCTCATCGCCGCGGTCTGCGCCGTCGCGATCCCGGCGCGCCCGCCGGGGGCGGCGTCAGCTGCTCGAGGAGGACGCGCCCGAGGCGACCCGGAAGCCGGAGCTCTGCCTCTGAGTGTGGTCGAGCACCGCGACGACCCCGCTGGCGCGAACGTGGACCGGCCCCTCGTCGCCGGGGAGCTCGACGAAGCCGTCGCCCGCGGCGCCGAGCCTGGCGAGGGTCTCGGCGACGCCGAGCTTGACGGTGATGTCGCCGCCGTTGACGAGACGGATGATCGCCATGGTTCTCCTTCGGAGCCGCCGCTGCCGGGTGCTGCTCTCGGATGGTAGCCCGCGCCGCCGCAGGCGGGGACGGCAAGGAATCCGCGGATCGGTCGTTGGAAGGCTCGGACGGTTCACCGGGCCGGCGCCCGGCGGACACCGTTGGAGAGCCACGAGAGCTCCGAGGACCACGATCGTGCGTGGCCTTCGTGGAGATTGTGGCGCTCTAACGAAGCATTCGCACATATCTGCGCGAAAAGTGCAAGCTGTGCACGCCCTCGTTCGTCTGGTGTGATGAAGCGGTCTCCGAGCCGGATCAGGCTCGGCCAGAGAACCAGGGAGGGAATCGTCCAGATGCGCATCATGGGCATCGCTGCCATCGGCACCGCGGTGGTGCTGGGCAGCACCGCCATGACGCTCACCACCCATGCGTCGAGGGCGCACGGGGGTCACGCGTCCTCGCACTCGCAGGGCGGCCGCGGCGGCAACGCCTCGTCGACCGGCGGCACCGGCGGTGACAGCACCGGCGGCAACGGCATCGGCTGCGGCCTGCTCAGCGGCATCCTCAGCAACGATATCAACAACCTGCTGGGCGGCCAGACCCAGATCCTGAACGGCGCCAACCTGCTCGACAACCTCTTCATCCCGATCCTGAGCCCGGGCAGCAAGCCGAATCAGAACAGCAACGCGGGCGGCTCGCGCATCAGCGGCAGCCGTGGCGCGTCCGACAACGGCAGCACCGGCAACGCCGGCTGCGGCAACTCGGGCGACGGCGGCAACGGTGGTCGCGGTGGCACCTCGCGGGGCGGCAACGGCGGCTCCGGCGGCCACGCGAGCTCTCACGGCGGCTCGGCGTCGTCGAAGAGCGGCGACTAGGAAGAAGCCTCACACATCCAAATGCTTT
>DATKEY010000194.1:0-18419 GCA_035544475.1 Candidatus Dormiibacterota bacterium | reverse complement strand
GCAAACTGCACGGGCTGGGGCTCGAAGTTCCCTTCTGTACGGACAAGCTAGTCTTCTACTACGCGCCGGGGGTTGGCGCCATTCCTCATGGCCCGAACGCCGACATCGCTGACCTGACGCTCAGCTCGCCGGCGCTCCCCTGACGTCCATGGAGCGAGGGATGTCGTCCAACTTCACGAGGACGACATCCCTACCCACCGTCACGGCCAGCTGGCGGACGCTCGGCTCGGGACGAGGGATGAAATCGGTCTCCAATCGGAGGCAATCTGCCCACACGCCCGATCGGCGTTGGCCCACAGACGTGTAGACCTTCTCCGCGTCGTCCTCAAGTCGTAGTTCTGGAATGTGGTCGTCGAACCGTGGACGCCGGACGTCGCCGGACAATCGGGCGAACCATCGGACGGTTATGCCATGCGACCAGAGCTCGACCGAGATGACCCCGTGCGCCTCACCGCGGCTGTTTCGCCTTACGGGGATGGCCGCCAGCAGGTCCGCATCCAACGGATAGTCCATCGGCGACCCGGATGACTCCTCAGAAGTCAAAGAGAGTGAAGCCTCGTGACGGAGCCTCCCGGACGCACCGGGTCTCAGCCTGCGCTGGGCCTCAGTCTGGCCGGCGACTTCTGAGAGGCGACGCCCCCACTCGGCCAGAGTCGCGACGTCGAGGACTTCGAGGTCTCTCAAAGCGGCGAGGTACCCGTACGCATGATGTGCTCGGGGCGGAAGAGCGAAGCCTGGCGGGGCAACATCCCATTGGCCGAGCGTCGTGAGCAACTCGGCTAGGCGCTGAAGAGCGCGGAATCGCAGCCTCTCATTCACCTGCGCTGCCCTCCTCGCCTCCCTCGACGTCCCGGCATCATCGCACCTCCCTGTATTGCTCAGCTAACCGGACCCATACCAGAGGGATCCGTGATGTCAACCATGCCAGGCAGTCCGCGCATGAGGAGCCACGCCTGCGGCGGCCTCGCCCCCGATATCGCCCCGGCCGCCAGCCGCGGGACCTCGACACACCCGTGGGTGGTCGTGTGCTGACTGTGCCAGAACTTCACGCTCCCGAGCGGCCCGCGGGTCGAGCGGGACACGCTCCGGGTCACCTCGGCAACGCAGTGCTCTAGACGACCGGCGCCTCGCGCGTCCGCTGCACGAGGTCGGCGACGTAGAGCACCAGCGTCCCTCCGACGAGGGGGATGCCGAGGATCACGGCGACGACGCCCACCGGCCCGTGGAAGAGGCGCACCCACATCAGGATGAAGAACACCCAGCCGACGGCGATGGTGTTGCGCCGCCCCCAGTGGGTGTGGCTGAGCTCGGGACGGCGGTGGCTGAGGAAGACGACCGGGGTGGCGAGCAGCGGGCCGATATAGCGCAGGACGATGAGCCCGCAGAGCCACCACGGGAGGATGCCGACGAGCGCCCCCCCGATCGCAGCGGTCGCGAAGAACAGCGCGTCGCCGGCGGGGTCGAGGGCGCGGCCGAGCTCGGTGAGCGGGCCCACGCGCCGGGCGATGATCCCGTCGACGGCGTCGAGCAGCGCCAGGGGCCCGCCCATCGCGCACCACAGGGCGAAGCCGAGGTCGCCCTGCAGCGGCAGTGCGGCGGTGAGCAGCAGGGGCATGCACGACCATGCGCGGAGCGCGGTGAGCCCGTTCGGCCATCCGTAGTAGTCGATGCGCCGGCCGTCGGGAAAGATGCGAAGCAGGGGGGCGCCGCCGACGAGCACGAGGCCGATGAAGATCCACCAGAGCGCGGCGCCGAGAGCGGCGAGGAGGGCGGCCCGCGCCGACACGAGCTGGGCGATCCCGATCGCGTACGCCTCGATGAACACGAGGCCCCCGGTCAGCCAGCGGGCGAGCGAGCGGCGCAACGCCGGGCGGGTGCGGAGCAGCCCGAACGCCTCGGCGTAGAGGGCCACGAGGCCCCCGACCCCGGAGCGTGCCGGCGGCGCGGTCCCCGCCCCGTCCACCGCGCCGCTAGTAGACGGCGAGGCAGGTCACGGTCTTGAAGACGCCCTCGATCCGCTGGATCTTCTCGACGATGAGCGCGCCGACCCCGGCCACGTCGGGAGCCTCCACCTGCGCGATCACGTCGTACTCACCGGTGATGGCGTCCGACTGGACGATGCCGGCCTGCCCCGACATGTGCGAGACGACGTCCATCGCCTTCCCCGGCTGGGTGCTGATGAGCACGTAGGCGCGCACCATGGTCGTCCTCCTCCGGCGGAGCCGCCGCTCCAGCTCGGCCCGGACTGTAGCACCGGACCGGGGCGTCTCCATGCGATTCGCAGCCGTCTTTGATCTCCCGACAGGCCTGACGGGTGTCGCGCGGAGGCGCGGCGTTCGGGACAGACGGTGGAATTGTCGTGTTCGTGCGCTTTGTTACGATCAGGAGTGGACCTCACGCGGCCCCGTGAGGCGGTGTACGATCCTCTCGGAGCCCCCTGCGGGAGCTCCTTTTCACCGTGCAACTCACCCCTTCCTGGCGGGCGGACCGGCAACGGTTCGCCCGCTCTTCGCATCCGGGGAGTGCGCACGCCCGTGGGAACCCGATCCTGCGGGATGATGGACGCGGAGACGCCCATGCCCGTGTTCGGTCTGATCGCCCGCATCCTCGCCCGCGTCGCCCTGCTCGGGGCCGTGGCGGCGATGCGACGCCGCGCCGGCGGCGCGCCACCGCCATGGCGCACGCCGCCGACGGGTCCCACCGGGCCCGTGCCCCGGCCGCCCGGAGGCGCGACCGCCTCGATCGACCCCGACCGGGCCCGGCGCGCTCTGCGGCTGGTCGGCGAGGGTGTGAACATCGGCGTCCGGGTCGTGCTCGTCGCCGGCTTCCTCGCCGCCTTCACCCTCCTGCTCACCGCGGGCACCACCGCCACCACCCTCGGACCGCGCTGGCTCGGCGCCTGCCTCCTCGTCCTCGCCGCGATCGCCCTCGTCCTCGCCCTCGCCGAGCTCCGCGTCGCCTGGCGGCTGCGCCTCGCCCAGGTGCGGAGGAAGCGGGCCGAGCGCCTCCGGCTTCAGGACAGGTAGGGGGCCACTCCCTCGCCCTGCTCGGCGCCGTCCATCACCACCTCGCTCACCGTGGGGTGGGCGTGGATGATGTCGCCGAGCTCGGACATCGTGAGGCCGTCGCTGATCGCGACCCCGACCTCGTGGACGATCTCGACGGCGTGGACGCCCATGATCGTCGCCCCGAGGAGCAGGTCGGTCTGCGCGTCGGCGTAGAGCTGGGCGATCCCGTCGGGCTCGGCCTCGCCGAGCGCCTTGCCGTTGCCGAGGAAGCGCGCCTGCCCGGTCTTCACGGTGAAGCCGGCCTCCTTCGCGGTCTGGGAGTTGAGCCCGACCATCGCGATCTCGGGATGGGTGTAGATGCACGACGGCACGACGGTGCGGTCGATCGGGCGGGGATGGTGGCCGAGAGCGTTCTCGACCGCGCGCTCCGCCTCCTTGCTCGCGAGATGGGCGAGCTGGAGGCCGCCGATGCAGTCGCCCGCCGCCCAGATCCTCGGGTTGGCGGTGCGCAGCCAGTCGTCGACGACGACGTGGCCGCGGTCGGTCACCTCGACCCCGGCCTCCTCGAGCCCGATGCCGCGGGTCTCGGGACGCCGGCCCACCGAGACGAGGAGCACGTCGGCGTCGATGAGGGTGCCGTCGTCGAGGCGTGCGGTCAGCTCGTCGGCGCGGTACTCGGCGATCTCCTCGAGCCTGCGGCCGGTGTGGAAGCGGATGCCCTGCTGCTCCATCAGCTTGCGGAACTGGGTGACGATCCGCGGATCGACGCCGGCGAGGATCTGGGGGAGCACCTCGACGACGTCGATGCTCGTGCCCAGCGGGGCGAACACCGACGCGAACTCGCAGCCGATCACCCCGCCACCGGCGATGAGCATCCGCTCGGGGATGCGCTCGAGGCGGAGGATCCCGTTGCTCGTGACCACCGACGGGTGGTCCATGTCGAGCCCGGGGAGTCCGCTCGGCTCGGTGCCGACGCAGACGACGAGGTGGTCGTACTCGATGCGGCGGCCGTCGACGGCGACGACGCCGTCCTCGAGGCGACCCTGCTCGCGGACGACCTCGACCTTGCGCCGCTTGCAGGCGGACTCGACGCCGCGGCGCATGGCGAGGACGACCTCCTCCTTGCGCTCCATCATCCGCGTGAAGTCGACATTCACCGCGCCGACCTCGATGCCGAGGTCGCCGGCCTTGCGGATGCGCCGGAGCAGGTCGGCGGTGGCGAGCAGCGACTTCGTGGGGATGCACCCCCAGTTCAGGCAGGTGCCGCCGAGCTCGGCGCGCTCGACGAGCACGACCTCGGCCCCGAGCTGCGACGCGCGCAGCGCGGCGACGTCTCCGGCGGGCCCCCCGCCGAGAACCACGACCCGGGTGCTCACGACCGCGAGCCGCTCTTGGCGAAGTTCCGGGCCTCCTCCGTCGTGACCGACTCGACGGTGAGGGCCTCGCGGATGATCCGCTCCTGCTCCATGGCGTGGGCCCCGTGGAAGCCCTCGCTCGGGCTGGCACGGCGCGGCCGCCCGATGTACTCCCAGCGGATGGTGTACGGGCGGTGCCGGCCGACGGGGCGGGCCAGGTGGTTCCAGGCTCCCATGTTCATCGGTTCCTCTTGTACCCAGAAGAGCTGCTCGAGCTTCGGGTACGTCTCCACCAGGGCGCTGATCTCGGCGAGCGGCAGCGGATCGAGGAGCTCGATGCGGGCGATCGCGGTCTTCGCCGCCTGCTTGCGCAGCGGGCTGGTGATGAGGTCGTGGTACATCTTCCCGGTGGTGAGCAGAAGGGTGCGCACCTGGTCCTTCCGGCCGGCCACGTCCGGATCGTCGATCACCCGCTGGAAGCGCCCCTTGGCGAGCTGCTCGAGGCTGGCGGTCGCCGTCGGCGCCCGGAGCAGGCTCTTGGGGGTGAAGATCACCAGCGGGCGCGGCCGCTGCATCAGCGCCTGCTGGCGCAGCAGATGGAAGTACTGGGACGCGGTCGAGCAGTTGGCGACCCGGATGTTGCCCGTGGACGCGAGCTGGAGGAAGCGCTCGGGACGCGCGCTCGAGTGCTCGGGCCCCTGCCCCTCGTAGCCGTGGGGGAGGAGCAGGACCAGGCGTGAGCGCTGCTCCCACTTGGCCTCGCCGCTGACCACGAACTGGTCGACCATCACCTGGGCGTTGTTGACGAAGTCGCCGAACTGCGCCTCCCAGATCACCAGGGTGTCGGGGGTGGCGACGCTGTATCCGTACTCGAAGCCGAGGCACGCGGACTCGCTGAGCGGGCTGTTGTGGAGCTCGAAGGTCGCGCTCGCGCCGGTGAGGTGCTCCATCGGCACCCACTTCGCGCCGGTGACGGAATCGTGGAACGCGAGGTGGCGCTGGCTGAAGGTGCCGCGCTCGGTGTCCTGGCCGGTGAGACGGATCGCGCGCCCCTGGAGGAGGAGCGACCCGAGGGCCAGCGCCTCCGCGGTCGCCCAGTCGATCTCCCCCTCCCGCACCGCGGTGCGCCGCCGGTCCATCTGCTTGGCGAGCTTGGGGTTGAGGGTGAAGCGGTCGGGGAGGGTCAGCAGCTGCTCGTTGAGGCCGATGAGGGTGCCCGCGCTCACCCCGGTGCGCCGCTCGGTGTCGCGGTCCATCGGCGGGTGCAGGTCCTCCCAGGGCTCCTCGGTCGGTCCGGTGGCGAGGCTGGTCTTCACCTTGTGGTGGGCGGCGGCGACCCGGTCGTACGCGGTCTGGAACTGGGCGTCGGCCTCCTCGCGGGTGATCAGCCCCTCCTCGATGAGCCGCTCCGCGTAGATCTCCCGCGCGGTGGGATGGTTCTTGATCTTCGTGTACATCTGCGGCTGGGTGTACGAGGGCTCGTCGGTCTCGTTGTGGCCGAAGCGGCGATAGCCGACGAGGTCGACGACGATGTCCTGGTGATAGGTGCGGCGGTAGTCGTAGGCGAGCCGCATCGCGTGGATGCACGCCTCCACGTCGTCGGCGTTGACGTGGACGATCGGGATGTCGAATCCCTTCGCGAGGTCGGATGCATACCGGGTCGACCGGGCCTCGCTCGGGTCGGTGGTGAAGCCGACCTGGTTGTTCGCGATGATGTGCACGGTGCCGCCCGTGGAGTAGCCCTCGATCGACTGGAGGTTGAGCACCTCGGCGATCAGCCCCTGTCCGGGGAAGGCGGCGTCGCCGTGGATGAGCACCGGCAGCGCCGCCTTCGGGTCGACGTAGATCGCCGCCGCGCTGCGCCGGGTCTGCTCGGCGCGGGTCCAGCCCTCGACGACGGGGTCGACGACCTCGAGGTGGCTGGGATTGGGGAGCAGCCGCACCGTGATCGGCTTCCCGGAGTCGGTGAGGTACGTGCCGGTTGCGCCGAGGTGGTACTTGACGTCACCGGTGGGGTCGTCGGGCTCCTCGCCGAGCAGGCGCTTCTGCTCGCCGCGCTCGAAGGCGACGAGCACGGCGTCGTAGGGACGGTTGACGACGTGGGTGATGATCGCGAGCCGGCCGCGGTGGGCGGTGCCCATCACCACCGAGCCGATGCCGTCCTCGGCGACCATGGTGAGCAGCTCCTCGAGCATCGGCACCATGGAGTCGAGACCCTCGATCGAGAAGGTCTTCTGGCCGATGAAGGCGCGGCGGAAGTACCGCTCCATCGCGTCGACCTTGGTGAGCCGCGAGAGCAGCTGCACCTTGCGCTCCGGGGAGAGCCCGCGGCGGTGGGCGCCGGACTCGATGTGCTCGCGCAGCCAGACGCGCTGCTCGTGGCTGGAGATGTGCTCGATCTCGTACGCGATCGTGCCCATGTACGTCTCCCGCAGCATGGGGAGCACCTGGGCGAGGGTGTCGCCGGGGACGTAGACGCGCAGCACCGAGGCGGGAACGGCGGCCATCAGTGCCGGGGTCAGCCCGACGGTGGTCGGATCGGTCGCCGGGTCGGAGGGATGCTCGCGGCCGAGCGGGTCGAGGTTGGCGCCGAGGTGGCCGTGGGTGCGGTGCGCCTTCACGAGCGACATCCCCGCCCCCACCGCGGCGAGCAGCTCGTACGGCGGGTGGCCGGCACCCGGCGCGGCGGCGGCGACCGCGACCGTCGCGACCGCGGCGGGCGGCGGGGGGAGTGGCGGCTGGGCCGCGGGCGGGTTGACGCCGAGGCTGGTGAACACCTCGGTGTAGAAGCCGTCGGCGCCGCCGAGGAGCGCCTCGATCCGGCCCAGGAACTCGCCGGACTCGGCACCCTGGATGACCCGGTGGTCGTAGGTGCTCGTCAGGGTCATCACCTTGGTGATGCCGAAGTCGCGCAGCCGGGCCTCGTCGATCCCGCGGACCTCCGCGGGGTAGCCGATGGCGCCGGTGGCGACGATCGTCCCCTGGCCGGGCATGAGCCGCGGCACCGAGGCGACGGTGCCGATGCCGCCGGGGTTGGTGAGGACGATGCTCGAGCCGCGGAGCTCGTCGATGGTCAGGGTGTTGCTCCGGGCGCGGGCGATGAGCCGCTCGTACTCGTCGCGGAAGGCGGCGAAGCTCATCGCCCCGGCGTCGCGGATCACCGGGACGACGAGGAAGCGGCTGCCGTCCTTGCGACGGGTGTCGACGGCGATCCCGAGGTGGGCCCCGGGCTGGACCCGCCAGGCGGCGCCGTCACGGGTGCGCTCGAAGTGGCTGGTCATCGAGGGCACGTCGAGCGAGGAGCGGACGATCGCGTAGCCGACGAGGTGGGTGAAGGAGACGTTCTCCGGCCTGCCCGCCGCCTTCAGAGCGTCGCGGAGCTCGCGCCGGCGGGCGTCGAGGTTCTCCACCGAGATGGTGCGGAAGGAGGTGGCGGTGGGGATCTCCCGGCTCTGCTCCATGATGCCGGCGAGCGCGGCGGCCGGGCCCTTCAGCGGGGTGGCGCCCGCGGAGGGCTTCTCCGGGCCGGACGGGGTGGGGGCGGGGGCCGGGGCCGTCGCGGGGGCCGGGGCCGGCGCGGGAGCGTGGGCGACCGGCGCGGCGGCGACGTCCGAGCTGCGCACCAGACCGGCGGGCCCGGTGCCGCGGACCTCGGTGAGGTCGACCCCCCGGAGCGCGGCGGCGCGCCGGGCGAGCGGCGAGGAGACGATGTCGGGCCGGTGGGGGGAGATCGGCGCGACCGGCTCGGCGGGCGGCTCGACCACCTCGGGCTCGACCGGCTCGAGGTCGACGGGGGGTGGGGCGGGCGCGACCGGCGGCGCGGCGGCCGTCGGGGCCGGAGCCGGCTCTTGCGCCGGGGCGGGCCTGGCCGGAGCCGGCGCGGCGGTCGACGCGGCCGCGCCCTCGGCGACGACGCCGAGCACCCCGCCGACCGCGATCGAGGCGCCGTCGGTGGCGCGGATCTCGACGAGGACCCCCGACGCGGGGGCCGGGACCTCGACGTCGACCTTGTCGGTGGTGACCTCGACGAGCGGCTCGTCGCGGGTGACGGTGTCGCCGACCTGCTTGAGCCAGCGCGAGACCGTGCCCTCGGTCACCGACTCGCCCATCGAGGGGAGGACGATGTCGACCCGCCCGCCGGCCGGGGCGGTCCCCGCGCCGTTGCCGGCTGCCGCGCCCCTGCGGCGCGGAGGCGGCGCGGCGGCCGCCTCGGGCGCAGGCGTCGACGGCACCGCGGGCGCCGGACCGGACGGCACCGCGGGCGCCGGCGCGGGAGCGGTCCCGTCGCCCGCAGGGGCGGTGGCGCCGGCGGCGATCTCGGCGATGACGGTGCCCACCGTGGCGGTGGCACCCGCCTCGACGAGCACCCGGACGAGCACCCCGCTCGCCGGTGCGGGGACTTCGACGTCGACCTTGTCGGTGGTCACGTCGGCGAGGACATCCCCCTCGCTGACCACCTCCCCGGGCTGCCGTCGCCACTCGACGATGGTTCCCTCGGTGACCGACTCCCCCATCGCGGGGAGGGTCACGGGCACGGTGTCGGGCATGTCTCCTCGTCGACGTGGGCGGACGCTGCTCCTAATGGTCGCACCTCGACGGCCACCCACGACCTGTGTGGCGCCCCCCCGGTGATCAGTTCAGGTGGGCGACCCGCCGGCGGCGCTGCCACTCCTCGCTGATCGGCACCTCGACCCGGGCGATGCACACCGCGCACCACACCACCTCGCACCCCGGGCAGGTGAGGTGCTGGTGGTCGAGGCCGAGGTCGAGCTCCATGTAGTGCTCCTTGCAGTCCAGGCAGAGGACCGGCGCCTTCATCCCTACAGCATGACTCGTCCGCCGCCACTTCGACGGGTTCGGCGCGGGCCGGCGGGGCCTTGACGACGCCCATCGGGAAGCTCAAGATCTAGGGGCCTCCGGCCACGGCGACCCCAAGATGTGGGAAAATGGGTTCCCCGCCGGGAACCCTGGGGAGACCGGTCGGGAGCTGCGTAGTCCCTCTCGACGTCGCCCGCGCGCAGCGGACCTCAGCCCTGTTCGGAGACCCAACCGTGGATAACCCCCTGCCCTCCTCCGGATCCTCCGACGACATCGACAGCCCCGCACCCCAACCCACAGCGGACGTGCGCGGTGTGCGGTCCGGCCGCAAGGGGGAGCCGGTCGCGAATCGCGGCCACCGGTCGGCGGAGCGGCGCCCGGCGAGCGCGACGACCGGGGGCCTGCGCATCGAGCGGCGCTTCACCCGCGAGGGGGTCCACCCCTTCGACGAGGTGCAGTGGGAGCGGCGCACCGCGGCGATCGGCAACGAGAAGGGCGAGACCGTCTTCGAGCAGCGCGACTGCGAGGTCCCGGCGGCCTGGTCGCAGATGGCGACCAACGTCGTGGTGAGCAAGTACTTCCGCGGCCCGCTCGACACCCCGCGCCGTGAGACCAGCGTCCGCCAGGTCATCTCCCGGGTCTGCGACACGATCGCCGCCTGGGGCCTCGAGGGGGGCTACCTCGCCGGGGCGGAGAACGCCCGCGCCTTCCAGGACGAGCTGACCCACCTCGTGCTCCACCAGCGGATGTCGTTCAACAGCCCGGTGTGGTTCAACGTCGGAGTCCCCGGCACCCGCCCCCAGGCCTCGGCGTGCTTCATCAACAGCGTCGAGGACACGATGGACTCGATCCTGAAGCTGGCGCACACCGAGGGCATGCTCTTCAAGTACGGGAGCGGCACCGGCACCAACCTCAGCCCGATCCGGTCGTCCCAGGAGGCGCTCGCCGGGGGCGGCGAGGCGAGCGGGCCGGTCTCCTTCATGCGCGGCTTCGACGCCTTCGCCGGGGTGATCAAGTCCGGGGGCACCACCCGGCGCGCCGCGAAGATGGTCATCCTCAACGCCGACCATCCCGACGTGCGGGAGTTCATCACCTGCAAGGTGACCGAGGAGCGCAAGGCCTGGGCGCTCATCGACGCCGGCTACGACGGCGCCTTCACCGGCGAGGCCTACAGCTCGATCTTCTTCCAGAACAGCAACAACTCGGTCCGGGTCACCGACGACTTCATGCGCGCGGTGATCGAGGACCGCGACTGGCACCTCCGTGCGGTCACCGATCACGACCGCATCCTCACCACCGTCAAGGCGCGGGAGCTGATGCGGCTGATGGCGGAGTCGGCGCACCAGTGCGGCGACCCCGGCATCCAGTACGACACCACCGTCAACGACTGGCACACCTCGGCGAACTCCGGCCGGATCAACGCGAGCAACCCGTGCTCGGAGTACATGTACCTCGACGACTCGGCGTGCAACCTCGCGTCGCTCAACCTCATGACCTTCCTCCGCGAGGACGGCACCTTCGACGTCGCCGGGTTCCGGCACGCGGTCTCGATCACCATCACGGCGATGGAGATCCTGGTCAGCAACGCCAGCTATCCGACCGAGAGGATCGCCGGCAACAGCGAGCGCTTCCGGCCCCTCGGCCTGGGGTACGCGAACCTCGGCGCGCTGCTGATGGCGCGCGGTGTGCCGTACGACTCGCCGCAGGGGCGCGAGCTCGCCGCGTGCGTGACCGCGATCATGACCGGCGAGGCGTACGCGCAGTCGGCTCGGGTCGCCCGGGAGATCGGCCCCTTCGCCGGCTATCCCGAGAACCGGCAGCCGATGCTCCGGGTCATCGGCAAGCACCGTGAGGCCGCCTACCGCATCGCCGACGACCACGTCGAGACCCAGCTGCTCACCGCCGCGCGTCGCGCCTGGGACGAGGCCCACGAGCTCGGCGCGGTGCACGGCTACCGCAACGGTCAGGCGTCGGTGCTCGCACCCACCGGCACGATCGGCTTCATGATGGACTGCGACACCACCGGGGTCGAGCCCGACATCGCGCTCGTCAAGTACAAGAAGCTGGTCGGCGGCGGGATGCTGAAGATCGTCAACCGCACCGTGCCGCTGGCGCTGCGCCGGCTCGGCTACGGCGAGGCGGCCGTCAAGGACATCGTCGCTCACATCGACGCCAAGGACACGATCGAGGGCGCGCCCCACCTCCGCGAGGAGGACCTCGCGGTCTTCGACTGCGCCTTCAAGCCCGCCGCCGGCGCCCGCTCGATCGCCTGGCAGGGACACGTCCGGATGATGGGCGCGGTGCAGCCGTTCCTCAGCGGCGCGATCTCGAAGACGGTGAACATGCCGCAGGAGGCGAGCGTCGACGACATCGAGCGCGCCTACATCGACGCCTGGAAGATGGGGCTCAAGGCGCTCGCGATCTACCGCGACGGCAGCAAGCGCAGCCAGCCCGTCGGTACCACCGTCGACAAGACGACCGGAGCCAGGCAGCCGGTGGCCGAGCGCCCGCTGCGCAAGCGCCTGCCCGCCGAGCGCCAGGCGGTCACCCACAAGTTCGAGATCGGCGGCCACGAGGGCTACATCACCGTCGGCCTCTACGAGGACGGGGCACCGGGCGAGATCTTCGTGAAGATGGCGAAGGAGGGGTCGACCGTCAGCGGCCTCATGGACAGCTTCGCGACCGCGATCTCGCTCACCCTCCAGTACGGCGTCCCGCTCAAGGTGCTGGTCGACAAGTTCTCGCACGCCCGCTTCGAGCCGAGCGGGTACACCGGCAATCCCGAGATCCCGATCGCCAAGTCGATCATGGACTACATCTTCCGCTGGCTCGCCTCGCGGTTCCTGCCGTGGGAGGAGCGCGATGCCCTCGGCATCATCCGCCGCGACGGGACCGAGCCCGGCGACGAGCCCGAGGTGGAGACGCGCATCGCCCCTGCACCGGCGATCGCCGCGTCGGCGAAGCAGGAGGTGCCGGTCGTGAGCCGCACCGCTCCGACCGCCTTCCTCAACCAGGAGGACGCCCCGTCGTGCAGCGACTGCGGCAGCCTCATGGTTCGCTCGGGCGCGTGCTACAAGTGCCTCAACTGCGGCGGCACGAGCGGCTGCAGCTGAGCTGAGCCTGCGGTTCGGCGCGCGTACGGGGCGGGCCCGCAAGGCCCGCCCCGTCGTACGTGTCAGGCTCCGGCGCGACGCGCACAGGACGCCGATTCTCACGGTCCGGGTACCCTGAGAGCCGCGGTCCGACGGCTCACACGGCATCCGATCGAGGAGAGGCTGGGGAAGATGATCGACCACCGTGACATCACATTGCGCGGAGCCGACAACGTCCGCGACCTGGGCGGACTGCCCACCGGCGACGGCCGGCGCACCCGCTACGGACGCCTGATCCGCTCCGCCACCCTGCAGGAGCTGACCGCGGCGGACGTCGCATCGCTGGTCGACCGCATCGGCGTGAGGTTGGTCGTCGACCTGAGACTCCCCGAGGAGGCGGAGGGCCAGGGGCGCGGCCTGCTCGCCGAGCGCGTCGGCGCGTACGCGAACCTTCCCCTGCGCACCGCGGACATGATGAGGGCCGACGTCCTTCGCGATGTCGCCGGCATCGATCTGCTCACCCACTACATGGCGTTCCTCGAGGCGAGCGGCCCCGAGGTCGTCACCGCCGTCCGGCTGCTCGCCGACCCGGTCAACCAGCCCGCGCTCTTCCACTGCGCTGCGGGGAAGGACCGCACCGGGGTTCTGGCGGCGATCCTGCTCGACGCGGTGGGCGTGGAGGAGACGGCGATCGTGGACGACTACGCGCTGACCGGAGCGCACATGGACCGGGTTGTCGCGCGGCTCTCCCGACTGCCCTGGTACAGCGCGCCGATGAGGCTTCTCCCCGCGGAGGCGCACGTCGCCGCGCCGCAGACGATGCAACGCTTCCTCCACCGTCTGCACGCCGAGCACGGCGGAGCGGCCGCGTGGTTGACGGCTCGGGGGCTCGACCCGGCGGCGCTCGAGTCGCTCCGCCGCTCGCTGGTGGCCGGCGTCGAGGGCGGAGCCGCGGACGGCTCCGCCCCCGTGCGCCCCGGTGGTCAGGCCAGCACGTCCCTCTGACGGAAGAGGACGGCGGCGACGGCGCACGCGACCAGGGCGTACGCGCCGCCGAGGACGAGCGCGTGTGTGTAGCCGACGGTCGCGGTTCCCTGCTGGATGATCACGCCGAGCTGGCGGAAGGGCAGCCAGTCTCCGAGGTTCGACCACACCGAGCTGAGCAGGCCCTCGACCGGGAGCGCCCAGGCGAGGCCGGCGATGACCGCGGGCGCGGGAGCGCGGAGCACCACGCCGAGAAGGCATCCGAAGAGCCCGAAGCCGACCGCGCCGAGGACGAGGTCTCCCGCGCTCGAGAGCGTCCGGCCGAGACCCGAGCCGAACCAGGCCGAGGTGTCGATCCCCTGCGAGGGGGCGATGATCAGTGCCGCCACGAGCCCCGCGACGAAGGCGAGGGCCACGCCGGCGGCGACGAAGACGAGGTTGGCGGCGAGCTTGCCCGCGAGCAGCTGGAGCCGGCGCGGCTCGCGGACCAGGATGGTGCGCAGGGTGCCGTACGCGTACTCCTGCGCGACGGCGATCGCCACGGTGCCGAGCGCGATGACGCCGAGGATGTCGCCGGCGTGCGACATGAGGTATGCGAAGCCGTCGGGCTGGGAGAGGCGGCCGACGGTGATCTCCGCCTTGCCGCTGCCCGCGCGCAGGACGACGAGCACGACCCCGAGGACGGCGAGCGCGGCCATCGAGCCGGCGCTGCCGAGGAGCATGCCGCGGCGGCGGATCTTCAGCCACTCGCTGCGAAACGCGCGGACCATCTCAGTGGCCTCCGGTGAGGGTGAGGAAGCTCTCCTCGAGGGTGGAGCGCTCGATGCCGATCTCGGTGAGCGCGATGCCCGCGGCCATCGACGCGCGGGTGAGCGAGGCCGCGGCCTCGCGACCGGCGGCGACGGTGACGTAGCCGTCCGCGACCTCGGCGTCGTAGCCGAGCCGCCGCGCGACGGTGGCGACGACGCCGGCGTCCTCCGGGGTCTCGCCGGCGATCCGCAGCCGGGTCGTGCGGCGGGCGAGCAGGTCGGCGATCGGACCCTGGAAGAGGAGCCGTCCGTGGTGGAGCAGCACGAGCCAGTCGGCGATCTGCTCGACCTCGGCGAGAAGGTGGCTGCTCACGAAGACCGTGGTGCCCCGGTCACGCAGCGAGCGCAGCAGCGCGCGCATCTCGATGATGCCGGCGGGATCGAGCCCGTTCGCCGGCTCGTCGAGGACGACGAGCTCGGGATCGGGGAGCAGGGCGGCGGCGACGCCGAGGCGCTGCTTCATGCCGAGCGAGTAGGTGCGGTAGTGGTCGCCCGCGCGGTCGCTGAGCCCGACGATCGCGAGGGTCTCGTCGACCCGGGCGCGCGGGAACCCGCCGAGGCTCGCGAGCACCTCGAGGTTGCGCCGTCCGCTCAGCGCGGGATGGAACGCCGGGCCCTCGATGAGCGAGCCGACCCGGGGAAGGTATCCCGCCGGGTTGCCGACGTCGACGCCGAGAACCTCGGCGCCGCCGGCGCTGGGGCGGACGAGCCCGAGGAGCATCCGGATGGTCGTGGTCTTGCCGGCGCCGTTCGGCCCGACGAAGCCGGTGATCGAGCCGCGCGGAACGTCGAGGTCGAGGCCGTCGACGGCGCGGACGCCGCCGTACACCTTCGACAGCCCGGTGCTGCGGATGGCACGGCTGCCGGCGTCCGCGGACGGGTGGCCCGAGCCTCGACGGTCGTCGTCGGGATCGGGGCGGAGGAGAGGGACGGCGGTTGCCATGCTCGGTGGATCTCCAGGAGTGGGTCTCGTGCGACCCATCATCCGGAGGCCCGGCGCGGCTGTCGTCCTCCCGCGAGCCGATTCCCGCCTCATCCTGGAGGATGATTCCGGGCTGACACCCGGTGTAGCCTCTGCGCCATGCCGGGCGGGCTTCGGGTCGTGGCGTCGGCGACCGCGGTCGCCGTCCTGTGCGCGGCGCAGGTGCGCGCGTCGAGCGCGACCGTCGGGCCGGCACCGGCCCGGGCCGCGGTCTACACCGCGGTCACCGCCGGGGACATCAGCCCCGCGGTCGCCGGAGATCCGGAACGCGTCTACGTGCCGGACAGCGGGGGAGGGACGGTCGAGGTCATCGACCCCGCGACCTTCGCGGTCGTCGACCGTCTCGTGGTCGGGCCGATCCCGCACCACGTCACCCCGTCCTGGGACCTCAGGTACCTGTACGTCGACAACGAAGGCTTCAACTCGCTCACGGTGATCGACCCGAGAACGGCGAAGCCGGCCGGGACGGTGCCCGCCGTCCACCCCTACAACCTCTACTTCACCCCGGACGGCAGCGAGGCCATCGACGTGGTCGAGCGGCTCAGCCGTCTCGACTTCCTCGACCCCCACAGCTGGAGGCTGCTGAAGAGCGTCCCCATCCCCTGCTGTGGGGTCGACCACATGGACTTCTCCGCCGACGGGACCCGGCTGCTCGTGAGCACCGAGTTCGCCGGCGTCCTCGTCGAGGTCGACACCCGCAGCATGGCCGTCACCCGCACCCTTCGGGTCGGCGGCTATCCGATCGACGTCCGGCTGAGCCCCGACGGCGCCACCTTCCTCGTCGCCAATCAGGCGCGCAACGGCGTCTCGATCGTCGACGCCGCCGCCCTGCGGGAGGTCGGCTTCGTTCCCACCGGCCGCGGCGCCCACGGCCTGGTGCTCTCCCGCGACGCCGGCTCCTTCTACGTCTCCAACCGGTACGAGGGCAGCGTCTCGGTCCTCGACGCGGTCACCCACACCGTCCGCGCGACCTGGCGGTTCGGAGGGAGCCCCGACATGATGACCCTCTCCCCGGACGGCACCCGGCTCTGGGTCTCCGGGCGCTTCGACCGCGCCGTCTACGTCCTCGACACGACCACGGGCGCGCTGCTCCACCGGATCGCGGTCGGGGCCTCGCCCCACGGGCTGTGCTTCTTCCCCAACGTCGGCGCGGTGAGCCTCGGGCACAACGGGATGTACCGCTGAGGCCGAGGCTCAGCCGGCGCCGTCGACGGCCCAGCCACAGCCGCCGGACGACCACTCCATCAGCAGCCCGCACCGGTCGGCGCGGATCATGGTCTCTCCCCACTCGACGGGGCGATCGCCGGCCCGGCCGAGGCGCTCGACGGCGAGTGCGGGCTGGCGTTTGTCGAGGCCGAGCAGCCGGCGGGGCTCGCCGGTCGGCGCCACCAGCGCGAGCCGGTCGGTCCCCCCGTCGACGCGCACGCCGGACCAGCGCTCGAGCGCCTCGCGCAGGGAGCCGCGGCGCAGATCGGAGTCGAGCAGCGGCTCGCCGGCGTCCTCCGGAAGCCAGGCCCGGTCGTGGGCGACCGGGGCGCCGTCCATGGTCCAGAGGCGCTCGACGTGGACGAGCGGCGCGCCGGCGGCGAGCCCGAGGCGGGCGGCGGCCCGCGCCTCGACGGCACGGTCGAGCACCCGGACGGTGACCGCACGGCCCGGGGCCGGCGCCTCGAGCGCGGCGAGCAGGCTGCCCGGGCGATCGGAGACGGGCGGCGCCGGCGCGGCCTCGCGGACGAAGGTCCCGCGGCCGCGCTCGGCGGTGAGCAGACCCGCCTCGCGCAGCCGGCGGATCGCCTCGCGGACGGTCTGGCGGCTGACCCGGTAGTCGGCGGCGAGGCTGGGCTCGGTCGGCAGCCGGCCGCTGAGCTCGCCGTCGGCGAGGCGCCGGCGCAACTCGTCCACCAGCTGCGCCCAGAGCGGAAGGGGGCTGGAACGATCGAGGGCTGCCCGCATGAAAACGTCATGATAGCCGAATGTCCGTACATACGGAAGTTCGAGCGTCAGGATGACTGGAGGGAGCGCCGCGGAGACTGGATGAATGGCGCGTTCGCACCGGTTCCGGGCGTCTCGGGAGGGGTCCCACTCGAGCCGGGGCGGTGCCAGACTCCGTGGATGGTGGGCCGAGCCTCGACCGCCGTGCTCCGCGTCCTCTACGCGGCGTTCGTCCTGCTCTGGGTGGCGCTCGCGATCCGGGCCGCCCACCAGGGCGACCGCCCGGCGGCGATCGCCTACGCGGTCGTCGGGGCCGCCTGGCTGATCGTCGTCGTCTCGATCATGATGCGCCCCTCTCGCTGGGGCCGCTGAGGGCCGCCCGGCTCACTCGCCGTAGCCGGCGAGGCCGAGGCGGAGCGGGACCACCCGGTCGCTGACGAGGATCCCGACCCCGCAGCCCAGCACCTGGCGGGCGGCCTCGAGCCGGTTCACCGTCCAGGCGGCGACCGGGAGGCGCAGCCGGTCGGCGGCCTCGCAGAGCTCGGGGCTGATCGCCCGGTGGGCGACGACCACCCCGGCCGCCCCGACCTCGCCGCTGAGCCGCCCGAGCTCATGGGGCAGATCGCGGCGGCAGAGCATCGCCGCGAGGTGGAGGAGCTCGTTGCGGCGCTGCCGCGGGGCCCGGGCGGCGCTGACCACCCCGGAGGCGAGCGGCACCAGCCCGCGCGGGTCGCGCCGGCGCGTCGCCATCCCGGCGAGGGTCCGCACCCAGAGCGAGGGCGCGTCGGGGATCCCCGGCAGGGTGCGCCAGCGGGCGACCCGGCGGGCGCGGCGGCGGAGCTCCTGGAGATCGACCACCCCGTCGCTGCAGACGGCGAACGCCTCCGGGTCGCGGCGACGCGCCAGCCAGCCGCCGAGGGTCCGGGCCACCGACGGGCCCTTGAGGTCGAGCACGATCGGGATCCGCCCGCCGACCACCTCGACCGCCTCGTCGAGGGTGAGAACCTCGCCGAACCGCGCCCGCAGCTCGGCGGCGGTGAGCTCCTCGACGCGATGGCCCGAGCTCAGCCGCGGGTCGTGATGGAGGACGAGCCGCCCGTCGCGGGTGACGCGGACGTCGAGCTCGATCCAGTCGACGTGGATGCGCACCGCATGGGCCAGGGTCTCGCGCGTGGGCGCACCCCCCGGCTGCGATGCGGCCAGCCCGGCGTGCGCGATCCAGCGCGGCCGTCGGGTCCGCGAGAGCAGCCTGCTCAGATGTGGGTCCCTCCTGGGGAGCCGCGGCTCCCGCGGCAGGGTAGCGCCTCCGTCAAAGGGCGTGGATTGTGCACCCGGCGAGAAAACCCCGGCCCCCGGTTCTGGCGACCGGCCGAAGCCGCGGAGCCCGGCGACGCGTAGCCTGGGACAGGCTCCCGGCACAGAGAGGATCGGCGGTCCTG
>DATKEY010000193.1:0-5880 GCA_035544475.1 Candidatus Dormiibacterota bacterium | reverse complement strand
GAGGACCGCGATGAGCTCGCCGTGGCGGTCGAGCACCACCGTGTCGGCGGGAAGGCGGCGCGGGTCGGGGACGGCGCCGAGGTGGTCGTCCATGAGCGCCAGGGCCGCCTGGCCGCCGCCCCAGAGCAGGACCCCGCCGATTCCGAGCGTCGCGGTGGCGAGGGCGGCGAGGTGCAGGCGGGACCGCCGCCGCGCGCCCGCGGCGAGCCGCCGGGTGAGCACCGCGGGATGCACCCCCGCGCCGAGGCGGCGGCGGGGCGGGAGCGGGCCGGAGGGGGGACGTCGAAGTGAGCCGGACACGGTCGTGGTGTGTGGTGCGCCGGATGGCGCGGATCCTTCCCGGGCCCGACAGCATCCCACGAACCGGCCGCGAACGGCGACCCCCAGGGGAGGACTAGCTGACGTAGCGGTGGGGGCCGAGGTCGTGGAGCTGCCACCAGTGACCGCCGCAGTCGTCGCAGCGGTGCCGGTCGGCGGAGATGACCCGGTCGTCGGCGAGTGGCAGCTCGAGGTGGGTGCGCTGCGAGCCGCAGTGGGGACACGGGGAGATCACCCCGACCAGGCGCCGCTGACCCCTCGCCACCCGCATGGGTGGAGTCTGCCACGACGAACAGAGGTTCGGGGAGGTCAGGCCCCTCCGGGTCCGACCGTGCCGCCCCAGCCGAGCGGAGGCGCGAACCCGGAGCCGGGCTCGTACGAGGGACCGACGAAGCGCTCGACGACGCCGTGCCTCTCCCTGTCCCCCGCCATCGCCGTGATCAGGGCGATGCTGAAGCTGTCGGCGTCGGCGATGTGCTTCATCACCTCCTCACCCTTTCCCGCCGAGCGAATGATGATGTCGCCGTAGCCGAAGAAGCGAGCGGTGACGCCACGGCTGAGAGTGGTGTGCTGCACCTTCTCGAGGCCGAGCGACTCCGAGACGCGGTTGAGCACCCCGTAGCTCGTGATCACCCGCTGATTGGTGAGCGTGTACGTCATGTAGTGCCACTCGAGCAGCCGGAAGGCGAGGAGCACCGCGACGACGAGCACCATCACCACCCAGGTGGGGAGGTGGAGGAGGTGCACGAGACCCTCGCCGGCGGCGAGGACGAGCACCCAGAACACGACGTGGCGGCCGAAGTGATGCCAGGCCTCGTCCGGGTCCCGCTGGTACTTCAACCAGTGCAGACCGAGCCGGACGATCACCGCAAAGGCAAGAAACAGGGCGGCGTCGACCGTCTGGAGCACCCCGAGTCCGACCGCGAGCGCCGCGACGCAGACGAGGGCGTAGGGGATGAAGATCGCGATGTGCTGACGAGCGACGCAGATGGGGCGTTCGCCGTCGACGTAGGGCTCGGCCATGGGACGGCACCTAGGGTAGCGGAGCGGCCCCGCGACCGCACGCCACGACTCCGCGATACACGCGGTGGTCTCTCCTTGTCTTTCCTGTAAGGGCGCCCTCGCGCTCGTGATCGTAAGAGCGCCCTCGCGCTCGTGATCGATCGATCGGACCCACCACCAGAGGGTAGGGGTGATGCTCACTGCATATCTCAAGGGCGTAGCGGCTGTCTCGGCGGCAGGGATCCTGCTCTTCGGGGCCGGATCGGCGGCACGCGCCGATCTCGGAGCCCCGGGCGCCCCGTCCGTCGACGGAAGCCAGGCGGCGCAGCAGGCGGCCGCGCCGAGCGATTACGCACCGGTCCCCTCCGACGCGCGCCACGCCGCGGGCAGGGACAACGGGTACAGCCCCGACCGGCAGACGCCCGCGAGGCATGAGAGCCAGCCGGCGACCCGGCACAGCACGACGGCGGACCCGACGGGCTACACCCCTGCGCCGCCGAGCTTTGCGACTGCTGACGTCGTCAATGCTGCGATTCTGAACACCTGCATCAGCTGCACCAGCGCCGGCGCCGGCGACCACAAGGCTCGCGCCAAGTCGACCGCGCTGCGCCTGCTCGGCAACGACGTCGCCCTCGGTGAGGGCTCGGGCGACAGCAAGAAGAGCGGTGAGTTCCTCGCCGTCCCGGCGAGCCCGCTCCTCAACCTCGCCGTCTTCCACTGGGAGGAGGCCACCGCCGCCGGCGCCACCTCCACCGCCCACTCGTACGCCTGCGCGGTCTGCCTCGACCTGCTGCCCGGCCAGAAGGCCAGCGGCGGCATGATCAGCCTCGCCGTCCTCGAGGCGAGCAGCGACGCCGGCTACCAGGGCCTCTCCTCGACCGGCATGGGCTACAACAACGGCGTCGACCTGAACATCGGCAACGGCGCCCTCGTCGTCATCCTGCTGCACTCCGACGCCTCGAGCGCCAACAAGGGCTCGGCGTATGTGCTCGGGATCAACGGCACCCAGATCCTCAGCTCCGACCAGACCGGCAACGGCGGCATCCCGATCGCCGTGCCCGGCGTGGTCGGCGTCGTCCTCCTCCAGGTCGGCGCGGCGGGCGGCAACGGCGCCGCGGGCGGCGGCAACGGCGGCGCCCAGGGCTCCTCGGCGGCCGTCGGCACCGTGTCGGATCTCCTCGGCCAGACCGGCCAGCAGGCCGGCGTCCTGACCGCCTCCGCGGTCGGCCTCACCGGCCTCCAGGCCACCCCGAACGCGGGCACCCCGCCGGCCACCGGCGCTCCCGCGGCGGCCGCTGCCGGCGCCGGAGGCCTCAAGGCCCCGAACACCGGCGCGGCGTTCGGCATCGGCGGCCTGCTCCTCCTCCTCGGCGGCGGCAGCCTCCTGTTCGCCAGCCTCCGGCGGCGGCGCAGCCTCTAACCCCCGGACTCACGAAGCGGGTCGCCCCTCGGGGCGGCCCGCTTTTTTCTTTGCCCTCAGTGGCGGAAGTGGCGCTCTCCGGTGAGCACCATCGCCATCCCCAGGGCGTCGGCGGCGGCGATCACCGCGTCGTCGTTCTTCGAGCCGCCCGGCTGGATCACGGCGGTGGCGCCGGCGCGGCCGACGACCTCCAGGCCGTCCGGGAAGGGGAAGAAGGCGTCCGAGGCGGCGACCGAGCCCGACGCCGCCTCGGCGGCGCGGGCGACGGCGAGCTCGGCGGCCTCGACCCGGGACATCTGACCGGCGCCCACCCCCACCGCCATGCCGTCGCGGACGAGGACGATCGCATTGGACTTCACGTGGCGGCAGACCCGCACCGCGACGAGGAGGTCGGCCCACTCCGCCTCGGTCGGGGCCCTGCGGGTCGCGACCCGCATCGCCGCGCGGTCGATCGAGACGGTGTCGGCGGTCTGGACGAGCAGCCCCCCGTCGACGCTGCGGACGTCGAGCTGTGCGCCGCCCGAGGGCTCGGCGACGTCGAGGACCCGCATCCGCTCACGGCGGGCGAGCGCCCCGGCGGCGTCCGGCTCGATCCCGGGGACGACGAGCACCTCGAGGAAGGTCGAGGTGACCTCGGCGGCGGTCTCGGGGTCGAGCCGCCGGTTGAGGGCGACCACCCCGCCGTACGCCGAGCGCGGGTCGCAGGCGTGGGCGCGGCGGTAGGCGGAGACGGCGTCCGCGCCGACCGCGAAGCCGCAGGGGTTGGTGTGCTTGATGATCGCCGCCGCCGGCTCGGCGAAGTCGCCGACGAGCCGCCGGGCGGCGTCGGCGTCGAGCCAGTTCGTGAAGGAGAGCGCCGGGCCCTGGACGTGCCGTGCCCGGGCGAGCCCGCCGGCGGCCCCGGCGACCGCATAGAGGGCTCCGCGCTGGTGCGGGTTCTCCCCGTACCGCAGCTCGGCGATCCGCGGGCCCCCGACGGTGAGCTCGGCCGGCATCCCCTCGTCGCGGCGGTCGGCGGCGAGATAGGCTGCGACCGCGGTGTCGTAGGCGGCGACGTGGGCGAAGGCCTCGGCGGCGAGCCGGCGGCGGGTCACGGTGCGGACCTCGCCGCGCTCGCGGAGCTCGGCGAGAACCTCCGGGTACTGCGACGGGGAGACGACCACCGTCACCGAGTCCGCGTTCTTGGCGGCGCCGCGGATCAGGGTCGGACCGCCGATGTCGATGTTCTCGATCACCTCGGCCCGCGATGCCCCGCGGGCGACCGTCTCGCGGAAGGGGTAGAGGGAGACGGCGACGATGTCGATCGGCCGGAAGCCGTGCTCGGCGAGCTGGCCGAGGTGACCCTCGACGTCGCGGCGGGCGAGGATCCCGGCGTGGATGGCGGGATGCAGGGTCTTGACCCGCCCGTCGAGCATCTCCGGGAGGCCGGTGACCTCGCTGACCGCCGTCGCCTCGATCCCGGCCGCGGCGAGCGCGCGCCGGGTCCCGTCGGTCGCGACGAGCTCGACCCCGCACTCGCGCAGCCCGCGGGCGAAGTCGACGAGCCCGGTCTTGTCGTGAGGTCCGAGCAGGGCGCGCAGGCTCACCGCCGCTGTCCCACCGGCGCGGGCAGGACGCGCACCCGGCGGCCCTCGCGGCGCAGCCGCCCCTCGCACCACAGGGCTACCGCCTCGGGGAGCAGTGTCCACTCCCGCTCGTGGATGCGCGCGCGGAGTGCATCGGCATCATCGTCCTCGAGCACCGGGACCGCCGCCTGGAGGACGATCGGCCCGGTGTCGGTGGCCCCTGGGGCGAGCAGGTGGACGGTGCAGCCGCTCACCTTCACGCCCGCCTCGAGCGCGTCCTCGACCGCGTTCATGCCGCCGCCGAAGGCGGGGAGGAGCGAGGGATGGAGGTTGAGGATGGCGTCGGGGAACGCCTCGAGCAGGCAGTCGTCGAGCACCCGGTCGTAGCCGGCGCAGACGACCAGGCGGACGCCCGCGGCGAGCAGCCGGTCGCGGATCGCCCGGTCGCGGGCGCCGGGGTCGCCGCCGAAGCCGGACACCGGCAGCGCCGCCGCCTCGACCCCGTGGGCGCGGGCGATCCCGAGTGCCCCGGCCCGGGGACGGTTGGTGACGACGAGCACGACCCGGGCGGGGAAGCCCGGACGCCCTGCGGCCTCGAGCAGCGCGCGCAGGTTGGTGCCCGCGCCCGACACCAGCACCGCGATGGGGACCCGGGTGTCGACCGCGGCGCTCAGCGCAGCACCACCCTCTCGGGCGCCGCCTGCTCGACCACGCGGCCGATCTGGTACACGGGGAGCCCGGCGGCCTCGCTCACCACCCCGGCGTCGGCCTCGGGGACGACCACCGCCATGCCGATGCCCATGTTGAAGGTGCGCCACATCTCGTCGGGATGGACCCCGCCCGCCCGCTGGATGGCGTCGAAGAGCGCCGGCACCGGCCAGGTGTCGCGGTCGAGCTCGACCCCGAGACCCTGGGGGAGCGCCCGGGGCACGTTCTCCTTGAGGCCGCCGCCGGTGATGTGGGCGATCGCGCGCACGTCGACGCGGGAGCGGAGCTCGCGGACCGCGTCGAGGTAGGAGCGGTGGGGCTCGAGCAGCAGCTCGGCGAGCGGCCGGTCGGTGCCGGGGAGCCGGTCGCCGTAGTCGAGCTCGTTCTCGCTGACGATGTGCCGCACCAGCGAGTAGCCGTTGGTGTGGAGACCGCTGCTCGGGAGTCCGAGCACCGCGTCACCGGCGCGCGCCCTGGCGCCGTCGACGATGCGGTCGCGCTCGATGATCCCGACGATGAAGCCGGCGAGGTCGTAGTCGCCGAGCGCGTACATCCCGGGCATCTCTGCGGTCTCACCGCCGATGAGCGCGCATCCCGCCGCCGAGCAGGCGGCGGCGATGCCCTCGACGATCTCCGCGAGCTGCTCCGGGTTCAGCCGCCCGGTGGCGAAGTAGTCGAGGAAGAAGAGCGGCTCGGCGCCGCAGCAGAGGATGTCGTTGATGCAGTGGTTGACCAGGTCGGTGCCGACGCCGCGATGCCGGTCCGCGGCGATGGCGACCTTGATCTTCGTCCCCACCCCATCGGCGCTGGCGACGAGGACCGGCTGGCGCCAGCGATCCGTCTGCAGCGCGAAAAGGCCGCTGAAAG
>DATKEY010000192.1:0-20214 GCA_035544475.1 Candidatus Dormiibacterota bacterium | reverse complement strand
GTGGGTGTCCCGCAGCCGCTCGGCGGCCGCCGGGGGCAGGGAGAGCACCGCCCCCTCGGGCGCGCTCACCGCGAACGCGGGCATCCACCAGCGGCCGCCGTGCTCGCGCAGCCGCCGCTCCGAGCCGGCCACCTCGACCGTCCCCGGCGCCGGCGGCCAGGCGCCGAGCAGGCTGCGCAGATGGGCGGCCAGTCTCTCCGGCGTCGGGTCGGTCACCGCGCGACGGCGACGTACTTGACCTCGAGGTACTCGCGGATCCCCTCGTGGCCGCCCTCCCGTCCGAACCCCGACTGCTTGACCCCGCCGAACGGCGCCGCGGCGTTCGAGACCATCCCCTGGTTGAGACCGACCATCCCGGTCTGCAGCGCCTCGACGACCCGCATCGCCCGCGAGAGGTCCCGGGTGAAGACGAAGGAGACGAGGCCGTACTCGGTGTCGTTGGCGAGCGCGATCGCCTCCTCCTCGGTGTGGAAGCGGGTGATCGGCGCGACCGGCCCGAAGATCTCCTCACGGAGGAGGCGGGCGTCGGCGGGGACGTCGACGAGCACCGTCGGCCGGTAGAAGTGCCCGGGGCCGTCGACGGGGGCGCCGCCGGTGAGGACGCCAGCGCCGCGCCCCACCGCGTCGTCGACGAGCTCGACGACCTTGTCGCGGCCGGCCTCGTCGATGAGCGGCCCCACCTGGGTCTCGGGGTCGCTCCCCCGCCCGACGCGCAGCGCGCCCATCCGCTCGGCGAGACGCCGGGCGAACTCGCCGGCGACGGAGTCGTGGACGTGGAAGCGGTTCGCGGCGGTGCACGCCTCTCCGATGTTGCGCATCTTGGCGATCATCGCCCCCTCGATCGCGGCGTCGAGGTCGGCGTCCTCGAAGACGAGGAAGGGGGCGTTGCCCCCGAGCTCCATGGAGACACGGAGCAGGTTGGGGGCGGCCTCCTCGGCGAGCCGGCGGCCCACCTCGGTGGAGCCCGTGAACGAGAGCTTGCGCGTCCGCGGGTCGCGCAGCAGTGGCGACACCAGCTCGCCGGCACGCGAGGTCGTGACCAGGTTGAGCACCCCCGCGGGGAGGCCCGACTCCTCGAGGATGCGCGCGAGCTCGAGCATCGAGAGCGGGGTCTGCCTGGCGGGCTTCACCACCATCGTGCAGCCCGCGGCGATCGCCGGCGCGACCTTGCGCGTCCCCATCGCCATCGGGAAGTTCCACGGAGTCACCATCACGCACGGCCCCACCGGCTGGTGCATGACCACGAGCCGCCCGGCGCCCGACGGAGCGACCGTCCAGCTCCCGTCGATGCGCACCGCCTCCTCGCCGAACCAGCGCAGGAAGTCGGCCGCATAGAGGATCTCGGCCCGTGACTCCGCCACCGCCTTGCCCATCTCCAGGGTCATCAGCAGGGCGAGGTCGTCGGCGCGTCGCACCAGGCTCTCGTAGGCGCGGCGGAGGATCTCGCCGCGCTCGCGAGGCGGATGCGCCGCCCACGCCTCCTGCGCGGCGGCCGCGGCGGCGAGGGCATCGACGCCGTCCTGCGGGGTGGCGTCGGCGACCTCGCAGAGCGGCGCTCCCGTCGAGGGATCCTCGACCGCGAAGGTCGCGCCCGACGAGGCGTCGCGCCAGCGGCCGCCGATGAGGAGCCGCGTGGGCGCGGCGTCGACGACCGCCTGCTCGCGATCGCTGAGCGCCCTGCCGGTGAGCACGCTCAGACCGGCAGGTTGCCGGCGAGCAGCCAGGGGAGCGCCTCGGCCATCGGCCGCAGCAGAGCCTCGCGGTGGGGGCGGTCGAGGTCGGGGCCGGCGACCAGGGCGAGGGCGGCGCCGAGGAGGGCGTGCTCGGCCCGATGGCCGGTGTCGCCGTGCTCGAGCCTCCAGGCGATCAGTGCGGTCCCGCGCTCGGTGAGCCCGAGCAGGCGGTCGCGGAGCTCGTCCCACTGTGGGCTGCGGCCGTCGTGCTCGAGGAGCTTCAGCGCCGCCTTCTCGGCGGCGACGTAGGCGGCGTGGTGCTCACCACCCTCGGCAAGCGTCACCCAGCCGTGGGCGACGCGCTCGACGCCCGCGGGCGAGAGCGTCCGGCAGTCCTCCAGCAGGCGGTCGACAGAGGTCTGTCCCTCGCGCGCCCCGTATCCATCCCGGTCCATCGCCTTCTCCCAACCGACCTGCCGGCAGCCGCTCGCCGACCAGACTACCCGGCCGGAGAGGACCCGTGTCCCGAAGGGAGGGTTGGGCCCCGGCGGTGGTGGGTACGTACCCCCCGTAAGCTCCTGACCCCGAGGCACAGGGCCTCGTGGCGGAGCTCATCGTGGATACCGAACAGAAGTACAGAGATGACCGAGCTGAACTCCGAACTCCTCCCCGTGCTGCCGCTCGACGACGTCGTGGTGCTGCCGCACATGACCGTCACGCTGGCGCTCGCCGACGATGCCCAGAGGGCCGCCGTCGAGGCCGCGGGGCGGGGCAACCGGCTGGTGCTCCTCGTCCCCCGGGTCGAGGGTCGCTTCGCCCGGATGGGCACCGTGGCCCGGTTGGAGAGCTCCGGCCGCCTGCCGACCGGCGCCGACGTCGCCATCTTCAAGGGCGAGCGCCGTGGCCGCCCCGGCGGTGGCCAGGCCGACATCGACGGCGCCCTCTGGGTGCAGGTCGAGCCCATCGAGGAGCCCGAGGGCTCCGACCGGGTGCGCGAGCTCGCCCGCGAGTACCGCGCGCTGCTCGAGAACGTCCTCGAGTCGCGCGGCGCGCCCGGCGCCGTGCAGTTCGTGCGCAACGCGCGCACCCCGAGCCACCTCGCCGACCTCGCCGGCTACTCGCCGGAGCTGAGCGTCGACCAGAAGATCGAGGTCCTCGAGACCGTCGACGTCGAGCAGCGGCTCACCAAGCTCATCGAGTGGACGAAGCAGAACCTCGCCGACGCCTCGCTGAAGGAGCAGATCGCCAGCGAGGTGAAGGAGGGGATGGACAAGACCCAGCGCGAGTTCCTCCTGCGCCAGCAGATGGAGGCGATCCGCAAGCAGCTCGGTGAGGGCAGCGGCGACGTCGTCTCCGGCTACCGCAGGCGCGTCGAGGAGGCGGGGATGCCCGAGGGTGTGCGCACCGAGGTCGAGCGCGAGCTCGACCGGCTGGAGCGCACCAGCGAGCAGAACCCCGAGTACGGCTGGATCCGCACCTATCTCGACTGGATGCTCGAGCTCCCCTGGAACGTCCGCTCCGAGGACAACTACGACCTCCAGGAGGCGCGGCGCATCCTCGACGAGGACCACACCGGCCTCGACGACGTGAAGGACCGCATCCTCGAGTTCCTCGCCGTGCGCAAGCTGCGCGAGGAGCGTGGGCTCGAGGTGATCGGCGGCCGCGGGTCGGGCGCGATCATCACCCTCGTCGGGCCTCCCGGCGTCGGCAAGACGTCGCTCGGCGAGTCGGTCGCGCGCGCGCTCGGACGGAAGTTCGCACGCGTGTCGCTCGGCGGCGTCCACGACGAGGCGGAGATCCGCGGCCACCGGCGCACCTACATCGGCGCCCTTCCGGGCCGGATCGTTCGCGCCCTGAAGGAGGCCGGCACCAAGAACCCGGTGATCATGCTCGACGAGATCGACAAGGTCGGCAGCGACTGGCGGGGCGATCCCTCCGCGGCGCTCCTCGAGGTGCTCGATCCCGCGCAGAACCACAGCTTCCGCGACCACTACCTCGAGGTCGACCTCGACCTGTCGGAGGTGCTCTTCATCCCGACGGCGAACGTGTGGGAGACGATCCCCGCGCCGCTGCTCGACCGCATGGAGCTGATCCGGCTCGATGGCTACACCGAGCAGGAGAAGGTCGCGATCGCCCGCGATCACCTCTGGCCGCGCCAGGTGGAGCGTGCCGGTCTGCGCCCGGAGGAGGTGAGCGTCAGTGACGACGCGATCCTGCGGGTGATGACCGAGCACACCCGCGAGGCCGGGGTGCGCAACCTCGAGCGCGAGCTCGGCAAGCTGGCCCGCAAGGTCGCGACCGGCTTCGCCACCGGGAGGCTCACGCCTCCGGTGCGGGTCGACTCCGATGAGGTGCGCGAGTTCCTCGGCAAGCCGAAGTTCGACAACGAGGTCGCCGAGCGGACCTCGGTCCCCGGTGTGGCCACCGGCCTCGCCGTGACCGGGACCGGTGGTGACGTCCTCTTCGTCGAGGCGACGAGCACGCCCGGACGGGGTCTGACCCTGACCGGCCAGCTCGGCGACGTCATGAAGGAGTCGGCGCAGATCGCGCTCTCCTACGTGCGCTCGCACGCGGAGGAGCTCGGCGTCGATCCCGCGGCCGCGGCGAAGGCGTTCCACATCCACGTGCCCGCGGGCGCGATCCCCAAGGACGGCCCGTCCGCCGGCGTCACGATGACGACGGCGATCGTCAGCCTGCTGAGCGGGCGGCCGGTGCGGAGCACCGTCGGGATGACCGGCGAGGTGACGCTCCAGGGGCTCGTCCTGCCGATCGGCGGGGTGAAGCAGAAGGTGCTCGCCGCGCACCGCATGGGCCTGCGCGAGGTGATCCTCCCGCGGCGCAACGAGAAGGACATCGACGACGTGCCCGAGAGCGTGCGCAACGAGATGACCTTCCACCTGGCGACCCGGGTGGAGGACGTCCTCGCGGTGGCGCTCGAGAGCGCGGAGGCCGCCTCGCTCCAGGCGGCGTGATGAGCGTGACCGGCCGGGAGCGATCCCGGCCGGTCGCTCGTCTCAGCGGCCCGGCACGCCCCGCCCGCCGGGGTGCCGTTCCCAGCCGGGGGCCGTCCACAGCCAGAGGTCCGGCCGACCGCCGGTACGCCGGTCGCTGACGAAGACCGCGGGGTCGACCCCGTCGGCGACGAAGCGGCCGGTCTCCTCCGGAGCGGACTCCGTGAGAACCTGCGACCAGCCCGCGGTGGACCACTGCCAGATCGTGGCGGGTTGGGCCGACATCCGGAGTGGATAGGCGGAGTCGCCGAGCAGAACGGCGACCACGTTGCGGGAGACCGGGTCCCAGCCGAGCTGGGTCGACGGATCGCACGGAGGCCCGGGGACCGGCGACCAGGAATGACCGTCGAACGTCCACGTCTGTGAGGGCCCGTCGACGGCGCAGCCGCCGCCCGCGACGAGAACCAGCAGGCCTCGAACCGGGTCGGCGGCCAGGGCGAACGGCCCCAGCGAGGGAAGTGGCGCGGGGATCGGGGTCCACGTCCGCCCGTCCCACCTCCAGGTCTCGACATCCGCGCCCGGTGCCCCCGTCAGCAGCACGAGGGTGTGGTCGACCGGGTCGTAGGTCATGACCGCCGGTCCCGATGGAGGCGTCGCCCGTGGCTCCAGCCGCGTCCAGGTCCTGCCGTCCCACGACCAGGTGTCCGAGGTGGCCTCGCCGCCCTGGAGGAGGAAGGTCGCGGTCGACGGGTCGAACGCGAAGGCGGCACCGGGATGAAAGGGGGGAGCCGTCGCCGGGTCGAGATGCGTCCAGCCGCTCCTGGTCCACACCCATGTCGACGCCGGCTCGGCGCCGCCGGCAGCGGGGCCACAGCAGCCGACCAGCACGAGGTCGCCGCTTCGGGGATCGGACGCGACCAGCGACTTCGAGACGATCGGGAGCTCGTCGGTCGGAGCGGGGGTGGCGGTCGGGAGTGGGGTGGGAGGCGGCTCCGAGTGCCCGCGCGACGAGACCAGCGCCACGATCGCCACCGCGAGGACCGGCGCGGCGATGCCCGCGAGGGTGGGCCAGCGCCGGGGCTGCGGACGTTCGACGTCGGCCATCGGCTCATTCTGGATCCCGGCGTCGCGCCGGCCGCCGCCCGCTACCATCCCCGGGGTGACCCGCCCGCGTGTCGGCCTGGTTCTGTCCGGCGGCGGCGCTCGCGGCGCCTACGAGGCCGGCGTGCTCTCCGTCCTCGCCCCGCTGCTCGAGGCGCGTGGCGAGCGCCCGGAGCTCCTCGTCGGGACGAGCGCCGGCGCGATCAACGCGGTGCTGCTCGCCGCCCACGCCGACCTGCCGTTCGCCGAGGCGGTCGAGGCGGTCGAGACGACATGGCGGTCGACGCGCTACGAGGACGTCCTCGGCGCGCTCATCTCCCCCGCCGAGCTGCGCCGCGTCCTCCTCTACGGCCTCGAGCTGATCGGCGTCCCCGGAGCGAGCGTCCCCAGCCTCCTCGACGCCTCGCCGCAGGAGCGCACCCTCCGCGAGCGCGTCGACTTCGACCGCCTGGCGCGCAACGTGTCCTCAGGACGGATCGCCACCGTGGCGGTGATCGCCACCGCCTACAGCAGCGGCCGCAGCGTCGTCTTCCAGCACGGCGGCACCGTTCCGCCGAACGACGACGTGCGGGCCATCGACTACGTGCCCACCCGTCTCGGCGAGGCGCACGTGCTCGCGTCGGCGGCGATCCCGGTGCTCTTCCCGGCGGTCGAGGTGTCCCGGCCGGCGCGGGCCGCGGGCTGGTACGGCGACGGCGGCACGCGACTCAACACCCCGCTCAAGCCCGCGCTCGCGCTCGGCGCCGAGCGGCTCGTCGTCATCGGCCTCACAGCGCTCACCGGACGGGGCCGCGACGGCGGCTCGGCGCGCCCGGACATCTTCGCCGGCGCGGCGCAGATGCTCCAGTCGGGGCTCTCCGACCAGCTCGCCAACGACGTGGCCACCCTGGTGATGGTCAACCGCCTCGTCGGCGCGAACGGGGCGTCCGGCCAGTACCGCCACGTGCCCTATATGTTCGTCGCGCCCCGGGGCGGCGACAGCGTCGGCCGGCTCGCCGCGGACATCTACGCGCGCCACTTCTCCGGCGTGGGCGGCCTGCTCCGGTGCCGCGACCTCAACCTGCTCGGCCGGGTCCTCGACGTCGGCCGCAACCCCCAGCGCGGCGAGGTGCTCAGCTACCTGCTCTTCGCCCGCGAGTTCTTCGACGCGATGATCGAGCGCGGGCGCACGGACGCCCGCCGCTGGCTCGACGGGCGTCCGGATGGCGATCCCTGGAGGTGCGACGACCTCCCGGCCGAGGCTCGCGCTAGTCGCTCTCGTACTTGAACGAGACGTTGAGCCGGGTCCGGAAACGGGTGACCTTCCCGTCCTCGATGGTGCAGTCGAGCTTGACCACCTCGGCGACGCGGAGGTCGCGCAGCGACTTCGCCGCGGTCTCGACGGCGGCCTGCGCCGCGGCCTCCCACGACTCGCTGCTGACGCCCACGATGTCGGTGACGCGGTAGACGCTGTCCGCCATTCCCGGTCCTCCAGTGGCCGCCGTCACGCCGCGGCGGAAGCGGCCATTGTGCGCCGCCCGGACCGGACCGGACGAGTCAGGCCGCCTGGACCTCGACGACGACCTGCCCGAAGGAGCCCGCCTCGACCGCCTCGTGGGCGGCGACGATGTCGTCGAGCGCGAAGCGCGCGCCGATGAGCGGCGCGAGGCTCCCGTCCTCGAGCGCGGCACGTACCTCGGCGTTCGCGGCGGCCCGCTGCTCGGGGGTGAGCAGGTAGACGAGCACGAAACGGAGCACGGCGCCCTTGCCGAGCAGCGCGTAGACGGGGAGCGCCGGCTCCGGGGCGAGCGCCGACCCGTAGGCGACGATCACCCCGCCCGCCCGCACCGCGGCGGCGTCGCGCGCGAGGTTCACCCCGAGCTCGGCGTCGATCACCCGGTCGACGCCGGCGCCCCCGGTGAGGTCTCGGGCCCAGGCGCCGACGTCGGTCTCGGCGTAGAGGACGCCCTCGGAGAAGCCGCGGGCCTCGAGGGCGCCCAGCTTCTCTCGCGATCCGGCGGTCACGAGCACCCGGGCGCCGCCACGCCGGGCGAGTTGCGCCGCCGCGAGGCCGACGGCCCCGGTCGCCCCCTGGACCAGCACCGTCGTCCCCGCGACCGGCCCGTCGGCGTGGACGCAGCGGTGCGCCGTCACCGCCGGGACGCCGAGGCAGGCACCGGTGTCGAAGCCGGTCCCCGCCGGGAGCGGGACCGCCTGGCCGACGGGGACCGCCACCGCCTCGGCGGCGGTCCCGAAGGCGCCGCGGAGCTGGGCGTCGTAGACCCAGACCCGCTCGCCGATGCGCGACGTCGGCACGCCCTCCCCCACCGCGTCGATCACCCCTGCGCCGTCGTCGTGGGGAACGACCAGGGGAAAGGGCAGCTCGCCGCGCATCCCCGCGCGTCGTTTGACGTCGGCGGGGTTGATGCCCGAGGCGCGGACGAGCACCCGCACCTGGCCCGGGCCGGCGACGGGGTCCGGCACCTCGCCGACCTCGAGCACCTCGCGGGCGGGTCCGACGCGGGTGAAGTACGCCGCCCTCACACCATCCGGTCCCGTCCCGCCCAGTGCGGGGCGCGCAGCGCCTTCTTGTCGATCTTCCCGTACGTCGTCTTCGGAAGCGCCGCGACGAACTCGAAGGCGCGGGGCTTCTTGTACGGGGCGAGGTGCTCGGTGGCGAAGTCCTTCAGCTCCGCCTCGGTCACGGCCGCGCCGTCGGCGCGGACGACGACCGCCATCGCGGTCTCGCCCCACTGCTCGTTCGGGACGCCGATGACCGCGACCTCGGACACCGCGGGATGCCGCAGCAGCACCTCCTCGATCTCGCGCGGATAGACGTTGAGCCCGCCCGAGATGAGCATGTCCTTGGAGCGATCCATGATGTACAGGTAGCCCTGCTCGTCGATGCGGCCGATGTCGCCGGTGTGCAGCCACCCGTTGCGCAGCGTCTCGGCGCTCGCCTCGGGACGCTCCCAGTAGCCCTTCATCACCGCCGGTCCACGCACGCAGATCTCGCCGACCTCGTCGGTGCCGAGACGGCGATCCTCGGCGTCGAGGATGGCGACCTCCATCCCCGAGCGCACGTGTCCACACGACGCCAGGTGCTCGCTCCCCGGACCGTCGACGATGTGGTCCTCGCGCCGCATGTAGGTCGCGGTCATCGGGGTCTCGGTCTGGCCGAAGAGCTGCACGAAGACCGGACCGATGCGCCGGATCGCCTCCTTGAGGTGCTCGACGTGCATCGGCGCGCCGCCGTAGACGATCGTCTGCAGCGACGAGAGATCGGCGCCGTCGAGCCCGGGATGGTCGAGGACCATCTTGATCTGGGTCGGCACCAGCCACGTGTGGGTCACCCGCTCGCGGGCGATCGTCACCAGGAAGCGGGCGGCGTCGAACCCGGTCGGCTGGAGCAGCACCTGGGTGCAGGCCTTCATCGTGAAGGCCAGCGCCATGATCCCGGCGCCGTGGGTGAGCGGAGCGGCGTAGAGCCCCACGTCCTCGGGTTCGAGCCGCTGCAGGTCGGCGAGCCACGACACCGCGACGAAGGTGAGACAGCCGTGGGTGAGCATCGCGCCCTTCGGCCGGCCCGTCGTGCCCGACGTGTAGGCGATCCAGGCGACGTCGTCGTCGGCCACCTCCACCGGCGGTGCGGCCCGGCCGGCGTGCTCCGCGGCGATGGCGTCGAGGTCGAGGGCGCCGTCCCCGCCGCCCTCGAGCACCAGCGCCCCCACCGCGATCCGGTCGCGCATCGCGATGAGCGACGCCGCGAAGTCGCGGCCCGCGATCAGCACCTTCGCCCCCGAGTCGGCGACGTGGTAGGAGATCTCGTCGGGGGTGAAGCGCGCGTTGAGCGGCACCACCGTGGCCCCGGCCTTCCACACCCCGAACATCGCCTCGAGCAGCGTCGGGCCGTTGTACATCATCAGGGCGACGCGGTCGCCCGGCTGGACGCCGAGGCCGCCGGCGAGCGCGCTCGCCAGGGCGTCGGCACGCCGGTTCAGCTCGTGGTACGTCCTCCGGCCACCGCCCTCGTCCCAGACGAGGGCGGTGGTGTCCGGATGAACCCGAGCCGACCCGGTGAGGATGTCACCGAGGTTCATCGGCGACTGCTCAGTGGACGGCCTGGAGGACGCCGGGCGCCACGCCGGCGCCGTTGAGACGGCCGAGGGTGGTCGCCGGAGCCGGCGCCGGAACCGCGGCGACGTCACCGCCCACCACCGGCTCCCCGAGGAGGCCGTGGTACTGCTGCGCGGCGAGCGCCTCGCGGTGTCCGAACGCCTGGCAGACCGACGCGAAGCCGACGGCGCGGGGCCGGCCGATGACGAGGTTGTGGGCCGACCACGCCTGGTAGAGCCCGGTCTGCTTGTAGTTGTTGGCGCCCCGGATCACGACCGACACCGACTTGTGCGCGCCGGTGGCGTACACCGAGTCGAGCGACCGGTTGACCCGCTGGTTCTCGCGCGGCGGCATCCCCGCCTGCACGCCCTTGGCGACCTCGGCGAGCGCGGCGCGCTGGCCGTCCGGGTCGAGCGGCTTGATCTTCTCCTCGACCATCTTCGCCATCGCCACGACCTGCTCCATGACGGCGCGGTTGAAGACGCCGCCGAGCACCTTGCAGTTGGCGACGCGCGGGTTGCGCTTGTGCCAGACCGGGTGCGGCGAGGACCAGTTCGACATCACCAGGGAGGTCTGGTGCTGGCCGGGGAGGACGACCTCGAAGTACGCCGCCGGCGGGTACTTCACGTACTGGTTCTGCTCGAGGTAGTGGTGGTCGGCCATGAGGATGGTGAAGATCGTCGCCGTCGACGCCTTCGTCGGCATGCCACCCCAGATGGAGATGATGTCGAGGCTGTCGACACCGGGTGTCTCGAGGGCGATGTGGGCGGCGATGTCGCTCGTGGCGAACTGGTGCGCGGTCGAGGGGGAGATCAGCAGCCCCTTCTCGGCGTAGCGCTCGCCGAACTTCTCGTCGGCGAGCATGCACCAGTCCTGCTCGCCGGTGGTGTCGAGGTAGTGGCAGCCGGCTCGCAGCGCCGCCTCGGCGCAGGTGGGCCCGTAGGTCATGAACGGGCCGACCATGTTGCAGACGACCTTGGCGCCCTTGAAGAGGTCGGTGAGCGCGTCGACGTTGTTGTCGACCTGCCGCACCTCGTAGTCGGCGGTCTCGATCCCCGGGACCTTGGTCTCCATCACCTGGCGGACGAGGTTGGCGTCACGACCTGCGGCGATGAAGGGGATGTTGTACTCGCGCAGGTACTCGCAGGTGAGCCTGCCCGTGTACCCGCTTGCGCCATAGACGACGACCGGCTTGGTGCTGCTCACTGAACGCCTCCTCCTACTGCCTTCGGCCGGTCCGGATCCTCCACTCCACGGCCGGTCGGTCTCGGGCCTTCCCAACGGCCCCCACGGGGCTGGTAGTATCTATCGGACGTTCGATAGTCGTCAACGTCAGGGGGAGATGAGCCTGCAACCGGTCCCCGCGGACAGCGCCCCCAACCCCGGCCGGCGCTCCGGCGCCACCGTCCGGCGCCCCGCGCCCCAGCGCAAGCCCACCGATGTCCGCACTCGGGAGATCCTCGACGTCGCCGCGCGGCTGTTCGCCGAGCGAGGGTACGCCGAGACCACGATGCGGAACATCTGTGCTGCGGTGGGCCTCACCCTCGGCTCGCTCTACTACCACGTCGAGAGCAAGGAGGCGGTGCTGGTCCACATCGTGACCGACACCGGCGGCGCCTTCGTCGAGGACATGCGCCGGCTCTGCGAGCAGGACGGTGTGCCCGTCGTCGACTGCGCCTACGCGGTCGCCCGCCGCTGGATGTCCGAGGTCCACAGCTCCCGCGACCAGTGGCGGGTGCTGATGCGCGAGCAGTGGCGCATCCGTGGCCCGCAGTACCGCGCCGTGTTCGACCTGCGCAAGGAGACCGAGGTGCTCATCGAGCACCTGCTCGAGCGTGGCATCCGCGAGGGCGACATCCGGCCTCACGACGTGCGGCTCACGAGCATGGCGATCGCGGGGCTCATGAACTCGACGCTCCAGTGGTACCAGCCGGGCGCGCGGCTCGACCCGGACTCGATCGCCGACCACTTCATGACCCTGGTTCTCAGAGGGATCGTCACTCAGGAGGTGCACGCCCGCCTGCCGCTCGGCACGCGGGCGCTCAGCGCAGGCGGACAGAACGGAGAAAGGAGACGGGATGGCAGCTGAGCTTCAGGGCAAGCGGACCCTGGTCACCGGCGCGGCGTCGGGGATCGGGCGGCAGATCGCCGAGCTCTTCGTCGAGGAGGGGGCCCGGGTCCTGCTCCAGGACATCAGCGCCGGGGTCAAGGAGATCGCGGACAGCCTCGGCTGCCCCTCGGTCACCGGTGACGTGTCGAAGGCCGCCGACGTCCAGGCCGCCATCGACGCCACCGCCAAGGCGTTCGGCGGCATCGACGTGCTCGTCAGCAACGCCGGCATCGAGCAGGTGCACAGCCTTCTCGAGCACGAGGAGGCGGACTTCGAGCGCATCTTCGACGTCAACGTCAAGAGCGTCTGGTTCGGCATCAAGTACGGCGCCCCGGCGATCATCGCGTCCGGGGGCGGCAACATCGTGAACATGGCCTCGGTCGCCGGGATCGGCGGCTGCCCGATGTTCGGCGCGTACGCGGCCACGAAGGCGGCGGTGGTCTCGCTCACCCGGACCGCGGCGGCCGAGCTCCGCGACGCGGGGGTTCGGGTCAACTGCGTCTGCCCCGCCTTCCTCGACACCCCGATGGTCACCGAGCGGGCCCTCGGCAAGCTCGCCGCCGCGTTCGGCGACGTCGGGCCGATCCTCCAGGCGAAGCAGGGGCGGCTCGGTACCCCGCGCGAGGCGGCGCAGGCCTGCCTCTTCCTCGCCAGCGATCGCGCCTCCTTCATCAACGGCCACCACCTCGTCGCCGACAACGTCCTGAGCGCGCGGCTGCTGTAACCGGGATGTGCACCGCGTCGCCGCTCCCCACTTGCAGGGTCCATAGAGGATCGTATAGAATGGACTATCGGCCCTGAGCGTGGGAGGCGAGGCAGCATTGGCTCACACCCGCACGGGCGGCGCCCGGCCTCGCGCCGGGCGCGCCCCGACCGCGGCGCAGCGGCGGACCGGCCGCGGCGACGACAGCGCGGCGCGCGACGCGGTCGCCGATCTGCGACGGATGACCGCCGCGTCGCGCAGCCTCGTCGGGCTGCTCGACGCCTCGGTCATCGCCCGGCGCGCCGCCTCCGCCTTCGGCCCGATCGTCGGCACCGACGCGACCGGGGTCAGCCTCCGCGAGGGGCCCCGTCTGATGGTCACCCGCGGCTCCTGGCACGTGCGCACCCCCGGGGTGCGCAGCGGCCTGCAGATCCACTACGGCGACGGCGTCGCCGGCCGGGTGCTGCGCGACCGCCGACCGGTCTGCGTCCCCGACTACGGCGCCGACCCGGAGATCTCGCCCCACCTCGTCGACCAGATGGTCAACCAGGAGGGCATCCGCTCGATCCTCGGGGCGCCGATCATGCACCGCGGTCGGGTGATCGGTGTCCTCTATGCCCTGAATCGCTCCGCCGGCGAGATCGGCGATCGCGCCCACCGGCTCGCGGAGGACTTCGCGGCCTCGCTGGGGCCGGCGCTCGGTGGGGCGATGCACGCGCAGCGTTCGTCGCGCCTCAGTGCGATGGAGGAGCGGCAGCGCATCTCCCGCGACCTCCACGACACCCTGAGCCCGCTGCTCTTCGGGATCGGCAGCGCCGCCCAGCGCGTGAGCAGCACCCTCGGCGTCTCCGCACCGGACATCCTCCAGCAGATCCGGGCGATCGAGGCGCAGGCCGCGCAGGCGTCGTCCTCGCTGCGGGACATTCTGCGCGCGCTGGCGCCCTGCACCGCGGACGAGGGCCTGCCCGCGGTCATCGGAATGGATGTCCGCGGCTTCGCGACCGTCACCGGGACGGCTGCGGACTTCGCCGTCATCGGCGACCCCTACAACCTGAGCGGCGAGCAGGAGGCGGTGCTCATCGCGGTGGTGCGCGAGGGGCTCCACAACGTCGGAAAGCACGCCCAGGCCTCGTCGGTGCTCGTGACCCTGCACTACGGCGAGGAGAGCGCCGAGATCGTCGTCCAGGACGACGGGCGCGGCCTCCCGGACGGCTTCGAGGTCGTCCAGGTGCCCCGCGACGGCCAGCACTATGGCCTGGCGTCGCTCAGCCAGCGGCTCGCCCGGGTCGGCGGCGAGATCGCCCTCCAGCGCAACGACGACGGCGGGATGACGCTCTGCGGAAGCGTGCCCACCTGCGCGGCCTGACCCCGGATCCCGGCTGGCGGCCGATCCCCCGCCCACTACGCCCCCCACCCCCCGCCCTCTTCAGATGAAGCCGATCCCGTAGAGTCGGTAGCGCCATGGAACGGACACTGAGCCGGGCTCTTCATCGCGCGGCGCAGGGGAAGACCCTGGCACCCGCCGAGGTGACCGCGCTGCTCGAGGCGCGGGGCGACGCGCTCGCCGAGCTGTGCTCGGTGGCCGGCCGGCTGCGCGAGCTCGAGCACGGGGACGTGATCACCTACTCGCGCAAGGTGTTCGTCCCGCTCACCATGCTCTGTCGCGACCGGTGTCACTACTGCACGTTCGCGAAACCCCCGGCACGGGTGACCGCGCCCTTCCTCTCGCCGGACGAGGTGCTCGGCATCGTGCGGGCCGGGCAGCGCGCGGGCTGCAAGGAGGCGCTGCTCACCCTCGGTGACAAGCCGGAGGACCGGTACCCGACGGCGCGCCGCTGGCTCGAGGAGCGCGGCTACCGAACCACCCTCGAGTACCTCCGCGCGGTCTCCATCCTCATCATCGAGGAGACCGGCCTCCTCCCCCATCTCAACCCCGGGGTGATGTCCTGGGAGGACATGGCGCGGCTCAAGCAGGTGAGCGCGTCGATGGGGATCATGCTCGAGCAGACGTCGGAGCGGCTGCTCGAGCGGGGGATGGCGCACCACCGCTCGCCCGACAAGGTGCCCGCCGTGCGGCTTCGCACGATCGAGGATGCGGGACGGCTCGGCATCCCCTTCACGACCGGCATCCTCGTCGGCATCGGCGAGACCGCGGCGGAGCGCGCCGACGCGCTGCTCACCATCCGCGAGGCGCACCGCCGCCACCGCCATGTCCAGGAGGTGATCGTCCAGAACTTCCGGGCGAAGCCTCGGACCGCGATGCGCGACCATCCCGAGCCCTCGTTCGACGAGTTCCTCGCCGCGGTCGCGACCGCGCGCGTGGTGATGGGTCCGCGGATGAACGTGCAGGCGCCGCCGAACCTCAGCGATCCCCACTACCCACGGCTGCTCGACGCCGGCATCAACGACTGGGGCGGCGTCTCGCCGGTCACCCCCGACCACGTCAACCCCGAGGCGCCGTGGCCCGCGCTCGACGAGCTCGCCGCACGCACCGCCGAGAAGGGGTTGCGCCTGCGCGAGCGGCTCTGCCTCTACCCCGAGTATGCGACCCGACCCGACCCGTACATCGCCACGCGCATGCGCCGCCCGGTGTCGGCGCTGCTCGGTGACGACGGTCTCGCCGTCGAGGGAGCGCGCGCCGAGGGGCAGCCGTGGCAGGACCCCGACGTCGAATGGAAGCCACGCCGCACCGCGCTCACCTACGCGAAGGGCGCGGACGCCGGGCTGCGCGACGACGCCCTGGCGGTGTACGGGGACTTCGAGGCGCTGCCGGTGACCGCCGCCTGGCCGCCGGACGGGACCGATCCGGTGAGACTCGACGCCGAGATCCGCGCCGCGTTGCGCGCCGCCGAGGCGGGACGCGGGCTCAGCGACGAGCAGGCGCTCGCGCTCTTCCGCGCCGAGGGCGATGCCCTCGACGAGCTCTGCGCCATCGCCGACCGGCTGCGCGCCGCCGCGGTCGGCGACGAGGTCACCTACGTGGTGAACCGGAACATCAACTTCACCAACGTCTGCTACACGGGCTGCCGGTTCTGCGCCTTCGCGCAACGCGAGATGGATCCCGACTCCTACACGCTGCGACTCGACGAGATCGCCGATCGCGCCGAGGAGGCGTCGGGCTACGGCGCCACGGAGGTGTGCATCCAGGGCGGCATCCATCCCGGCCTTCCCGCCGACTTCTACTTCCGTATCCTCGACGCCATCCACGCGCGGGTGCCGGAGATCCACATCCACGCGTTCAGCCCGATGGAGGTGCTCCACGGCTCGACCCGGCTCGGCATCTCCTTCCGCGAGTTCCTCGACGAGTGCAGGCACCGCGGGCTCGGCACCATCCCCGGGACCGCCGCGGAGATCCTCGACGACGATGTGCGCTGGGTGCTGACCAAGGGCAAGCTGCCGGCGGACACGTGGGAGGAGATCGTCTCGACCGCGCACGGCCTCGGCATCCGCTCCTCCTCGACGATGATGTACGGCCACGTCGACGCCCCGCCCCACTGGGTCGCGCACATGCGGCGGCTGGCGCGCATCCAGGAGCGCACCGGGGGGTTCACCGAGTTCGTCCCCCTCCCCTTCGTCCACCAGAACTCACCCATCTACCTCGCAGGGAAGGCGCGCGCGGGCGCCTCGGTCGCCGACACGCGACGGGTGCACGCGATCGCCCGCATCCTGCTCGGTGGGCTCATCGACAACGTCCAGGTCTCCTGGGTGAAGCTCGGCATCGAGGGCTCGCAGCAGCTGCTCATGGGCGGTTGCAACGACCTCGGCGGGACGCTCATGGAGGAGACGATCTCGCGGATGGCGGGCGCCGAGTGGGGCGTGCGCAAGGAGCCCGAGGAGCTCGAGGCGGCGATCCGCGCCATCGGCCGGGTGCCGGTGGAGCGCACCACCGTGTACGGTCGCGCCCCCGCTCGCGACCGCGCCGGCGTGCGGTAGCACGGCCGCCGCGTGATCGCGGTCCTCTGCGGCGGGTTCGGCGCCGCCCGCTTCCTCTGCGGCCTGCGCGGCCGCGGCGATGAGCTCTGCTGCATCGTCAACACCGCCGACGACCTGGAGTACCTCGGGCTCCACGTCTCGCCCGACCTCGACAGCGTCCTCTACGCGCTCATCGGCGAGTTCGACGAGGAGCGCGGCTGGGGACTGCGCGGCGACAGCTTCCACTGCAACGCGGCGCTCGCCCGCCATGGCGCCGACTGGTTCCACGTGGGCGACCGCGACATGGCGACGCACCTCGAGCGCACCCGGCTGCTCCGCGCAGGCCACACCCTGACCGAGGCGACCGCCGGGCTGACCGCCGCGTGGGGCGTCGCCGCCCGTGTCCTGCCGATGAGCGACGCGCCGGTCCGCACGGTGGTGAGCACCGACGCCGGTGCGCTCACCCTCCAGGAGTACCTGGTGCGCCATCGCGCCGGGCCCCGGGTGCTCGGCGTCGAGCACGCCGGGCTCGCCGGCGCCACCCCGGCGCCCGGGGTGCTCGACGTGCTCGCCGCCGCCGACCTCGTCGTCCTCGCACCGAGCAACCCGGTGAGCAGCCTGGGCCCGATCCTCGCGCTCCCCGGGGTGCGCGCGACCCTCGCGGGCCGTGCCGCGAGCACGGTCGCGGTGACCCCGGTCGTGAGCGGCCGGCCTCCGGCGACGCCTCCGGAGCAGGGCCGGGCGCGGGTGCGGGCGGCGTTCATGGAGGCCCGCGGCCTGCCCCACCGTGCCGCGGCGGTCGCGGGGCTCTACGCGGGCATCGCCGGCGGCTTCGTCGTCGACGAGCGCGACGCCGCCGAGGAGGCGGAGGTCGCCGCGCTGGGGATGCGGGTGCTGTGCGCCGACACCCTCGCCGCCTCGCCCACGGAACGCGTGCGGCTCGCGACCGCCGTGCTCGAATTCGGCCGCCGGTTGACCGGCGAGCCGCGGACGTGACTTCACGCATCACCGAACACGGTTGTCGCCTTCCCCGCCCCTGGCGGCGTATTCTCGCGCTCGAGGAGGCGGCATGGCTGGAAAGCCGAGATTCGTCGGGCGCGCGTCGGAGGTTGCCGCGCTCGAAGCCGAGCGTCAGCGGAGCGCTTCGGGTGAGTTGCGGTGCGTCCTGCTCGCGGGTGACCCCGGCGCGGGCAAGACGCGGCTCGCCGAGGAGACGCTCGCCCGGCACGCCGCGTCGTCGACGGCGCTCACCGCCCGCGCCCGCCCGCTCAGCACCGTCGCCTCATTCGGCGTCTGGGCGGAGGCCTTCGAGGAGCACCTCCGCCAGCTGCCTCCGGAGGAGGTCGGGGCGCTCTGTGGCGGCTTCCTCGACGACCTCGCCGGGCTGCTCCGCAGCGTCGCCGGGGTGCGCCGTGCGATCCCCGACCGCGAGCCGCCGCGGATCCGCTTCCTCGAGAGCCTCGGCACACTGCTCACCAACCTCGCGCGGCGCCGCCCGGTCGTGCTCTTCCTCGACGACATGCACTCCGCCGACGCCAGCTCCTGGGAGGTGCTCGAGTACCTCGCCCTCCACTTCTCCCGCACCCCGGCGCTGGTGATCGCCGCGGTTCGTCCCGGTGAGCTCGCCGACCAGCCGCTCGCGGTCCGTGTCCTGCTCGACCTCGAGCAGCAGGAGGTGTTGCGCCGCATCGACGTCGCGCCCCTCGGCGAGGAGGCGGTCGAGCAGCTCGCCGAGGACGTGCTCGGCCGCACGGTCGGCAAGGACGTCCTCGACTGGGTCTCGGAGAGGTCACGCGGCAACACCCTGTTCGCCGTCGGTCTGCTCCGCGCCCTGCGCGACGAGGGCGGGGTTCCCCGTCCCGGGCTGCGCGTCCTCCCCGAGGAGCTCGCCGAGCGCGTCCGTGCACGGGTCGGCCTGCTCGACACGAGCGCCCAGCGGGTGCTCGAGGTGCTCGCCGTCGCCGGCGGCCGGGTCGAGCTCGGCGAGCTGGTGCGCTTCAGCGGCCGGCCCCTCGACGAGCTCGCTCCGGCGGTGCGGAGGCTCACCCGGACCCGCCTGGTCACCGAGGACCAGCGAGCCCACCGGGTGTCCTACGAGGTCGCTCACCCGGTGATCGCCGAGACCATCTACGGGGACATCGGCGGCGCGACCCGCTTCGCCCTCCACCGGCAGGTCGGCCGCGCGCTCCTCATCGCCGGCCACCTCGGCGAGGCGGCGCTCCACTTCGCGCGCTCGGCCGACAGCGGTGACGACGAGGCGATCGCCGTGCTCCGCGATGCCCTCCGCCAGGCCGAGGAGCGCGGCGGCTTCCGCGAGGCGCTGAAGATCCTCAGCGCGCTCGCCGACATCCTGCCGCCGGGCGACGCGCGCTGGGTCGCGGTCGCCGGCACCCTCGACCAGGGCGAGTGGGTCGTCGACCACCGCGCCGACGCCGACACCCGCTCGGCGATCACCGCCCTGCGCGAGATGGACGCCGTCCTCGCCGGCGGGAGCGACCCGGCGATCCGCGCCATGGTGAAGAGCCGGCTCACGAGCTTCCTCTCCTGGGGGACCGGGCAGCTCGAGGAGGCCGCGGTCGCCGCCGACGAGGCGATCGGCCTCTACCGGGCTGCGGGCGAGCCCACCCAGGCCCGCCTCGCCCAGCTCGAGCTCGCCTATGCGCACGGGCTCGCCGGCGACCTCCGCGCCCTCGAGGACGGTGCCCGGCGCGTTCTCGCCGACGCCGAGAGGGCCGGAGACCACCATGCCAGCCTCCAGGCCCTCGGGATCGTCGGAACCGCCGCCTTCTACCAGGGACGCTTCGCCGAGGCCGAGGGCAGGCTGCGCGGAAGTGTCGCCATGGCGCGTCAGGCGGGGAAGCTCTACCGGGTGACCTGGGGCCTGATGTCGCTCGGCTGGTCGCTCGGCTTCGAGGGTCGCTTCAGAGAGGCTCTGGCCGCCTTCCAGGAGGCGAGGTCCGTCCCCGGCTGGCGCGACAGCAACGTTCTCGAGCTCGAGGGATACGTACGCTGGCTCGCCGGCGACTACGCCGGGTCGCTCGCCTGCGTCCGCGAGGCGATGGTGCTCAATCCCGGCGAGCTCAGCCGCCGGCGCGCCCACGGTCTCTGCGTCGCCGCCCTCTCCGCGGTGGAGACCGACCACATCGACGAGGCCCGCTCCAACGTCGTCGCCGCGAGGCGCGTCTACGGCGACCGCGTCTGGTTCTTCGTCTCGGACATCTCTCAACACGCGGCGGGGGTTCTCGCCTGGCGTGAGGGCCGACTGACCGAGGCGGTCGCCGCGATGCGTCGAGGGACGGAGGGGATGCTCGAGATGGGCGCGGTCGCCTTCGCCGCCCCGATCCTCGTCGACCTCGCCGAGGTCGCCTTCGAGGCCGCCCTTCCCGCCGAGGCGGAGATGGCCGCGACCCGGCTGGACCGGTTGGCGTGCGAGACCGATCGCGACCTCTTCCGCGCCTACGCGTGCCTCGCCCGCGCCTGGGCCGAGATCGCCCTCGGCCAGGGAGCACAGGGTGAGGCGGCGGCACGCGAGGTCTCCGGCCTGCTCCCCACGCAGGGGTTCGCCCCGCTGCGCGGCCGCGCGCTGGTCGCCTCTGCCTGCGCGCAGGCGTCACGCTGCGGCTCCGGCGAGCTGAGGGCGCTCTCCGAGGCGGCGGCGATCTTCGAGTC
>DATKEY010000191.1:0-8614 GCA_035544475.1 Candidatus Dormiibacterota bacterium | reverse complement strand
CACAGGAGACCGGGCTCTCGGTCGCCGACACCGTCTACCACCTCGGGCAGCTGTGGCGCGCCCAGCTCGTCGTCCCCGTCGAGTCCGGGCGCGGCGACGTCCGCTACACGGTTCCCCCCGGCTCGCCCCGCGAGGCGGTGCTCGCCCTGCTCGCGCTCGCCGCCGCCGTCGAGCCACCGGTGCTCGCATCGTCGGGCTGAGGCTCGGCGGATGCGGTCGCGGTGACCCGCCGGGTGCGCACCGCGGGGTCGATCTCGGCGCAGACCGAACCGCCGATCATGACGATCTGCCCGAGCACGAAGAAGTAGAAGAGCAGCAGGAAGAAGAGGGCGAAGGTCTGGCCGTAGGCTGCGAAGCCGCCGGTGACCTTGAAGTACAGCGGGAAGAGCAGGGTGAAGCCTTCGAAGAGCGCGGCCGCCCCGAGAGCTCCCGGGAGGACGCGCCGCAGCCGCTGTCTGCGGTTGGGGACGACGTAGTAGATCGCCGCGAAGAGCAGGGTGGCGTCGAGGATGCCGAGCCCGATCTGGAGGAGGAGCGACACCGGGCCGGTGCGGAACTCGTGCGGCACGAGGGGGAGGTGCTCGAGGACGCCGAGCAGGCTGCCGCTCAGCATCAGCGGCATGGTGAGCAGGGTGAAGAGCAGGATCATCGCGAAGGACATCAGCTTCTGGCGCAGGAAGTCCCGGGACTTCACCCCATAGAGCGTCGACAGCCCCTGGTCCATCGCGCCGAAGAGTGCGGAGCCGCTCCAGAAGAGGCCGGCGAAGCCGATGATCGCGAAGACGCCGGTGCGCTCGCGGAAGGAGTTGAGGGCGCCGATGATCTCGCAGTTCTGGTTGTGGCGGCAGTTGGGGAAGCCCGCCGCGATCTGACCTTCGATCTGCCTCTTCACATCGGGGTCCTGGAGCACCAGCCCGAGCACGGTGATCGTCACCAGGACGATCGGGAAGAACGCGAACAGGGCGTTCCACGCGATCAGCGTGCCCCAGTTCGGGCCCTGCTGATCGAGGTACCGCCGGATCACCCGCACGGGGAGGATGTCGAGGAGCCGTGCCGCCATATGAGACCTCTCCCCCATTGGCCGACACCGACGATGCTACGCGCGACGGCGCAGCCAGAGGGCACCGCCGAGTAGGGCGACGACCGCGGCGAGCAGCCCGAGCACCACCGGCAGCCCCGGTCCCCCGGTGTCGACGGGGGCGGACGTGAGCGGCGGCGCCGGCGCGGTGGGCAGGGTGTCGCCCGAGGTCGTCGCCGACTCGGTCTCGACCCCGGCCACCGCGGAGGCGGTGGCGGTGGGGGTCGGAGCCGGCGTCGCGGCCGGCGACGGAGCGGCGCTCGGGGTCGGCGCCGGAGTGGGCGCCGGCGACGCGGACGGCCGGGGCGCGGGCGTCGTCGGCCGCTGGTTCGGGGTGGCGGTCGGCGCCGGCCGCGGTGCGGGGACCGCGGTGGGCGGCGGCGACGGCGCGGGTGTGGCCCGCGGCGCGGGTCGGGGTGTCGGCGTCGGTGGCGGCGCGGCGAGCACGCTGAAGGTCGCGTGCATCGTCGCGGGGTGGAACTTGCACTGGAAGGCGTAGCTCCCGGGCACGGTGAAGCGGTACTCGTGGTACGAGCCCTGCCCGTCGAGGTCGTGGCTGCGGAAATTCGGGTCGGGGCTCGTCGTCGGCGTCATCGTGTGGTTGACCGTCGTCGGGTTGAGCCAGGTCATCGTGTCGCCGGCGGTGATGCTCGCGGGCACGCCCTGGTAGATGTACGGCGACTGCTGTGTGCCCGATCCGGCGATGGTCACTCCGTGGGTCGCATCGGCACGGCCGGGCACGAACACCAGCGTCGGCGCGACGAGCACCGCCGCCGCGAGCAGGCGCGGCACGCTTCGAGCCCCCCGGACGTGCATGGCCGCAAGCGTACGGCGGTGGAGTGGCCTCTCACCTGAGCGCGGACGGCGCCCCGGTGACACACTCGGGATCGCTCCGGCCGCCGACCACGTGTAGGATGCGGGCGGCGCGGGTACCCACCGCGTTCACGGCGCGCCCGCGCCCGGCAGGCTCACGGAGGTCCCGCGGTGAACCCGACCGCAGTCATCCCCATGGTGGTGGAGACCACCAACCGTGGCGAGCGCGCGTTCGACATCTATTCGCGCCTGCTGCGTGACCGCGTCATCTTCCTGGGGACGCCGGTCGACGACAACGTCGCCAACGTGATCATGGCGCAGCTCCTCTTCCTCGAGGCCGAGGACGCGGAGAAGGACATCTCCATCTACATCAACTCGCCGGGCGGGTCGGTGACCGCGGGCCTCGCGATCTACGACACCATGCAGTACGTGCGCCCGCGGGTGAGCACGATCTGCATCGGGCTCGCGGCGTCGATGGGAGCGCTCATCCTCGCCGGTGGCGCCGCGGGGATGCGCTACAGCCTGCCGAACTCGCGGATGCTCATCCACCAGGTGTCGGGCGGCTTCCGCGGCCAGGCCAGCGACATCGAGATCCACGCCCGCGAGGCGCTCTTCCTGCGCAACCGGCTCGACGAGATCCTCGCCAAGCACACGGGCAAGGAGCTCGAGGTCATCCACCGCGACACCGAGCGCGACTACTTCATGGATCCCGAGGAGGCGAAGGGCTACGGGCTCATCGACGAGATCATCCGTGGCACCCGCGGCGCGGGCGCGGTCGTGACCCCCGCAGGAGACGGCGCCGGCGCCTCGTGACCTCGCGCGTGGCCGCCCGGGCGCGGCCCCGCTAAGGTTTCCCCATGGATGCGGCGGGGATCCACCGGCTGTGCCTGCTCGAGCTCGTCGAGCCGGACGCGGCGGTCGAGGCCGCCGCCGCAGCGCTCGTCGCGCTGCTCGCCTCCGCCGGGACGCCGGAGGAGGCGGAGGACGCGCGGATCCACGCGCTGCGCATCACACGGACGGCGATCGCAACCCAGCGGCGGTGGCAGCTGTCCCGGCGACTGCTCCATCCCGACACCGCGTGGCGCGCGGTCCCCGGGGAGGACATCCTCGAGGGGCTCCGCGGGCGCGAGCGCTCGGTCCTCGCCCTCGAGCTCGGCGCCGGGGCTCCTGCCGCCGAGATCGCCGAGGTGCTCGACGTCGGCGAGCCCGCGGTGCTCGCGGCGCGCCGGCGCGGGCTGGAGCGGGTCCGTGGCGACCCGGCCGTCCTTCGCGGCCGTGCCGCCGCGATCACCGTGCCCGAGGGCCTCGACGACCGGCTGCGCGCAGCCACGGCGTCGCGGCGCCGCCGCGACCGGCTCGACCCCCGCCGCCTTCTCGCCGGCGGGGCGATGCGGCCGCTCGCGACCGCCGCGCTGGTCGCGCTCCTGGCCGGCGCCGTCGGGGCCGGCGCCGGCGTGCTCGGCCGCCATTCCGCCGACCGTCCCGTCGCCCAGCTCGCCGCCGGCGCCGCGGGGCCGCGCCCCGGGCCCCCACCGCGGGCCTTCGCCGCGGCCGGCTACGACCCGCAGCGCGCCGAGGTCGTGCTCTTCGGCGGGCGCGCCGGCGAGAACCGGCTGCTCGACGACACCTGGACCTGGGACGGGAGCTCCTGGCGGCTCCGCTACCAGACCGTGGGGCCCTCGCCGCGCAAGGCGGCGGCGATGGCGTGGGACCCGTCCAGCGGGCGGCTCCTCCTCTTCGGCGGCCAGGGGCTGGCGTCCGACGGCCGGGGCGAGATCGAGCTCCGCGACACCTGGGCGTGGGACGGCACCGGCTGGGTGCCTCTCCGTCCGGCGGTCTCGCCCCCCGGACGCCTCGGCGCGGGGACCGCCGCCCTCGCCACCGACGCGACGACCGGCGAGGTGCTGCTCGTGACCGACGGGGCGTCCGAGGGCTCGACGTGCTCGCTGTCGGTATGGCACTGGAGCGCCGGGACCTGGGTGAGACTGCGGCCGCCGGCCTCGCCGCGAGCGGCGCTCACCGGCCGGCTCGCCTACGCCCCGGGGACCGGGGGGCTGGTCCTCGTCACCGCTCTCCCCACCGCCTCGGCGTGCGGCGGCGACGCCGCCGTCGCCGCGGTGTGGACCTGGGACGGGGCGACCTGGACCGAGCAGCGCCAGGTCACCCCGCTCGCCGCCAAGCACATCGTCGACGGCCCGCTGAGCAGTTCGCCCGCCGGGGTCGTCGTCCCCGGGTACCACACCTACTCCTGGGACGGCTCCGACTGGCACGACTCCGGCCCCGACGGCCCCGGGGCGCGCTTCGGGGCGGCGATCGCCTACGACGCCCGGCACCGCCAGAGCGTGCTCTTCGGCGGCTGCTGCATCGTCGGCGGCGGCCCGGAGAGCGTCTACGACGACACCTGGACCTGGGACGGTGAGAGCTGGCTGCGGCGCGGCGGAGCGCGCACGCCGGCCGAGAGCGCGTCCGCCCAGAACCCGCAGTCGCCGTGGGTCGAGTCCGCGCTCCCGCTCGGCAGCGTCGACGCCATCGCCGCCGACCGCGACGCCGTCTACGCCGTCGTCGAGCGGCTGCAGCTCGGGATGTGGGACCTCGACCGCGCGATGGTGGCGCGGGTCGACCGCGCGACCGGGCAGGTGACGACGGCCGGGCCGTTCCCCGCCGCCGACAGCCTCGCCCTCGCCGGCGGACGGCTGTGGGTCGGCGCCGGCGTGCACCCGGGGATCGTCAATCCCGGTCACCAGGCGCTCTACGGGCTCGACCCCGCGACCCTGCAGGTGGAGCAGGAGCTGAGCCTGCTCCCCGCGCCGGACGTCTCCGGGTTCTCGGCACGCCTGGCAGGAACCGGGGAGCTGCTCTGGCTGGGATGGGGCGGCGACCTCATCCGCATCGACCCCCGCAGCGGCGCGGTGCTCAGCCGTCTCGACCCCGAGGGTGGCCGCGTCGACGACGTGGCCCTCTCCTCCGGCGGCGACCGTCTCTACGTGAGCACCCGGCTGCCCTCGGAGGACGCGTTCGTCAGCGTCCGCGATCCGCACACGGGGGCGACCCACGCGACCGCGACCGAGCACAGCACCGCCGGCTCCCGGCTCGCCGTCGACGCCGACGGCGTGTGGATCACCCTTCGGACCGGGTTGTCGTCGGCGCTGAGCCACCGCCGCGCCACCGACCTCGCGCCGCTCGGCCCGACCGCCCCGGCCCTCGGCGGCGACGGCCGGGCGGCGGGCAACACCCTGCGCGCCTTCGTCGCCGGCGGTGTGCTCTGGCTCGCCGACTCGCAGCGCTCGACGCTGAGCTGCGCCGACCCCCGCAGCGGTGCGGTCCGTGGCGGTGCGGAGATCGGACGTGCCCAGGAGCTCACCGGCGACGCCGGTGGGATCTACCTCGGCACCACCGACGGAGTGCTCGTCATCGGCGTGGATCCTCGCTGCGCCGGCTGACCACGTCGGCGGCGACGATGTGGAGCATGTCCTGGTCGCGGCTGAGGTGGGTGGCGTCGTTGAGCCCGAGGAGCACCCGCTCGTCGCCCTTGAGCAGCACCGACGAGATGCCGGTGTGCCAGGGGACGAACCACATGTGGCGCTCCGCCCCCGTCCAGGAGCCGAGCATTGCATTGATGAAGCCGCCGTGGGTGACGCACGCGATCACCCCGCCGTGGTGGCGCTCGACCACCCGGCTGAGCGCCGCGGCCCCCCGCTCGAGCAGAGAGTCGATCGGCTCCTCACCGTTCTCGCCGGTCCACCGCGCCCGGGAGAGCACCCGCACCGCGTTGAGCGCAGCGCTGACGTAGTCGTCCGGGTCGGGCTCGAGCATCCCGCGATAGCGGCGCCAGCGCGCCTCCTCGCCGAGGTGGATCTCCTCGAGCCCCTCCTCCACCTCGGCCTCGAGGCCGGCGCGGTCGGCGACCACCTCGGCGGTCCGGCGGGCGCGTTTGAGGTGGCTGGAGACCACGGCGGTGAGCGGCAGCGCGGCGAGCCGCTCGGCGAGCCGGAGCGCCTGGCGCTCGCCGCGCTCGCTGAGCGGGGCGTCGCGGCGTTGCATCGTCGCCTGCTCCGCGTGGCGGATGAGGAGCAGCAGGGTGCCCGGCGGCGGCGGGACGGCGGCGGGCCCGGTCACCGATCCGTCCGCGGCGTCAGACCGCGGCGAGGAGCTCGTCGAGCTCGTCGCGGAGCACCTGGATCGGGCGGTAGCCGTCGATCCTGCTCACCGCCTCGGCGCCGCGGAAGAGGATCAGGGTGGGCACCGCGATCACCGCGAAGAGCGCCGCGGTCTGGGGGTTGGCGTCGATGTCGAGCTTCGCGATGACCACCCTCCCGTCATACTCGTCCGCAAGCACGTCGAGGCTCGGGGCCAGGGCCTTGCAGGTCGAGTTCCAGTAGGCCCAGAAGTCGACCAGGGCGGGGATCGGCGACTCGAGCAGGTGTGCGCGGAAGGTGCTGTCAGTGAGGGTCAGCGGCTTCGCCATGCCGGAAGCATATCGGGGGAGGCATCCCGCGCCGCGCAGTGTCCCCCGGGGGCCAGCCGTTGAACGTGTGCATGACGTGGAAGGTGCGATCCTGACGATGGAGCTGCACGCGGAGCGCTCCGATGCGTCGTTCGAGGCGTTCTTCGAGGACACGTGTCAGCGCATCGTCGGCATCGTGGCGGTCGCCACCGGCGACGTCGCGGCCGCCGAGGACGCCGTCCAGGACGCCTACGCCCGGGCGCTCACCCGCTGGGGGCGGGTGTCGCGGCTCGACCGCCCGGACCTCTGGGTCGCCCGTGTCGCCACCCGCATCGCCATCGACTCCTGGCGGCGCCGGCGGCGCGAGACCCCGCTCGAGGCGGAGATGCGCGCCTCGGTCCACGACGACATCGACCGCCTCTGGGTCCGCTGGGGCCTCGAGGGGCTGAGCCCGATGCAGCGGGTCACGATGATCCTCCGCCACGTCGAGGGACGCCCCGTCGCCGAGGTCGCCGCGGTGACGTCGACCTCCCCGGAGACGGTGAAGACCCACCTCAAGCGCGCCACGCGGCGGCTGCGCGCGCTCCTGCGGGAGCCATCACGATGAGCGGCCTGCGCCACGAGATCGACGAGATCGGCCGCCGGATCTGGCCCGATACGACCGCCGCCCACCGGGCGATGCAGGCGCGCCGCCGCCGCTGGTGGATCGCCTTCCTCCAGCCGCGCCGTCCCCAGCTCGCGATGCGCTGGCTGCCGGTGCTCGCGGCGGTCGCGACGGTGGCGGTGTTCGTCGCCATCGCGAGCAACCGCCCGACGATCGAGCGCACCGAGCACCCCGGCACCCACAGCGTCGCCCCCTCGCCGGTGACCCCGGGCGCGCCCGAGGGCCTCCACGTGGCGCCCGCACCGGGACGGAGCATCGCGGTCGCGCCGACGAGCCGCCCTGCGGCCCCGGCGCAGGCCGCCCCCAACCCGCCCGGCACCGGCGCCGTCGCGCCGAGTGGCGGCGACTCGGCCGCCTCCGCGCAGCGCCCGTCCTCGACGAGCAGCGGGGTGGTCACCATCACCCTCACCGAGGCCGATTCGGGGAAGACGATCACCGTCGCCCCGGGGACCCGGATCGTCGTGACCCTCCAGGGGGCGCCGCACCGGCAGTGGAGCGCTCCCCACTCGCTCGACTCCGCGGTGCTCACGATGAGCGAGGCGGCGAGGGACGCCGGTGGCGGCGCGCACGGGACCTTCGTGGCGTCGAAGCCCGGGCGCACCCGGCTGGTCGCCGGTCAGGGAGGCTGCCACGGCCCGCTCTGCCTCATCGCCTCGACGACGACCTGGCAGGTGCGGGTCATCGTCCGCTAGCCCACCACCCCGCCCGCCGGGAAGGGGATCAGGGGGCGAGGAGCGGCCGCAGGTCTCCGTTCGCGGGGGCGCCCGCGGCCCCGAGGACGCCGACCCCGTAGGCCTCCTCGAGGGCACGGAGCATCCCGTAGTGGTCGCCGTCGCCGTCGAGCCGCCGGTGACCGGCCGCGGTGACGACGATCGTCGCGATCTGCCCGCCCGCGGCGGCGCCGTTGCAGCACCCGCTGTCGCTCCCGCCCTCGTCCCAGGTGACGATCACCGAGCCGCCCTGTTTGAACCAGGTCGACCCCATCACGAGCTGCATCTCGCCCTTCAGCCAGGAGTCCGCGGTCGAGTTGCCGCAGTCGTGGCCGTCGTTGCAGAGGTTCGGGGTCACCCACAGGAACGGTGGGGCGGTGCCCGCGGCGAGGTCGCCTGAGAGCTGGCCGTGGGGCACGACCCGGGCGCACTGCGCGGGGGTCGCGGTGATCGAGCGGAAGTACATGAACGGGTCGTGTTTCTTCGCGTAGCGGCCGCTCGAGCCCCCGCCGAAGCACACCGAGGGCATGTCCTCCATGTACGCCTTCCAGCCGATGCCACGCTGGGCGAGCTGGTCGACGAGGGTCGGCCCGGCGAAGCTGTACGAGGTGCCGTCGTCGGACACCCCCTGCGTGCTCCCCGACACCATCGCCAGGTAGTTGGGAAGGCTGGGATGACTGACCCCGTACCAGTGCGTCGCGAGCCCGTACCCGTTCGCGAGCGAGGTCGTGTAGGGGGCGTCGGACCGCCCGACGACGTCGCTCTCCTCGCGGTTCTCCATGACGATGACCATGACGTGGGGCGGCCCCGCCGGCACCGCGGAGGCGGCGGGTGCCGAGGACCCGGCCGGCGCCGGGCTCACCCGCGGCAGGCTGGGGACGACGACGGACGCCGGCGCGCTCGAC
>DATKEY010000190.1:0-9816 GCA_035544475.1 Candidatus Dormiibacterota bacterium | reverse complement strand
GCCCACGACCAGGGCTGCCACAGCTGCCCGGCCCCGACGCCGAGCAACGACGACCACCTGCTCCTCGCCGTCCCCACGGTCGCTTCGGCGACCCTCACCACCCAGGAGAGCGGCCACCTCACCGTGACCGGCTCCGGCCTCGACCTCGGTGGTCACCTCGCCGGCGTCGACGCGGCCGCCTGCGGGCAGGACCTCAGCGCCGCCGACCACTCCGACACCGCGGTCACGCTCGCCGCGCCCGGCCAGTTCTGTCAGGGTCCTCTGACCCTGCGCCTGTCGGCGTACACGGACACCGAGCACGACGCGACGACCCGCTGGTCGGGACCGGCGGGACGGCTCGACACCGCCATGGTCGCCGGCGCGCTCTCGCCCGCGCACGCCGTCGCGGGCGAGGCGGTGCGGGTCACCGGCTCGGGGTTCGGCGCCGGCGGAACCGTCCGCCTCGCTGGACGGCCGGTGCCCAGCACCTGGTTCGACCGCGCCGTCGAGATCACCCCCGAGCCCGACTCGGTGTCCGGCGAGGTCGAGCTCGTGCGCTTCGACGGCCGCCACCTCGACGCCGGCCGCCTCGCCGTCGACCCGACCGCCACGAACCGCCCGGGGCCGCGTCCCGCGCCCGTCCCCGCGGCGCCGCGGATCCCGCCGACGCCGCCGCCGGGTCCGCAGGCACCGGCTCCGACACCGCATCCCGAGCTCGCGCTCCGCCCGGCGCAGACCACCGGGCTGCCGGGACACGACGTGCCGTTCACCATCACCCTCACCGCCGGCGGCGCACCGCTCGCGGGAGCCGCGGTCGACCTCGCGTTCGCGCGCGTGCCCGCCTCAGACGCGTCGGTGACGCCGGCGCTCGGGCTCACCGACCCCGACGGCCGCATCCTCGGACTGCTCCACCTCAGCCGCCGTCCCGGCGACCACGTGATCGTCGCCCGGGCGGGACGGTCGTCGGCTCAGGTCACGGTGGCGGCGTGCTGCCATCCACCGGTGCCGCCGGCCGCCGGGCGGTTGAGTGCCGACGAAACCGGCAGAGAACCCACGCAGCACGGACCGCTCCTCGCCGCTCTGTGCGCCTGTCTAGTCCTGTTCCTGTCCGGGTTCACTCTCAACCTCATGACGGGACCGCGGAAGCGCTAGATAAGAGTGTAATAATCCGTTCATAACCGGGGTGGACGACGCGACGGGTTGACGCTATTCTGTGCGGCGGTTGCCTGAGGGGCCGGATGCACTGGGGCTGGTTCATCCGGATGGAGTCCGAGGGGGGTCGCGTCGGAGATCGGCATGGCGCTGCGTTGACCCTGGACGTGCACCGCGACAGCCGGGATGTGCGCGTCCTCCTCGTCGAGGATCATCGCATGGTGGCCGAGGCGATCGCGTCCGCCCTCAACGAGCGCGCCGGCATCCGCGTGGTCGGCACGGCGGGGTCGATGGCCGATGCGCGCAGCGCGCTGCGCAGCCTCGAGCCCGACGTCGTGCTCGTCGACTACCGCCTCCCCGACGGCACCGGCACCGCGGTCGCGCGCGAGCTGATGGCGCAGCGCCCCGACGCGAAGGTGGTGATCGTCACCGCCGCCGAGGACGAGGCGATCCTCACCGAGGCGCTCGACGCGGGATGCTGCGGATGCGTGCGCAAGAGCGCGGGCATCGACGAGCTCGTGAGCGCGGTCGAGGCCGCCCAGGCCGGCAAGGTGGTGATCCCGACCGCGCTGCTCGAGCGGGTGATGACCCACCTGCGCCAGCCGCCGGACAGCATCCTCTACGGACTGACGCCTCGCGAGCTCGATGTCCTCCGCCTGCTCGCCGGCGGCTGGACCACCCGCGCGATGGCCGGCGAGCTCGGGGTCACCTTCCACACGATCCGCAACTACGTCCAGGCGGTCATCCAGAAGTTGGGGGCGCACTCCCGGCTCGAGGCGGTGGCGATCGCGCTCCGCGACGGGGTGGTGGCGGCGCCGGAACGCTGACCGAGGCACTCGACGGCGGGCGGTCCGGGCCGGCTCGGGATCCAGTAGCGCACCGTGGTGCCGCAGCCGGGATGGGAGGAGAGCAGCAGCCAGCCGGCGGCGATCTCGGCCCGTTCGCGCATGCTCGTCAGGCCCAGGTGGCCGGGTTGCGACTCGCACACCTGGGTCATCGAGAACCCCACCCCGTCGTCGTCGATGCAGCAGAGCACTCCGTCGTCGACGCTCTCGAGGCGGATCCGCACCCGGCGGGCCCGCGAGTGCTTGCGGACGTTGGCGAGCGCCTCCTGCGCGATGCGGTAGACGACGATGCTGCACTCGGAGTCGGGCTCCTCGCTGAGCCGGTCGTCGACCCCCACGATCGCCGGCGTGGTGTCGAGGACACGCCGCGCATGGTCGGCGATCGCCGAACACAGCCCGGCGCCGTCGAGCTTCGGCGGTCCGAGCTCGAGGAGCAGCGCACGGAGGCGGCGCACCGCGTCGGCGAGCGTGGCGTCGATACAGCTCACGAGGTCGAGGTCGCGGGGAGCGGTGAGCCGGCGCTTCAGCTGCTCGAGACGGATGCCGATCGCCGTCATCGCCTGCAGCGAGTCGTCGTGGACGTCGTACGCGATGCGGGTGCGCTCCGCCTCCTGGGCGGTCACCAGCTGGCTGAGCAGACGGCGGCGCTCCTGGTCGGCGCGGTAGAGGTCGGTGATGTCGTTGGCGATCCCGAGTCCGCCGACGACGAGCTCACCGTCCTGGATGGGTCCGAACCAGACGTCGAAGGCATGGTCCTCGCGGATCACCGTCGCGCGGACCTCCTGGCCCTCGAGGGCGACCCGGACACGGTCGGTCAGGTCGAGGCGGGAGAGCTCGGCGGTGAACACCGAGACGCCGACCAGCTCCTCCCCGCCCATGCCGAGGTAGGGCAGGCACCGTCCCGCGGCCATGGTGACGACGCCGCGGGCGTCGAACACGAAGACGGCGACCGGAGCGGTGTTGACGACGGCGAGAAGTCGCGTCTCCGCCTCGCTGCGGGCACGGTCGCAGCGCAGCGCGTGGGCGAGCAGGGCGCGCAGCCATGCCTCGCTGCGGCGGATCGCCTCGTCCATCTCCCGGCGGGCGGTGAAGTCCTGGACGTGGAGCAGGTAATGGCTGACCTCGCCGCCCTCGTCACGGTGGAGGACGGTCGCGTCGACGAGCGCGTGCAGGGTCGAGCCGTCGGGACGGCGCAGACGCACCTCGGATCTCCGGCCCGGGACCGGCGGCCAGCCCATCCCGCCCACCGCCACGACGTCGCAGCCGTTGGCGGCGACGCTGTCACCGACGAAGTCGGCGCACGCGCAGCGCATCATGTCGCTCAGCGCCCGGTTCACCTGGACGCTCCGCCCGGAGGCGTCGACGATCGCCATCCCCATCGGTGCCTGGGTGAAGATGGCCCGGAATCGCTCGTCGACGTCGTCGGACACGCCGATCGCCCGGATCCGGTCAGTGGTGTCGACGGCGACGCCGACGACCCCGATCAGCTCGCCGTGCCGGTCGTGGACGGGCACGCGCGAGAAGCGGATGGTGCGCCCGCCGAAGTCGATCTGACCGCTCACCGCCTGGGTCGGGGTCCAGAGCGCGGGCATGTCGTCGTCGAGCGACGCGGTGCGCAGGCTGTTCTCGTTGAAGAGCTCGAGGAGGTTCTGGCCGACGAGCATCCCCGCGTCGAGGCCGAGACTCTCGAGCGCGCGTCCACCGGCGAAGGTGCAGACGCCGGAGGCGTCACACGAGAAGAGCACCACCGGTGCGCGGGCGACGATGCTCGGCAGGTCGGTCAGCGGATCCGGGACGGCGCCGGCGGTGCCGGACGCCCTCGGCAGACGTTCCCTGATCATCAGTGCCGTCCTCACGCGCCCACCCGTCCCGGGTGGGAGTCCAGTTGCGCACGGGGCTCGGTCAGCGGGGTCCACCATCAAGCCAGGCACGGGCCCGCCTGTCCAGATTCATTTGCATCCTCGCCGGCCGCCCCTTTGCGGAACTGCCGGCGGGCTCGCGGCCCGCGTCGTGACAGTCTGTCACTGAGCGTCGGGGGCACTCTCCGCGGTCTCGAGGATCGCCTCGACGAGGTGATGCGCGTTTGCGCCTTTGACCACGTAGCGATCCGCGCCCGCAGTGAGGATGCGCGTCATCTGGGCGCGATCGTCGGCAGCGGAATAGGCGACGATGCGCGTCTGTGGCGAGACCGCGCGAATGCCGGCGATGGCCTCGAGCCCGCCCCCGCGCGGAATGCGCACGTCGATGACCGCGACCCCGGGATGGTGCTCGCCGGCGAGGCGGACCGCCGCCTCGGCATCGGCCGCGACCCCGACGACGTCGAGCGCGGGATGCTCGTTCAGCAGGTCGACGAGGGCGGCCCTCACCGCAGCCTCGTCATCGGCGATCACCACGGTGAGAGCCACACCCACTCCCGGCGACGCGGTCGCCTCTGTCGCGGTCCAGGGTGATCGTACGGAGCGGACGAGGGGTCGTGCAACGCACCGGCGGTCACCGCCCGGTGCCGGTGCCGAGGGTGAAGTAGAACGTCGCGCCGACGTCCGGCTCCGCCTCCGCCCAGATCCTGCCGCCGTGCCGGTCGATGATCCGGCGCACGATGGCGAGGCCGGCGCCGGTGCCCGTGTAGTCCCTGTCGGTGTGCAGACGCTGGAAGAGACCGAAGAGCTTGTGCGCGTACCGCATGTCGAAGCCGATGCCGTTGTCACGGACGAAGTAGACGGTGCCGCCGGAGTCCGCCCGCGGGGAAGTCGCCCCCACCTCGATGACCGCACGGTCACGTCCGCGCGTGAACTTCACCGCGTTGCCGATGAGGTTCTCGTACACCTGGCCGAGGAGGACCGGGTCGGCCTCGCAGCGGGGCATGTCGTCGACGCTGATGTCGACCACACGACCACCCTCCGCCGCGGCGCGCATCTGCTCGGCCGCGGCGCGCGCCGTCGACGCCGGGTCGAGGGGCTCGCGGCTGATCCGCCGATCGCCGAGGTGGGCGTGGGCGAGGAGGGAGTCGATGAGGCGTGCCATCCGCACCGCGTTGCGGCCGATGGTGTCGAGGTGACGCGTCCCCTCAGCGGAGAGGGCGTGCCCGTCGCGTGCGGCGAGCATCCGCGCGAACCCGTGGATGGCGCGCAGCGGGGCACGCAGGTCGTGCGACACCGTGTATGCGAAGGCACCGAGCTCGCGGTTGCTCGACTCCAGCTCCGCGGTGCGCTGCTGCTCTCTCGCCTCGCTCTCGCGGTGCGCGGCGGTCGCGGCGGCGAGCGCGAGCGCGGTGAGTCCCACCGACGCGCTGTAGAGCTGGAGCTGGGTGAGGCGGTCGTTGAGCGGACCGGAGGCGAACGGCCCGGTGCCGTGCAGGGTGCCGAAGACCGCCAGGCACGACACCCCCGCGGTCACCGCGGCGGCGCCCGCCACCTCGAAGCGCACCGCGGCCCACACCGTGAGCGGCAGGAGCATGTAGGCGAAGCGGCCCGACCCCAGGAAGACGCCGGTCGCGACCGCGACGGTGACGGCGGCGAGCGCGGCGCCCTCGAGGTAGCGGCCGGTGGAGGGCCGCGGCCGGGTGAGTGCCGAGCCGGCGGCGAGCAGAAGCGGCGCGAAGACCACGGTGCCGATGCCGTCGCCGAGCCACCACGTCGACCAGACCGTCGCCGCCTGACGCGGCGGGACCAGCCCCTGGGACCACACCGCCGCAGTGCCGACCGTCGCCGCCACCACCGGGGCGATCAGCCCACCGATGACCGTGAGCAGGACGACGTCGGTGATCCGGGAGAGCTCGCGGCGGAAGCCGGCTGCGAGCAGCAACTGGGTCGCGAGCAGGTACTCGCCGGTGTTCCCGACCGAGACGAGCGCCGCCACCGGCGGGCTGAGTCCGGTGGTGGCGTTGACGACGAAGGCCGCCGCGACGAGCCCGGGCCACACCCGGCGTCCGACGACGAGAAGGGCGGCGACGGCGACGCCGGAAGGAGGCCAGACCGGCGAGACGTTGGTGTGCCGGAACTGGAGGAGCAGGCCCAGACGGGCGGCCGGGTAGTAGAGGAGGGCGACGGCGAGAAGGACCGCCACCGCTCGGAGGAGCGTGGCGCCCTGCGCTGGCGCCCGTCTCCGGACGGACATCGGACGGGGAGAGCGGGCGGCGCCGTCGTCACCGGCGAGGGCGCCGCCCGCTCGTCAGTGGCGGCCGGCGGACGCGGTGAGGCCGGCCATCTGCTGCTCCATGCGGCCGAGCTGGTCGGCGAGAGCCTTCGGCGTCCCGACGACGTGGCACTCGGCGCGAACCAGGCGCCAGAAGGGCAGCGACATGAGGCACTCCTGGAGCTCCTCGGGGGTCGCCGCCTCGCAGAGGATCGCGCCGGCGCGTTCGCCGACGAACGGGTACACGGCCTTGATGCGCTTGTCCTTCCCGGACGCCAGCTGCTCGAAGGTCTCCCTCACGAGCGCCATCTCCTGGGCCGGCGGGAGGATCGAAGCCTCGTTGCCACGGATGACCACGAGGAACTGCATGACGCGACCTCCATGTGTCGAACCGGTGGGCCGCTCCGCAGTCTAGGGGCGACCTGCGATCCGCGCGGTAAACGGTCCGCGAGGAAAGGTGTGCGTCCCATTAAGGGCCGAGATCCACCACACCATCGTGTGGGATTGGCGTTTCGCACGAGACGTGATGGTTGTATTTCAGGTGCATTTGGCGTCAACGTGTGAGTCGCTGCGTTCGGTCGGTGCGTGGCAAATCAGGGAGGGAGCCCAATGTCGGGTGGAAACGACTTCCTCACCATCGGGGAGGCGGCCTCGCTCTGCGGATTGTCGCGGTCCGCACTGCGCCGGGCGGTCGCGCGCGGGCATCTCGCCGCGTGGCACACGCCCGGCAATCATCTCCGCGTCAGCCGGCGGGACTTCGCCGACTTCCTCCGCGGTCTCGGAGCCGTCGAGCTCGCGGGGCGCGCCGAGGAGCGGCTTCCCACCCGCAGCCGGCAGTAGCGCCGCGCCCGCCCCGGTCCCCTGCTCCCGGATCAGGGCCGGGGCGTGGCGATGGCGAAGCTGAAGTCCGGGCCGCGTCCCTGGCGGTAGGCGAGGGTGATCCACGCCGCCGGCGCAGGTGGAGATCCGGGTCCCGGTTGCCTAGGAGCCCCCGGTCACCGCCTGGCCCCGGCCGAAGCCGCGGCCGGGCCCGCCGGTGGGCTGCTGGAAGCCGTCGCCGCCCACGACCTGCTGCTGCTGCCCCGGGTCCTGCGTCGAGCCGCCGGACGGCGCCTGGGCGGCGCCGGTCGCCGAGGAGTCGGCGCGGCCGGGGATGGTCTCGGCGGCGACCGTCGCGGCGGTCGCGACGCCCACGACGCCGGCGACGGCGATCGCAGTGCGCCACGCCCGCAGGCGGGCGAGGGCGCCGTCGCGCTCGGAGGGGGTCAGCGGCGGGGTGGCCACGGCCCGCTCAGCCCGTGGCCCGCTGCAGCCGCAGCGCCAGCAGCGGGCAGGCGGCGACCGCGCGGCGCGCGTGCGCGTCCAGGTCGGCGGGAACGGGGTCGGGTCGCACGATCGGATAGCCCCAGTCGTCGAGGCGGATGAGCTCGGGGACCAGCTCGGCGCAGAGGCCATGGCCGTCGCAGAGGATGCGGTCGACGTGGAGCGTGGGCCCGTCCATCTCAGGCGGCCTCCCGGAGGGCGGCGGCGGAGCAGCGCCGCAGCTCGTGGTGGTGACGGAACTCCTCGGCGAAGGTGCGGAGTGCGGAGAGGAGCAGTCCCGCCGCGCCGTCGGGGTGGTGGCAGGCGCCGCGTCCGCTCAGCTCGCCGGACCAGCGGCGGATGCGGTCGAGGTCGGCGGTCTCGGGCGCGCCGGAGGCGACGCGGCCGACCGCAGCGGCGATGGCACGAAGCCCGAAGACGCAGGGGCCGCACTGCCGGGCGCTCTGGTCGGCGAGGTACGCGAGGATCCCGGCGGTCTCGACGACCCCGCAGCGGTGCTCGGGGAGCACCGCGACGACGCCACAGCCGAGGGTGTGCCCTCGATCGCGGAGCGCGGCGGGATCGAGCGGGAGGATGCGCGCCTCGGCGGCCGTCAGCCAGCCGCCGAAGTAGCCGCCGAGGAGCACGGCGCTCGCCGGGTCGGCCGGCCCGCCGCCGGCCCCGTCGATCACCTGGCCGAGGAGGGTGCCCTGCGCGACCTCGTGGACGCCGGGGCGGCGCACCGCGCCACAGAGCGTCAGCAGGACGGTTCCGGAGGAGCCGCGGTCGCCCAGGCCGCGGAACCACTGGTCGCCGAAGCGGGCGATCATCGCGACGTGGGCGAGGCTCTCGACGTTCTGGACGAGGGTCGGGCGGCCCCCGACGCCGCGCTCATAGGGCCGTGGGGGAGCCGAGACGGGCAGGGCGACCCCGTCGTTGACGAAGTGCACCGCGGCGGTCTCCTCGCCGGCGACATACCGCGCCGGCGCGTCGACGAGACGGATGCGGCGGCGCTCGGCCTCGGGTCGTTCACCGAGGGCCTGGCGGAGCGCGACCGCGGCCGCGCCGTGGTCGGAGCCGACGTAGAGCACGACCTCGCCCGCCCCGACGGCCGCCGCGGCGAGGGCGGCGCCGTCGAGGACGAGGTGGGGCCGCGCCTCCATGAGGACGCGGTCCTTGCGGCTCAAGGGCTCGCCCTCGGCGCCGTTGACGAGCACCACCGGGGAGCCACCGCGACGCTCGGCGACCGAGCGCCACTTCCGTCCCACCGGGAAGGCGGCACCGCCACGGCCCCGCAGGTCGCTGCGCTCGAGCGCCGGGATGAGCCCGGGACCGGGGACGGGGAGGGGGCCGAGACGGCTCAGGTGCGAGGCGGCGTTCTCGGCCCCGCCCAGCGGGTCGGGGCCGGCGAGCAGGCTGATGCCGGTCATCGCCCCGGCTCCGTCAGCGCGCGGCGGGCCGCGGCGCGCTTCTCGCCGCCGAGCGGGTCGCCCGGGGAGAGCAGCCGGAAGGCGCCGGCCGCGACGACGGCGGCGACACAGACCACGGTGGTCACCGACATCCAGGTGGACCCTGCATCGGTGCCGGTGCCGAGTCCGTGGAAGATCGCGATCGGCCAGCAGCCGTAGGCGAGCCAGTGCACCGCCCGCCAGGCGCGCTGCCCGATCCGGGCGCGGAGCAGGCTGGTCGCGGCGACGGCGAGCATCAGCTCGAGGGCGACCGTCCCCAGACCGAGCCAGAAGGTGCGGTAGTACGAGCCGAAGGGGATGATCGCGGCGGTGATGCCGAGGTGGGTGTACGGGTCGACCACCGCGGTGACGATGTGGAGCGCGAGGAACACCAGCGCCATCAGCGAGAGGTCGCGGTGGAGCGCGGCGGTGAGGAAGCGGGGCCAGCGGAGGCCGCCCGCCCGCGCACGGGTGAGCATGCCGAGGGCCATGACACCGCTGAGCAGCACCATGCTCACCACGCCCGCACCGCGGGTCGTGTACCAGAGCAGCGTGTCGTTCATCGGCGTCTCCTGCACGGGGGGTTCATCGGACGTCCCTCACGATGGAGCCCGGACCTCCAGCGAACCTGGGGGATTCCTGGGAGATTCCTCAGAAAGCGCAAGGGCGGGCCGCCGGGACCATGTCCGGTGCCGTCGACCTCGCCGGTCACCCGCTGCCTGGTGGTCGTCTTCGGGTGCGCACGGACGCAGACCCGTCGGGTCGTGCTCCGAGGATTCCTGGCGAACCTCAGACGAGGCCGCGGATTTCCTCGGAAGTCGCTGGGAGTCCCATCCGGCACTGCTTCAGTGCCCAGCCGCTGAGCCTCTCGATCTGGGTGAGGGCCGCGACCCGGTCCTGAGCGGCGGTCGCGCGGCGTGCGGTGTCGACGAGCGCCGCGATCTCGCCGAGCAGGTGGT
>DATKEY010000189.1:0-3129 GCA_035544475.1 Candidatus Dormiibacterota bacterium | reverse complement strand
ACCTCGACGGTGGCGCCGCGCTCGGCGAGGAGCTCGACGGTGCTCGTCGCCTGGTGGAACCCGACCATGTCGAGCACCGCCACCCGCTCGCCCACCGCGGCGCCCTCCATCACCGCGCGGACGCTGCGCAGGCACGGGTCGCCGGCTCCGGCGAACGGCGGCGGCGCGGGGACCGAGCCGGTGCAGCACACGACCGCGTCCCAGCCGCCGGCGGCGACGTCCTCGACCCCGACCGTCACCCCGGTCCGCACCTCCGCTCCGCTCAGCCGCAGCGCGGTCGCGAGGTTGCGGGTGAGGTCGCCGAACTCCGACCGGTTCGGCACCCGCACGGCGAGACGCACCTGGCCGCCGAGCTCGTGCTCGCGCTCGCAGAGGGTGACCCGGTGGCCGCGCCGCGCGGCGACCGCGGCGCACTCCATCCCCGCGGGTCCGCCGCCGATGACGAGGACCCGGCGGGGGCGCGGAACCCGCGAGAGCCGCGCCGAGCCCAGGGTGAGCTCCTGCCCGGTCGCGGGGTTCTCGATGCAGCCGAGGTCGAGGTTGAGACCCTCGCGTCCGATGCACTCCTGGTTGCAGGAGATGCAGAGCCGGATCTCCTCGACCCTGCCCTCGCGCGCCTTGACCGCGGTCGCGGGCTCGGCGATCTGCTGGCGCACCATCCCGACGAGGTCGCAGGCGCCGGAGGCGAGGATCTGCTCGGCCTGCACCGGGTCCTTGATCCGACCCACCCCGATCACCGGGAGGTCGGTGACCTCGCGCAGTGCCGCCGAGGCGAAGAGCTGGTAGCCGGGGGGCACGTGCATCGAGCCCTCGACCATGTAGAGGGAATGGGTGGCGGTGCCGATCGAGGTGTTCAGGTAGTCGACGAGCCCGTCGGCGTCGAGCAGCCGGGCGGTCTCGAGAGCGTGGGTGAGGGTGAGCCCGCCGTCGATGAACTCGTCGGCGGGGATGCGCACGCCGACGGTCCAGTCGCGCCCGACCGCGGCCCGGATCGCCTCGAGGATCTCCCGCACCAGGCGGGCGCGCCGCTCGGTCGTGCCGCCGTAGACGTCGTCGCGGCGGTTCGACGCCGGGGAGAGGAACTGGCGGAGCATCGAGCTGTGCGAGGCCTGGAGCTCGACGCCGTCGAAGCCGCCCTCGCGGCAGTGGACCGCCACCCGCGCATAGCTGCGCACCACCTCGTCGATCTCCGCCTGACCCATCTCCATCGGCACCTCGCGGAAGAGGGGGTCGGCGATCGGCGAGGGCGCCCAGAGCGGGAGACGGGTGTACGTCGAGGCCGCCTGGCCGCCGTTGTGGTTGATCTGGGCGAGAACCGGGGTGCCGTGGCGGTGGAGGGTGTCGGTGAGCCGCCGGTAGCCGTCGATCACCCGATCGTCGAAGGCCTTGATCAGCCGCTCGTAGGGATGGTCGGTGGGGTGGACCGACTGCTCCTCGGTGATGATCAGCCCGACCCCGCCCGCAGCCCGCTCCTCGTAGTAGGCGATGAGCCGTGGCCCGACCCGGTTGTCCTCTGCGAGGTTGGTGAGGTGGGCGCTGAAGACGATGCGGTTGGGGACGACCGTCGAGCCGAGTCGCAGCGGGGAGAAGAGGTAGGGGAACTGGGGGTGCCGGATGCGCCGTCCTCCACGTTCGTCGTTGGAGGGGGACTATGCGCCACGACGGCGACCACGCGGCAGCCGGTCATGCGGCGCCCGGGTGCATCCACATCACACCCCGACTCTTCACGCCCCCTTCATCGGGGCTTTCGAGGCTACCCCACGGACACCTTCCGATTCCCGACATCGGACTGCGTGTTGTCCAGGAATTCCACAGGTTTTTCCACTCATCCCCAGGCAGGACACCCACAGTCCTGGGCAGCAGGCCCAAGGCGGTGCCTCCACGCGCGACTGCAGCCGCCATGGGCAGGGGCATTGGCAAGCTCCAGTCCCCAGCTTCGGATGGGGTGTGCAGGTGCCCTATGCACCATGGGCAGCAGGCCTTCCACGCTCGCAGTTCCGCTTTGGAACGCGGGGTCAGAGCAGGCGGCCCGTGCGGTTGCCCTCGAGAACCGCGTGGAGGACGCGGCGCGGGGCGACGCAGTCGCCGGCGCGGTGGAGCTCGGCGACCCGGCCGCGCAGGGCACGGTGGAGCGCATCGTCGGCGAGCTCGTGGTCGGCGACGACCACCGCGCCGACGCCCTCGAGCCTGCGGGTGCGGTCGCCGAAACGCTCGCGGAGGGTCAGCTCGCCGGGGGCGGCGCCGACGACGACGGTCTGGGGGATCATCTCGACGCCGAGCGCCGCGGCGCGGCGGTACCAGGGGGAGAACTCGCCGGTGAGGCCGAGCCGGCTGGAGACGAAGGCGTCCTCGCTCACCATCACCACCGGCCGCCCCGCGGCCGCGGCCACCTCGGCGGCGTCGATGGCCGGATAGCCGCCCTCGCGGTCGACGACGACCACCAGGCCCTCCCCGGGGAGGACGCCGCAGAGCGCGTCGCGGACGCCGACGACGGCGGCGCCGGCGCCCGCCTCCGGGCCCTCGACCGGCCGCCTGCGGGCGCCGGTGGCGACCACCACGGCCTCGGCGCCGGAGTCGAGCACCGTCTCGACGGTCGCCTCGACGCCGAGCCGCACCTCGACGCCGAGCTCCTCGAGCCGCGCCGCGAGCCAGCCCCCGACCTCGCCCATCGGGGCCCGGAGGGGGGCGGTGGCGACGAGGGTCGGGGTGCCACCGAGCGCGGCGCCGCGCTCCACCAGGGTGACGCGGTGGCCGCGCATCGCCGCCAGCCGGGCCGCCTCCATCCCCGCCGGGCCGCCGCCGATGACGAGCACCCGCCGCTGCCGGGTCGCCGGCGGGAGGATGGGGAAGTCCGCCTCGTGCCCCGCCGCCGGGTTGTGGATGCAGCTGACCACCGCGTTCTGAGCGGTGCGCACCACGCAGTCCTGGTTGCAGCGGATGCAGGGCCGGATCGCGCCGGCACGCCCCTCGCGCAGGCGGGCGACGAGGTCGGGGTCGGCGATGAGCGCCCGGGTCATCTCCACGCCGTCGGCCGCCTCGGAGGCGAGCGCGGCGGCGGCGACGCCGGGGTCGACGAGGCTGCCGGTGGCGAGGACGGGGACGCCGCCGCTCACCGCACGCACCGCCCGC
>DATKEY010000188.1:0-2810 GCA_035544475.1 Candidatus Dormiibacterota bacterium | reverse complement strand
CACCATGGTGACGACCGCGCGGCCGATCTCCCGGCGCTCCTCGGCGGTGAAGTCGTCGAGGTTGCACTCGTTGATAGAGACCCCGGGGGGGCGCGACATCACGAGCACCTGCCGGGTCGACTCGAAGACCTCGGGGACGCGAAGACCCCCGTACCGGTCGAGCAGCACTCGGAACTCGGCCATGTTCGCGGCCTCGGCGGTGAAGTCGATCTCCGGGCGCATCGCCGAGAAGATCGTCTCGAGCATGGCGTCGGGCTGGAAGATCTCCGCCGTCACCTGCGCCCGGCGCGACACCAGCCGGACCGCCTGGGCGAGGATCTCCATGTCGAGCCGGACGGCAGCCGCGACGCCCGGTCTCTGCAGCTTGATCGCGACCCGGGTGCCGTCCTGGAGCACCGCGCCGTACACCTGGGCGATCGACGCCGCGCCGATCGGGTGGTCGGTGTCGATGTCCCGAAAGCGGCGGACCCAGTCCGCGCCGAGGTCCGCCTCGAGCACCGGCTCGAACTCGCTGAACGGACGGACCTCGACCTGCTCGTGCAGATCCTGGAGCGCCTCGATGACCGCCGTCGAGACGATGTCCGGCCTCGTCGACAGCACCTGGCCGACCTTGATGTAGAGCGGACCGAGCCGCTCCAGCGCGCCGCTGAGCGCCTGCGCGCGCCGGCGCTCCATCTCCTCGGGGTCGAGCGCCCCGTTGCGCCCCCGCCGCCAGCGCGCCCGCGCCTCGCCGGCCAGGAGCTCGCCGAGCACCCCGGCGACCTGCTGCACCCGGTCGCGCTTCCTCACCCTTCCCCCGACGTGGTTTTTGACCCGTTACTTTCGTCGTTGTAGTGTAGCCGGATGCCCGTCAACCCCTATCTCGAGGGACGGTACGCGCCGGTCCCGGACGAGCTGACCGCCGACTCCCTCGAGGTGGTGGGGACGCTCCCCGAGGAGCTCGACGGTGTCTACGTCCGCAACGGCCCCAACCCGCGCTTCGCACCCCCGGGGCGCTACCACTGGTTCGACGGCGACGGCATGCTCCACGCCGTGCGGCTGCGCGGCGGCCGGGCCGCGTATCGCAACCGCTGGGTGCGCACCCGTGCATTCGGGCGCGAGGCCGCCGCCGAGACGGCGCTGTGGAGCGGGGTGATGGAGCCGGTCGCCGGCAACCCGCGCGACATGCCGCTCAAGGACACCGCGAACACCGACGTCGTCCCCTTCGGCGACCGGCTGATCGCGCTCTGGTACCTGACCGGCGCCGCCTACGCCGTCGACCCGGTCTCGCTCTCGACGCTGGGGGTCGAGGACTTCGACGGCACGCTCCGCGGCGACATGTCCGCGCACGCGAAGGTCGACGCGCGGACCGGTGAGCTGATGTTCTTCGACTACGGTCCGGCCCCGCCCTACATGCGGTACGGCGTCGTCGGGCGCGAGGGACGCGTGACCAACCTCGTCGACATCGACCTGCCGGGGCCGCGGCTCCCCCACGACATGGCGATCACCGAGCGTCACTCCATCCTCATGGACCTGCCGCTCGTCAACGATCCCGAGGCGGCGCGGCGGGGACGCCACCGCCTCCTCTTCGATCGCGACCTCGCGGCGCGGTTCGGGGTCGTCCCCCGCCACGGCGCCGGAGCGGAGGTGCGCTGGTTCGAGGCCGAGCCCTGCTACGTCTACCACTCCGTCAACGCCTGGGAGGAGGGCGACGAGGTGGTTCTCGATCTCTGCCGCGTCAAGCGGCCGGAGATCGCGTCGGGATCGACCGGAACCCTCGAGCGGATGCTCGCCTATCTCCGCCTCGACGCCCAGCTGCAGCGCTACCGCTTCGACCTGCGCACCGGCGCAACCCGCGAGGAGCAGCTCGACGACGCCAACGCCGAGTTCCCGGCGATCGACCCGGCCCGGCTCGGCCGCCGCTGCCGCCACGCGTACACGGTGCACATCTCCCCGGAGACCACCTTCCTCTTCGATGCGCTGATGAAGTACGACCTCGAGCGCGGGACCGCCGAGACCCATCCGCTCGGCCCCGGGCGCTGGGGGAGCGAAGTGGTGTTCGTCCCCCGCAGCGGCGCCACCGCCGAGGACGACGGCTGGGTGCTCTCCTACGTCCTCGACGACGCCACCGGGCGCTCCGAGGTCGTCGTGCTCGAAGCGGCCGACTTCACCGCTCCGCCGGTGGCCCGGGTGCTCCTGCCCGCACGGGTCCCCATCGGCTTCCACGCCTGCTGGATGCCCGGCGCCGCAGTTTCCGACAGCTGATGCTGCAACCGGCCGCCGGCGGCACCGGCGAGGTCAGCTCCGTCGGGCGGGCGATGCGCCTGCTCGGCGACCGGTGGACGCTGCTCATCCTCCGCGACGCCTTCCTGCGCCGCATCCGCCGGTTCGGCGGCTGGCGGGAGTCGCTGGGGATCTCCGACCCGGTCCTCTCCCGCCGCCTGCGCGACCTCGTCGACGGGGGGGTGCTCCGCCGCGACGTGTACAGCACCGCGCCGGAACGGCACGAATACGTGCTCACCGAGATGGGCCTCGACCTGTGGTCCTTCCTCGTCGCCATCTGGGGATGGGAGCGCCGCTGGGTCGAGGGGACCGCAGCCGTCCGCTCCGACCTCCTCCACGAGGGGTGCGGGGCGCGGGTGATGCCGCTGCTCGCCTGCGGCGCCTGTGGAGCGGTGGTCGGAGCGCGTGACACCGCCGCCGAGCGCAGCCCGGGCGTGGCCCCGGATCGCAACGCACCGCCGCGCCTGCGCCGGCGCTCCACGCTCGAGGAGGAGCCCGGCGACCCGGCCCTGCTCATCCCCGAGACGATGGCGCTGCTCGGCGACCGC
>DATKEY010000187.1:0-3322 GCA_035544475.1 Candidatus Dormiibacterota bacterium | reverse complement strand
GAGGTCATTCGGCCGGGGCGCGGGCACCATCGTCGGGCTTACCCTCATGTTCCCAGTATTCTGCTGCATCCTTGGGTTCGGCTCAGCGATGTACCGACGCGCGGCTACCGGGCCGGACTGACAAACGCGCCCCTGCTCGGGCGTACGGAGCGCAGTTCCCTCGCCGCGAAGGGCGAGTACATCGGCGAGGAGGTCGATTCCGTGCCGGTCAGCCGATCGCACTCGCCGACGAGGGCCCGCACGGGGTCTCGAGGTCGGGCTCCGGGCTCACCGGCTCGGTCACCGCCTCGAGCGCCCGCCGGCTCGCCTCTCGGGTCGGGATCGACGCCACCAGCGGGGGCTGGCTCCAGATCAGCGCCTCGAGCGCCGTCGCGGACAGCGGCGGGCTCAGCAAGTAGCCCTGAACCAGATCGCAGGCGTGGTCCGCGAGGAAGTTGAGCTGCTCAACCGTCTCCACGCCCTCAGCGACGACGTCGAGCCCCATTCCGTGTCCCATCGTGATCATCGCCGCGACGATCGGGGCGTCACCGCCCGACGCCTCGATCCGCTCGACGAACGAGCGGTCGATCTTCAGCCGGTCCACGGGGAATTGCTGCAGGATGCTCAGCACCGAGTAGCCGGTGCCGAAGTCGTCGATGGCCACCTTGACGCCGAGCGCGCGCAGCTGCTGGAGGGCGGCGAGAGCCTCCTGCGGCTGGCGCACGGCGACGCTCTCGGTGATCTCGATCTCCAGCGCGGACGCGGCCAGCCCGCTGGCGTCGAGGGTGCTTTGGATGCGGGCCGCAAGCCTGGGGTCGTCGAACTCCTGCCCGGAGAGGTTGACGGCGAGGCGGATGGGCGGGACGCCCTGCGCGGTCCAGCGCATCATCTGAACGCACACCGCGCGCACCGCCCAGTCGTCCACCTCCGTGATCAGCCCGGTCTCCTCCGCGAGGGGGATGAAGTCGTGGGGCATCACCATCCCGCGGGTGGGGTGCCGCCAGCGGATCAGCGCTTCGGCGCCGACGATGCGCCTGCTGGCGAGGTCGAGCTGCGGCTGAAAGACGAGCTCGAAGTCGCCCGCGGAGACCGCGGCCCGCAGGTCCTGCTCGAGAGCCGGCCGCTGGAGCGCCGCCGAATGCAGGGTCGGGGTGAACACGATGCAGCGCGCCTTCCCCTGCTCTTTGGCGGCGTACATGGCGACGTCCGCCTTGCGCATCAGCTCTTCGGCGCCGACCGTGCCCCCGTCGGCGAGGGCGACGCCGACGCTGGCGCGGATCGCGATCTCCCGCCCCTGGACGCGGACGGGCCGGCGGAAGGCGGCGAGCACGCGGTCGGTGGCGAGCATCGCGTCCTCGACGCTGCCCAGGTCCTCGAGGAGAATGGCGAACTCGTCGCCGCCGAGCCGCGCGGTCGTGTCCCCGGGCCGCACCACCATGCGCAGCCGCTCGGCGACCTCGATGAGCAGGTGGTCGCCGGCGGCGTGCCCGAGGCTGTCGTTCACCGTCTTGAAGTTGTCGAGGTCGAGGAGCAGGACCGCGAAAGTCGCCCGCCCGCGGACCCGTCGCACCGCGTGGCCGACGTGGTCGCTGAAGAGCGAGCGGTTGGCGAGGCGGGTCAGGGGGTCGTGGAAGGCGAGCTGCTCCAGGCGGTCGCGGTTCCGCTGGACCTGCTCGCGCGCGGCGTCGAGGGCGACGCTGGCACGCGACACCGCCGAGAGCATCGTGTTGAAGCTCGTCGCCAGCGCGCCGATGTCGCCGCGGCTGTGCACCTGCACCGGCTCGACCTCGACGGTGGCGTATGCCCTGCTCAGCTCGCCGTCGCCGAGCGCCTCCATCGCCGAGGTGAGGCCGGCCAGGGCGCCGGTGGCGAGTCGGTCGGCGCCGCGAGCGACCTGGCCCACGGCGTGGCTGACCATCCCGGGCAGCACCAGACCGACGGAGATGGTGAGCAGGGCGACGCAGACGAGGATGTCCTGGCAGGTGGCCACCACGGCTGCGTCGGTGCGGTCGAGGTGCTCGATGGCGATCAGGTAGCCGCCGCCGTCGAGAGCGAGCACCGCGAGAACGGCACCGGTGAGCTGGGCGTAGAGCGACCGCCCACCCCAGCGGGCGATGCCCGGGGGGTGGTCGCGCCAGCGCCGCCACGCGTAGAGCAACGCCCCCGAGTAGGCGAAGCCGATGCCGCAGAGCACCGTGGGCAGGCCGAACCGCTGGAAGCCGAGGATGGTGGAGAGGATCCAGACGCCCGCGGCAGCGACCCCGAGGCCGATCATGCCTCGGGGTGCGCGGTAGGGCCGCGGGCGCTCCGGCTCGTCGCGACGGAGGAGCCAGACCGCGACGTTGGTCAGGCTGATGCTGATCAGGTACGTGAAGCTGGTCGCCGCGATCAGCCAGCTGGGGTCGCCGGCGAGCAGGAAGCCGATCGCCACTGCGGCCGTGAGCACGGTCGCCACCCAGGGACAGTCGGTGCGTGAGCGGCGCTGGAGCACCCGGGGCAACAGCCCGTCCTCGGACAGCTGGGCGAGGGTCCTCGACGCGCCCGCGAGCGGCTGCAGGGTGCCGTGGAACATGTTGAAGACCATGAACCAGACCGCTGCGGCCTTCGCCGAGCCACCGAACAACGGGGCGAAGGTCGGTCCCAGGACGGTGGCGAGCTCGCGGTCGAGCGGGAGGTTGCCGAACACCCCGAGCCAGATCACGGGGAGGGCGATGAAGTACAGGGTCGCCATGCCGGCGCTCGCCACCATCGCCCGGGGCAGGCTCCGCTGCGGGTCGCGCATCTCGCCGACGTGGCAGGCGGCGGCCTCGAAGGCGGGCGCGGCGAACCCGATCAGGTAGAGACCGGCCATGACGCTCGTCACCGAACCGAACCACCCACTGAACGGGCTGTTCAGATGGAAGCTCCCCGCCCGGTGCCAGTCGACGAGGCCACTGGCCGCGGGCACCACCGCGCCGAGCAGCGACAGGAGGGCGGACACAGAGGCGATCGGCAGCGCGAGCCGTGTGACCCAGCGGATGCCGCAGAGGTTGACCGCCGTGAAGACGAGCACGATCGCCACCGCGATGACGCCGACGGGCACGCCCGGCAGGTACCACTGGTGGAGGGCGGATGCGGAGAAGATGGCGGTGACGCTGCAGACGGGGACCCAGCCCCACCAGTAGCAGACGCCCGTGAGATTGGCGAGCACCGGGCTGTAGGGGCGGAAGGCCTCGGCGCAGGTGGCGGCGATGCCGCCGACCCGGTTGGGCCACATCAGCACCAGCTCGATGTGGCCCGGGGTCGCCGCCCAGCTCAGCAGCAGGCCGGCGGCGAGCAGGGGGATGGCGGCGCTGCCCTGGGC
>DATKEY010000186.1:0-4406 GCA_035544475.1 Candidatus Dormiibacterota bacterium | reverse complement strand
GATCGCGGGGCTGAGCCACAACCTGTCGCTCGGCTGGTACTCGCTCGCCGTCGTCCCGCTCCTCCTCGAGCTCTACGCGCTGGTGATCGGGATCTCCATGCTGCTGAGCTCGCTCTTCGTCTTCTACCGCGACCTCGGTCACATCTGGGAGATCTTCACCCAGCTGCTCTTCTACGGCTCCGCCGTCGTCTTCCCGCTCAGCCTGAAGGGAAACGTCGTGAACGGCGTCCTCCAGCCCATCCGGCTGATGCGGCTTGTCGCGCTCAACCCGGTCGCCCAGATCATCGAGGACATCCGGCACGCGCTCGTCACCCAGGACCCGCGGGTGCCGTGGACGGCGACGATCCTCGGCGGCAGGATCCTCCTCCCCATCGCCGTCACCGTGACCGTCGCGGTGGTCGGCCTCGCCGTCTTCCAGCGGCTGGCGCCCAGGTTCTCCGAGAACCTCTGAACACCTGAGGCGCCGCCGTCACATCCGGCGCCCGATGTGAAGAGGGGCGTGCCGGGACGTGACATCCGTCAACCGCGGGCACCGACCCTCGACCGCGCCGTGGGCGGAGGCGCCGCCGGGCGCTCCCAGACTGACGGGAGAAATCCCTCCAGTCACAACGAGCCCCTCAAATGCTTCACCCCTTCCGCCGCCTGCTCCCCGCCCTCGTCTGCGCCGCGGCGGCTCTGCTGGGCCCCTCCTCCCCCACCGGGATCGCGCCCCACACCGGGACCGCCGCGCCGGCGGCGCTGGTGAGCACCCCGGGATCGGTGACGCTCGACGCCTGGGGTGGGCTCCACCCTTCGGCCGGGCTCGCCCTCGACACCGGCGGCGCCCCGTACTGGCCGGGGTGGGACATCGCCCGCTCCCTCTCGCTCCTCCCCGACGGCTCCTCGGGCGGGTGGATCCTCGACGGGTGGGGAGGCATCCACCCCTTCGGCGCCGCCCCCGCGCTCCCCGCCGGCCCCTACTGGCCGAACTGGGACATCGCCCGCGACCTGGTGGTCCTCCCCGACGGCTCCGGCGGCTACATCCTCGACGGCTGGGGCGGCATCCATCCCTTCGGCGACGCCCCGGTGCTGCCCGCCGGCCCGTACTGGCCCGGCTGGGACATCGCGCGCGGTCTCGCCGTCCACTACTCGTTCCTCGGGCAGCCCGACGGCGGCTGGATCCTCGACGGGTGGGGCGGCATCCACAACTTCGGCGCCGCGCCGCCGCTCACCGACACCCACTACGTCACCGGCGTCGACGTCTGGCTCCACATCCATCCCGCCGGCGCCGGCGACTGGCTCGCCGGACGCTGGGGACTCGTCGACAGCGTCGGCTCGCCGGATGCGATGGGCTTCGACGGCATGCCCGACTGGGGGAGCTGGGACATCGTCCGCGACGTCGTCCCGGTGACCTCCGCGCTCGCGACTCCGACCGCCCAGCCGCTGCGGCAGGGCGCGGCGGCGGCGCTCATGGATTCGCTCCAGACGATCGACCGCCTCCAGCGTGGACGCCGCCCGCTCGCCGAGAGCGGCGCTCTCGACGCCATCGCAGGCGGCCCGGCGGGCTACGACCTCGCCGGCTGTGGTGGGCCCGGCGCGACGATCGCCTCACGCGCTCTCGACATGCTGCAGCGCGACTACTTCAGCCACCAGATCGCCGGCTGCAGCGGCGGCCAGATGGTCTTCGGGACGTACCTGACCAGGCTTCCGTGGCGCGCCGCCGGCGAGAACATCGCCTGGGCGGCGGGCACCGCCTCGGTCGTCGACGACATCGTCGAGATCAACACCCTCTGGCTCAACTCCCCCGAGCACCTCGCGAACATCGTCGACCCCGCGTACAGCCGGGTGGGATGCGGCGCCGCCTTCACCGACACCGGCACCTACCAGGGCGCGTCCGGTCCGCTCTTCGTCTGGGCCTGCGACTTCACCGGGTAGGCGTGAACCCGGGCCCGCGGCGCAGGAACCCGTGGTCGGCGCGGGCGAGCAGCTGGCGGTCGCCGTCGCTGTTCCCGTAGGCCCACACCTCGGCGGGGTCGCCGGCGAGCCAGGCGTCGAGCCGGGCCACCTTCTCCGCGCCGCGGACGTTGTCCCCGGCGAGCCGGCCGGTGAGCCGGCCGCGGGCGTCGACCTCGAGCCCGGTCGCGAGCACCGCCCGCACCCCCAGGGCCCGGCCCAGGGGGGCGAGGTAGAGCTCCGGCGAGGCGGAGACGATGACCACGTCGTCGCCGCGCCCCCGGTGCCACTCGAGCCGCTCCATCCCGGGCGGCCACATCCCCGAGCCCAGGAGCCGGCTCGCGAACGCGCCGGCCACCGGCTCGACGTCGGCGAGCAGCCGTCCGCCGAGCAGCGGGCGGAGCAGCGCCTCCTTCGCGCGGCCGCGCGAGACCCGGCCGGCGCCCGCGGCGAGGAGGAGCGGGAGGCGGGTGAGGATCGCCGCGAGCACGGGCGGATCGCCGCAGAGGCGGCGCAGGAAGGGCACCAGGCTGTCGCGGCGGCTGAGGGTCCCGTCGAAGTCGAAGGCGGCGACGACGCGCGGCACCTTCGCTACCCGCGGAGGCGGCGCCAGAGGGGACGCGGGAGGTGGCGGAGCGCGGACATCACGTAGCGGAGCCGGGCGGGGACCCAGACCGTGCCCGCGCGGGTCGCGAGGCCGCGCACCACCGCGGCGGCGACCGCGTCGGGGGTCGTCGAGAAGGGGGCGGCGGGAAGGCCCTCGGTCATCTTCGTGCGCACGAAGCCGGGGCGCACCACCATGACCTCGACGCCGGAGCCCTCGAGGCTGTCGGCGAGACCCTGGAAGTAGGCGTCCATGCCGGCCTTGGAGGCGCCGTAGACGTAGTTGGCCCTGCGCGGACGCTCGGCCGCCACCGAGGAGAGCGCGACCAGCGTGCCGTGGCCCTGGGCGCGCAGCCGCCGCACCAGCGGGATCGTCACCGACACCGCGCCGAGCATGTTCGTCCGGACGATCCGCCCGGCCAGCTCGGGGTCGTCGGGGGCGCGCTCCTGGTCACCGAGGACGCCGAAGGCGAGCATCGCCATGTCCACCTCGCCGAGCGCCTCGAAGACCGCGTCGACGGTCACGCCGTGCGCGTCGCAGTCCTCGCCGTCGAAGGCGATGCACTCGACGAGGGTGGCGCCTCGCGAGCGCAGCTCCCGGGCGGCCCCGACGAGCGCCTCGGGGTCGCGACCGGCGAGCACGAGCCTGCGGGTGCGGCCGTCGACGAGCGCTCGCGCCGTGGCCAGTGCGATGTCCGAACCGCCGCCGAAGACCGCGACCGACTGGGGCGCACCGAGCCCGTTCCTCATCGCCGCGCGCTCACAGGCCGAGCCGCCGGCTCAGGTCAGAGCACAGGACGCCGCCGGGATCGAGCCGCCCCCGCAGCGCCCGCCAGTCATCGAGCCGAGGGTACATGACGGGCACGAGCTCGGGCCGCAGCCGGGAGTCCTTGGCGAGGTAGACCCGACCGCCGGCGGCGGCGACGGCCTCGTCGATGCGGTCGAGCAGCCCCGCCAGCCCGGGGACACCGACCGGGATGTCGAGGGCCAGCGTCCACCCCGGGCGGGGGAACGAGAGCGGCCCCGGGGTGGCGGCGCCGAAGCGCTTGAGCACCGCGAGGAACGACGCCGCCCCGGCCGCGCTCAGCCGCTCCAGGGCGTCGCGGATCACCTCCTCGGCGCCGAAGGGCACGACCAGCTGGTGCTGGAGGAAGCCCGCGGGACCGTAGAGGAGGTTCCAGCGCTCGACACCGTCGAGCGGATGGAAGAAGGACGCGAGCGGGACCACCCGCCCGCGCTCGAGCTCGGGCGCCCTGCGAAACCACACCTCGTTGAACGCGCGCACCGTCAGCCGGTTGAGCAGGCCCGGCGGGACCCAGGGCGGCGCCGCCAGGCGGGTTCGGGGACGGAACTCGAGCGGATGACGGCGCGCGCGCCCGGACAGCTCCGGCACCTCGGCGTGGTCGCCGCGGGTGAGCACCGAGCGGCCCAGCGCCCGGCCGCGCGCGAGGCAGTCGATCCACGCCACCGAGTACTGGTAGGCGTCGTCCCGCGCCGACATCCGCGCCATCACGTCGTCGAGGTCTCCGGCGCGCTCGGTGTCCATGCGGATCCGCGACGTCGCCACCGGCTGGAGGCGGAGGTCGGCCTCGACGATGATCCCGGTCAGCCCCATCCCGCCCACCGTCGCCCAGAAGAGGTCCGGGCGCAGGTCGGGGGAGAGCGTGAGCGTCGCCTGCGGGGTGCGCAGCCGCAGCGAGCGCACATGCGCGCCGAGGCTGCCGTCGCGGTGGTGGTTCTTGCCATGGATGTCCGCAGCGATGGCGCCGCCGACGGTGACGTGGCGGGTGCCGGGGGTGACCGGCACGAACCATCCCAGGGGCAGCAGCAGCCGCATCAGCCGGTCGAGGCTCACCCCGGCGCCGGCGCTG
>DATKEY010000185.1:0-2514 GCA_035544475.1 Candidatus Dormiibacterota bacterium | reverse complement strand
CCCCAGCGTCGCCAGCGGTCCAGGTGTGGGGCTGCGGGAGGTGACGAGGACGTCGAGGCCCCTCTCCCCCAGAGACACGAGAACCGCCCCCACCCACGCGTCGACGGAGTCCCGGTCGCTGATGTCGGTGACGGTGAGGGTGATCCCGCCGTCCCAGACCTCGTCGAGGTCGGCGGCCTGGTCCTCCGTCTGCGCGGTGCCGTAGACCCGATACCCCCGGGCCGCAAGTCCGACGGCGACCTCGCGTCCCACCCCGTCGCCCGCTTCGACGATCGCGACGGTGCGATGTCTCAGGACCGTAGCACCTGTCATACCCGGGCCCTCCAGTCACTGCCCGTCGCGCCGATCGCCGGATGATCACGCCGGTGGCCCCGGCTGCGCGTCGGGGTCCACCCCCGAGAACACCCCTGAGAGGACCCCTGAGAACCGCCTGCGTCAGACGCCTGCGGCAGCCGCCCGCAGGGCCGTTCCAAGCCCCGCACGGGCCCGGACGTCGAGCTTGCTGAACACCCTGCCGAGATGGGTCTCGACGGTGCCGACGCTGACGAAGAGGCTCTGCGCGATCTGGCGGTTGGTCAGCCCCTCGGCGGCCCTCTCGGCGACGCGGCGCTCGCTCCCGGTGAGCGATTCGACCCCGGTGAGCACAACGCGCTGGGGTCGGGCGCCGGTGGCGCGCAGCTCGTCGTCGGCACGGGCGGCGAGGGCGCGTGCGCCGGAGCGGTGGGCGGCGTCGAGCGCACGACGCAGGAGCTCGCGGGCTTCGCTGCGCCGGTTGCCGCGGCGCAGGAGAGACCCGAGGTCGGCCTGGACGCGACCTTGCTCGAGCCGTGTGTCGGGCCCATCGAGCACCTCGATCGCCTCGCGGAGCAGCTGCTCTCCCTGCGGGCCACCGGTGGCAATCCCGGCCACGCGCAGGGCGACACCCAGAGCGCGTGGAGCGCCGAAGTCGCGGGCCAGCTCCACTTCCTCCATGGCCAGCCGCCGCGCCTGCGCCGACTCGCCGAGGCCGAGGTGGGCCAGCGCGGCATCCGAGCGCCACGGAAGGTAGGCCGGGGCGCGCCAGCCCGTGCGACCGATGAGGTCGCCGGCCGCGGTGAAGTCGCTGAGCGCCGCGGCGAAGTGTCGCTGCGCGAGCCGGAGGCGTCCGCGAGCGTGCCGCAGGGACGCCGATTGAAAGCCGGTCCCCTCCAGGTCGGGCGCCAGCGGCTCGAGCACGCGCTCGGCGGCGTCGAGCTCGGCCCGCTCGACGAGCGCGATCATGAGGACGCCGCCGGTGAGGACGCGCCACATGCGCGGCGGCGCGAGGCCCTCACCATCCAGAAGGGATCGTGCGTCGGCCTCGGCCGCGAGGAGGTCGCCGCGCCGCAGGCCGAGCGCGGCCCTCAGGTACAGGATCGGCGGAAGTGACGCCGCGCCGGCGGCGGCCCGCAGCGCGACGAGGGGGGCGTCCAGGAATGCCTGGGCCTCGCCGAAGCGCTCGGTGAGGAGCAGTGTCAGGACAGCGGGGGTGAACCACGGTCCGTGTGCCGGCCCTGGAAGCGCGCGTGGGCCGGCGGCGAAGGCGCGGCGTGCGAGCTCGGCCGCGCTGTCGGCCGGCTCGTTGGCAAGCACCGCCTGCAGGGCCGCGACCGCGAGGACCTGCGGCGGGACCGGCTGTTCTCGGGCGACGACGATGAGCGAATGGGCGCGCTCCGCCAGAGACGGTGCGGTGACGGCATCGCTCATGCCCCACATCACCGCCAGGGTCTCGAGCAGCCACCGCGCCTCGGGGTCGTTTCCGTCGAGCCGTGCGATGGTCCGATCGCAGACCTCGACCATGTCCACGACCCGCTGCTGGAGACCGAGCGCCGTCGCCAGGCGCAGCGCGGCACCGGCTCGGATCGTGTCGCCTTCGGCCGCCGCGACCGCCGCCGTGAGGTGCTCCTCCCATCCCGCGTGGCTCGCCCGGAACTCCGCCGCGCCGAGATCCACGAGGAGCCGGGTGCGCACGTCCGGCGGCGGCGGCTCCTCCAGCGCGCGACGCAGGTACGCGGCCGCGGACTCCGGCGCGCCGCTCGCCGTCGCCGCCTGCGCAGCGGTGCGCAGCTGCTCCACCACCCAGTCATCGCCGCATGGGGCGGTCGCGAGCAGATGCTCGGCGACTCGTTCCCCTCCGGCGTGCCCCTCGGAGAGCAGACGGGCCGCCTGTCGATGCGCCTCGGCGCGGTCCATCGCGGACATCGCGCCGTAGACGGCGGTTCGCAGGAGCTGATGGGCGAAGGCGAGCGGCGGCTCCTCCAGCACGCCGGCACGCACCAGCAGCTCGGCGGCTCTGCCGGCAGCATCGGCGTCGAGATGCGAGAGCGCCGCCGCCTCCGAGAGGTCGGCCCGCTCCAGGACCGCCACCGCACGGGCGAGGCGGGCCGCCTCGGGTCCGAGCCGCCCGAGCTGGCGCAGCGCCCAGCGGCCGGCGGTGACGGAGGCCAGTCGCTGCACGCGAGAGCACATGGCGTCGACGGGTTCGATTCCCTGCTC
>DATKEY010000184.1:0-6925 GCA_035544475.1 Candidatus Dormiibacterota bacterium | reverse complement strand
ACCGCGGCGGCGACGCCACCGGCCTCGGGGCGCGCCGTCTACCACGTCGGCTCGGGGGCGCGGAACCCGCTGCGCTACCGCGGCCTCTTCGACAACACCCGCGGGTACTTCCGCGCCCATCCGCTCCACGACTCCGGGGGGGCGCCGATCGCCGTGCCCGACTGGCGCTTCCCCACCGGCCGCCAGGCTGGCCGCCGGCTCGCCACCGTCGAGCGTGGTCTGGAGATCGCCGTCGGCACCATCGAGCGGGGGGTTGCGACCCCGCGCACCCGCGTCCTCCACCAGCGCCTCGACCAGGCCCGCGACCGGGTCCGGCGGGCGCGATCCCTGGCGGAGATGTACGCCGTCTACACGGAGATGGACGCGGTCTTCGATGACACCGCCACCCGTGCCCTCGACCTCGGTCGCACCGCCGCCGAGCGCGCCGAGTTCCCCTTCGACGCCGGGGTCATCGACTGGGAGGACTATCTCCAGCGGTCCCACATCCCGGCGGTCGTCGACCTCGCCCGGCTGCGCCGGCGGGCTCCGCGCCCCCTGCCGCCGCGGCCGACGTCGGCGCCGTCGACCCCGGTGGCCCGGCTGCCGGCGGTGCGTCCGGGAACCGAGCCGGCGCTCGCCGTCTTCGACGTCGAGGGGACGATCGCCGACCTCACCGTCGTCCAGCACTACCTGTTCTTCCTCCTCGACCGCGAGGCACGCCGGCGATGGCCGGTGACGATCGCCCGCACCGCGCTGCGCGTCCCCGGCTGGCTGCGCCTCGACCGCGTGAACCGGCTCGACTTCCAGCGCCGCTTCTACCGCGGCTACGCCGGGCTCGAGCAGGAGGTCGTCGCCGAGACGGCGCGGCGCGCGCTCCACGAGATCACCCTTCCGCGATGCTTCCCCCGGGCGCTGCGCCGGGTGCGTGAGCACGTCGACGCCGGCCACCGCGTCGTGCTCGTCACGGGCGCGCTCGACGAGGTGGTGCGGCCGCTCGCCGAGCTGCTCGAGGTCGAGCTCCGCGCCGCCCACCTGCGCACCCTCGACGGCGTCTTCGACGGCGACCTCGCCGACACCCCGCCGAGCGCCGAGGCGCGCGGCGCCCTCGTCACCCGCCTCGCCGCCGAGACCGGCGCGCGCCCCGCCGGCTGCTACGCGTACGCGGACAGCATCAGCGACCTCTCCATGCTCGAGGCGGTCGGCAACCCGGTCCCGGTCAACCCCGACCTGCGGCTGCTGTCGGTGGCGCGGCGCCGGGGATGGGCGGTGCAGTCGTGGCGGGTGGGCGACGGCGGCGGGCGGTTGCCGGTGGTGCTCCCCGAGCGGGTGGCCGCCGAGTCGAGCAGCCGCGTCGCGGCGGGACGGCGCTGATGCGCGCCCTCGAGTGCACGCCGACACTGCCCGGCTACGCGCTCGCACGGCTCGTCGGCGGGACCCGTGGCGGGCCGTTCACCATGCTGCGCCTCGCCCACCGGCCGCCGCCGGAGCTGCCCGGCGACGGCTGGGTGCGGCTGCGTCCCCGCCTGGCGGGGATCTGTGGCAGCGACCTCAGCGCGCTCCACGGCCACGCCAGCCCGTACCTCGGGGCCCTGGCGTCGTCGCCCTTCGTGCCCGGCCACGAGGTCGTCGCCGACGTCGCCGAGGGCGGCGGACGCTGGAGAGCCGGCGCCCGGGTGGTCGTCGAGCCGCTTCTCCACTGCGGGGTGCGCGGGGTGGTCCCGCCCTGCCCCCGGTGCGCGGCGGGTGAGCCGCAGGGATGCGAGTCGGTCGCGGGCGACGGGTTCGCGGCGGGACTGCAGAGCGGCTACTGCGCGGCGACCGGCGGCGGGTGGGCGGGGGAGATGGTCGCCCATCAGAGCCAGCTGCACGAGGTGCCCTCCGGCCTCGACGACCGCGACGCGGTGATGGTCGAGCCGCTCGCGTGCGCGCTCCACGCCGTTCTCCGCAACCAACCGGCACCCGAGGACCGGGTGCTCGTCGTCGGTGCCGGCACGCTCGGACTGCTCGTGGTCGCCGCGCTCCGCCACGCCGCCCGGCCGCGCCGCGTGATCGCCGTCGCCAAGCACGACGGCCAGCGCCGGCTCGCGGCGCGGCTCGGGGCCGACACCGTGTGCACGCCGGCGGAGATGCTCCGCACCGTGCGCTTCGAGACCCGGGCGCGGCTCGTGGAGGGGCGGGCGGTCGACCCCTTCCTCCTCGGCGGCGCGGACCTCACCTTCGAATGCAGCGGCAGCCCGTCGGGACTGCAAGGGGCGATCGGATGCACCCGCGCCGGGGGCACGGTGGTGATGGTGGGGATGCCGGGCCGCGCGACGATCGACCTCGCCCCGGCGTGGCACCGCGAGCTCAGCCTTCGCGGCGCGTACGGGTACGGGATCGAGACGGCCGCGGGCGTCGACGTCGAGCCCCCCCGACGCACGTTCGCGATCGCGATCGAGGCAGCCCAGGCGCTGCGCCCGGGGCGGCTCGTCGACGAGCCGCTCCCGCTCGACGAGTATCAGCGCGCGCTCTCGCGCGCCTCGTCCGCGGGCTCGCGGGGACTGGTGAAGGTCGCGTTCGCCCCCGGCGGGGACGGGGGATGACCCGGCCCGGCACCGTCGCCGAGATCGGGCGCTCGTCGCCTCCGATCCTCGTCCACAACGGCGATTCGGTCGTGCTCCAGCGCTTCCCGGTCGGGACGAGGGTCGTCTATCCACCCGATCCCCTCGAGGGGCTGCGGGATCCCGACGGCGCCATCCGCCGCGCGCTCCTCAACCCGCTCGACTCCGAGCCGCTGCCGGCGCTCCTCCATCCCGGGATGCGCCTGACGATCGCGGTCGACGACATCTCCCTGCCGCTGCCGCCGATGCGCTGGCCCGACGTGCGCGCACGGGTGCTCGAGGCGGTGCTCGACCTCGCCGCCGACGCGGGAGTCGACGACGTCGAGATCATCATCGCCACCTCGCTGCACCGGCGGATGACCGCCGCCGAGGTGCTCCACGCCTACGGACGGCGGGTCTTCGACGCCTTCTGGCCCGACCGCCTCTACAACTTCGACGCCGAGGACCCCGCGGCGCTCGTCGAGGTCGGGACCACCGACGAGGGCGAGGTGGTGGAGATCTCGAAGCGCGCCGCGACGAGCGACCTGCTCGTCTACGTGAACCTCAACCTCGTCGCCATGGACGGTGGGCACAAGTCGGTGGCGGTCGGGCTGGCGCCGTACCGGAGCCTGCGCCACCACCACAACGTCCACACCCTGCGTCACACGCGCAGCCTCATGGACCCGCCGCACAGCGCGCTCCACAGCTCATGCACCCGCATGGGCCGGCTGCTGGAACAGCACGTGAAGGTGTTCAAGATCGAGACGACGCTGAACAACGACACCTTCCCGTCGGCGCTGGGGTTCCTCAACCGTCGCGAGTCGGAGTGGACGGCGCGCGACCGCGCGATGGCGCGCGTCGTCGCCCAGGCGACGGCGACGATGCCGGCGGCACAGGCGCGGGCGGTCTTCCACCGCACCCGCGCTCCGTACGCGCTCACCGGCGTCTTCGCCGGCGCGACCGAGCCGGTGCACGCCCGCGCGCTCGAGTCGCTCTACCGGCAGCAGGCGGTGCCGGTGCACGGGCAGTCCGACGTCCTCAGCGTCGGCATCCCCTACGTCGGCCCGTACAACGTGAACTCGATCATGAACCCCGTGCTCGTCTACTGCATGGGGCTCGGCTACTTCTTCAACATGTACCGGGGGATGCCGCTGGTGCGCCGCGGCGGGGTGCTGATCATGACCCACCCCTGCCGCGAGGAGTTCCATCCCGTCCACCATCCGTCGTACATCGACTTCTACGAGCAGGTCCTCTCCGAGACCCGCGATCCCGAGCGGATGGAGGCCGAGTACGAGGAGCGCTTCGCCTCCGATGCCTGGTACCGCCAGCTCTACCGCCGCTCCCACGCCTACCACGGCGTGCATCCCTTCTACATGTGGTTCTGGGGCGCCCACGCGCTCGAGCACCTCGGCGACGTCGTCGTCGTCGGCGGCGACCGCGCGGTCTGCGAACGGCTCGGCTTCCGCTCGGCGTCGACCCTCGACGACGCGCTCGAGATGGCGACGCAGACCGTCGGGCCGCATCCCAGCGTCACCCACCTCCACTGCCCGCCGCTCTTCGTCTGCGACGTCGAGCCGGGCGGCTTCGAGACCGGTGTGCCATGAGCCGCAGAAGGGCGCACGCGGGCTCAATGGCGCGCTGGGCGGCGGAGGACACCGTGCGCATGCTCCGCGCCTGGCGGCCCCCGGAGCGCCCCGAGCCGGTCGAGCGCCCGTCGCGGCGGAGCCGGCCGCCGCGCGAGGCCGAGCCGACCTGGGGACGCTCGGACACCAGCGCGACCGTCCGCCGCGTCGTCCAGCGCAAGGCGCTCTTCCCGCTCCTCGACGTCCTCGGACGTCCCACGGTGGTGGGGCTCCATCACCTCGAGGCGGCGCGCCCGCCGATCATCCTCGCGCCCAACCACGCCTCCCATGCCGACGCGCCGCTGGTGCTCCGCGCCCTGCCCCCGGCGCTGCGCGACGACACCCTGGTGCCCGCCGCCGCCGACTACTTCTTCACCCGTCCGTGGCTCAGCGTTGTGGTCACCCTTGCCATGAACGCAGTGCCCTTCGACCGGCGCCACGACATCGCGGACTCGGTGCGTCGCATGGAGCGGCTGCTCCGCCATGGCCACAGCATCGTGCTCTTCCCCGAGGGCAGCCGCGCCCGCGACGGCCGGCTGCGCGGCTTCAAGGCCGGCGTCGCCCATCTCGCCACCCAGACCGGCGCGCCGGTGGTTCCCGTGTACGTGCAGGGGACCCACGCGCTGCTCCCCGCGGGCGCGGCCCTTCCCCGTCCGAGCGCGGTCGCGGTGCACTTCGGCGCGCCGCTGGTCGCCAGCCCGGAGGAGACCGCGCGGGCCTTCAACGAGCGCCTCGAGGACGCCGTCGCCGAGCTCGCGACCGCGGCGCGTGGCCACACCTACCGCGACGTCGCCCCCCGCCGCCCCGGCTGGCGTGAGCGCTGGCGGCCGCAGGGCGCGCTCGCCGCCGAGCCCCGGCCGGTGCTCCCCGACCCCGAGGAGGGCTGGATCGCGCGGTGGCGGTCGACGACGCCGCGCTGACTACGGCTTGCGGGCCCAGGCCAGGAAGTAGAGATAGGGCAGGGAGAGCGTGTGCGGGTCGGCGAGGTGCGCGCGAGCCTCCCGCTCGAGCTCGTCGAGCTCGGCGGCGGCGAGAAGACCGCGCGCGAGGATCTTCGGGCGCATTGCACGCACGAGGTCGATCATGATCGCGCGGCGCGGGTGGTCCGCCGGCCACATCTCCGCGTGCACCTCGGCACCGGCGTCGATCAGGCCCGCGGCACGGTACATCTCCGGGAGTCGCCGTCCGACGTTGCAGTCCGCGCCGTCCTGCTCGTACAGGGTGACGAAGACCTCCATGAGCCGGCTGAACGCGGGGTGCGGCGGCTCGCAGATGAAGACGCAGTCGGCCTCCTGGCCGAGCACCCATCCCCCCGGCCGCAGCAGGCGAGCCATCTCGGTGACGACGCGGGCGGCGCTCGGGATGTTCACGAGAAGCAGCCGGGAGGAGATCAGGTCGAAGCCGCCCGAGGGCAGCCCGGTGCAGGTGGCGTCGGCCTCGAGCACCTCGACGTTGGCGAGCCCGCGGGCCTGGACGAGCTCGCGCGCGTGGGCGACATGGACGGGATCGAGGTCCATGCCCACGACCCGGCCGGACGGCCCGACGCGTTCGCTGAGCAGCTCCAGGGTTCCGCTCGGGCCGCACCCGAGGTCGAGCACGCAGGCCCCGAGGAGAGGACCGACGCGGTCGAGCAGTGTGCAGGCGTGCTCACGAAGCTCGTCGGACTGACGGCGGAGCCGTTCGCGCTCCGCCTCGTCGCTGCCGAGCGTGTAGACGGGCTCCGTGCCAAGGGGCGTCTCGGCCATCGGTCGAGAGTAGCGGCACTGATGGCCTCGGGTCTCGAACGCGTCAGCCGGCCTCGTCCGCGCGCCGCGCCGCATCCTGTTCGGCGATCCGGCCGAGCAGCTCCTCACCCGCGGAGGCGCGGAAGGTGCGGATCGCCACCGCGAGGTCTGTGATCGGGCCGGTGTCCGGCCAGCCCTCCACCACCTCCTCGGCCTGACGCGCCCACTCCGCGCACCACGCCTGCATGCCGACGAGGAACCGGCCGACGAGGGCGATGACGTGGAGCCGCTGCGGGAAGGGTCCGCCGGTGGTGAGGTAGTCCACACCCTGGCTCACGATCTCGTCGTAGGAGTCGAGGGTCTGCTCGCGCATGAGGCGGAGGGTGGCGAGCAGGGCCTCCTTGGTCCCGCCGTCGGCGAAGACGGTGCGAACCAGCGCCTCGGCCTCGAAGCGCGGCGGCGCCGACGGCTGGGCGAGCCAGCGCCGCAGCGCCCGGCGTCCCTTCGCGGTGATCGAGTAGACGGTCCGCGGGCGCCGGCCGGTCGCCTCGGCCCGCGCGGTCGCGAGGCCGTGGCGGATGAGGTTCCTGGGCTCGTCGTAGACGCCGCTCTCCGCGCGCGGCCAGTACAGCCTCAGCCCGCGGCGCATCTGGCTGGTCATCTCGTACGCGGACCAGGGCCGGATCGCCAGGAGTCCGAGGATCGCGTAGGACGTCGTGGTCAGGTCCCGCGCCGGCGGCTCGGGACGCTCCCGCTTGACAATCCTCCGATTTGGAGTATTCTCGGGCACCCGGCCATCATAGCGCGGGGACGTTGAGGGGTCGCGATGAACCAGGCAGTGGTGACCGCCGCGGACGGCGCGGCGGTGGAGGCCCTCGCCGCGCAGGTGCGCGGCGGCGTGATCCGCCCCGCCGACACGGGGTACGACGACGCGCGCGCGGTGTGGAACTGGAGCATCGACCGCCGGCCTGCCGTGATCGTCCGTTGCGCCGGCCCGGCCGACGTCATCGCGGCCCTCGCG
>DATKEY010000183.1:0-2560 GCA_035544475.1 Candidatus Dormiibacterota bacterium | reverse complement strand
CCGGTGGCGGCCGGCACCCCGGCCGGCACATGGTAGGCTCGCAGGGGTGTCCCGCGGGCTCAGTGTCTCCGGCCTCGATCGCCTCCGCGATCGCCTTGTCGCGCACGTCGAGCGCCGCAACGTCCCCGGTCTCGCCGCCCTCGTCGCGCGCGGCGGCGACGTCCACGTCGAGGTGCTCGGCACCCCCGCTCTCGACGATCCCGCTCCGCTGACGCGCGACGCGATCTTCCGCATCGCCTCGCTCACCAAGCCGATCGCCGCCGCCGCCGCGATGGCCCTCGTCGACGACGGTGTGCTCACGCTGCAGGACCCGGTCGAGACGTACCTCCCCGAGCTCGCCGACCGGCGGGTGCTGCGCCGCCTCGGGTCGCCGGTGCACGACACCGTTCCGGCCGTGCGCTCGATCACCGTCGAGGACCTGCTCACCTTCCGGTTGGGGTTCGGAGTGGTGATGGCGCCGCCCGACACGTACCCGATCCAGGTCGCCGAGCGCGAGCTCGGCCTCATGACCCTCGGGCCGCCCTGGCCGCCGCCGCAGCTGACCTCGGACGAGTGGATCGCCCGATTCGCGACCCTGCCCCTCATGCACCAGCCGGGTGACGGATGGCTGTACAACACCGGTGCCCAGGTGCTCGGCGTCCTCATGGAGCGGGCGACCGGCCTGCCGCTCGAGGAGTTCCTGCGCTCCCGGCTCTTCGAGCCCCTCGGCATGGTCGATACCGCGTTCAGTGTCCCCGCGCACGCGCAGTCGCGGTTCACGACCGCCTACACGCCGGACGGTGCGTCCGGTGGACTCCGCCTGCGCGACCCGTCGGTGGGAGGCTGGTGGAACGAGCCGCCGGCGATGGCGAACGCCGCCGGCATGCTCGTCTCCACGCTCGACGACCTGTGGGCGTTCGTGTCGATGCTGCTCGCCGGCGGTGAGCCCGTGCTGTCGGCCGCCTCGGTGGCGGCCATGACCCGGGACCACCTGACCGCCGAGCAGCGGGCGTCCGCGACGCTCTTCCTCGGCGAGCACGGCGGCTGGGGATACGGGATGGCCGCTCCCGGCCCGATCGCGGGCGAGCCTCCGGTCCCGTGGGGGTTCGGATGGGACGGCGGCACCGGCACCACCTGGCGCAGCGATCCGGTGCGTGGCCTCACCGGCATCCTGCTCACCCAGCGCGAGATGACCTCACCCGAGCCCCCCGCGCTCTTCACCGACTTCTACGACGCGGCCTACGCGGCGATCGAGCCCTGAAGGCGGGGTCACCGCAAGATCGGTCCATGCAGTCCGTTCCAGTCGTCGACGGACGAGAAGGGCGGGCACGGAGACTGTGACGTGGGAAAGCGGACATTGGTGATGGCGGTCGTGGGAATGGCGCTGACCGCCGTTCTGGCCGCCTGCGGAGGTGGTGCGGGGCAGTCGCATCCCGCGGCGACCACCCAGCCGATGATCTTCTCCGCGCCCGGCAAGTGATCCCCGGCCCCGACCGGGGCCTCAGATCACGGGTGCGTCGCGATCGCTCTGCGCGGTTGGGATCGCGCCGGCGCTGAGCGTCGCGGGTGTCGCCACCTGCTCACGCACCCAGTCGCGCCACGGCTCCGGGAGCTGCGGGGCGGCGAGCAGCTCGCCGGCACGCGACCGGTCGACGAGGAAGGTGCGCGCCACGAGGTCGACGGAGACTCGATGCGCGGGCCGGTCGACGACGGTGATGCTGTCGCCGGCGCCGATGTCGCCAGGGCGGATGACCCTGAGGTAGAGGCCGAATCGCCCTGCGTGCGCGAACCGGCGGATGAAGGCCATGTCCCCCATCCGGATGCCGAGCTTGTGGCAGGGAAGGCGGGGCTGGGAGACCTCGAAGAGCGCCGAGCCGATCGCCCAGCGGTCGCCGAGGAGCGAGTCGCCGAGCGGGTGCGGCGTCTCCACCGTGAGGTTCTCGCCGAACACCCCGGGTCGAAGCGTGCGTCCGAGTTGACCCTCCCACCAGTCGATGTCCTCCGCCGCGTACACGTACACGGCCTTGTCCGGCCCCCCATGCACGCGGAGATCCGACTGCCGGTCGCCCTCGACGTTGGTCGCAGAGACGGCGCGACGGCCGGTGACCGGGTTTTTCCAGATGCTCGTGACCACGGGATTGCCATTCCAGACGACCGTTCGCGGCCCGCCGACGTTGAGGCTGAGGATCCGGCCGGCGGTGGGATTCATAACGTATCTACCTATCTGTAACCGTTAGGGATGGCCGCAGCCTACCCGGTTGGATAACGCTTGTCAACCCGTGATACCGTTAGGGGCGATGACGCGTTATCCGGGACCTGTGGGGGAGGAGCCGCTCGCCGTGGAGTTCCACAACACCCTCTACGCGCTTCGTGGCAGGGGGGTCGACGGGCTCGCCGACGCGGCGGGGGCGGCGTTGTGGGTGGCGGCCATGGCCGGCCGTCTCCCGGAGGCCGCGATCGGCCCGGCCGGCGACATGGGGGCGCTCGACCGGCTTCGCGTCGCGGTCCGGGAGGCGCTGCACGCGAGGGTCGAGCGGCGACCGGTGGACAAGGCTGCGGTCGCCGTCATCAATGCGGCGAG